>CAVFMZ010000012.1:0-40816 GCA_963623675.1 Firmicutes bacterium CAG:176 | reverse complement strand
CACCTTTTTATTATATATAAGGCGTGGGAAAATTGCAATGGGAATTCGCAGAAAGGGGGGGGAGAATATAGGCGTATATTTGGAATTTACATGAAATAGTTACTTGAAAATTTGAATTTCATTTTTGACTAATGATTTTAATGTTGTGATAGTCAAACAATGAGTTCGGTGATAAAATTTACTTAATACATGTGTGCGGTATAATTGCAGATTGCGGTAAACAGTCTGAGCATAGATGAAAATATTGTAAAAATTATTGTTAATAGTGGTGGGGAGATATGTTATTGAATTTTACAAGTGATGAGTAATGTTGATCCGCAGTTCCTTATAGATGAAATTAAATCTAAAGAGTATAGCGTACATAGACCGTTATTACATTTTTTTGCTGATGCACCGGAAGAACGTGCCATTAATTTTGTGTTAGATGTTCAGGATACTTATTTGGCAGCTACTCAAATGGAAAATTTTTCAGGCAAATATTCAGAAGCCTTTTCAGAGTGGTTAGAACAGGATAAGGTTAAATCTGCTTATCATGGAAAAATGCTGAAGAACATATAGATGTGAAACCATATTTTTTCTTTGAAAATGGGAAAAAGGGGCTATGTATTGTTTTACCACGCAAAAATATGACAGAGGAATGGGTGGACAGTGGAAAATGGACGATTGTAGGAGATAATGGATTTTGCATTGAAAAAGAATGCTGTGTTCAGGGAGTGGAAGAAAAACGTTTCATAGATCAGATGGTTATTTCGGTTAAACCGTGCAAATCATATATTCTCAACTTTGAGTATAATGATGGATTTGAAAATCATTTGACAAAATATGAAATAAAAGGAATAGAAATGGATGGTTATATTTATTTTGATTCAAATGGCAGAAGAATCAATCAAAGGTATTTACGGTCACCATATGGAATTATTATATATTCTGCGGCCCATAAAATCACATGTAGGGGTATTGCGCGAGATATTCAAGCATATCCATTGTTGGGTATTGATACAGTTTCGCTGAATATTATTAACAATAAAAATAGAGAAGCGGAAAAACTTGATTTATCCAGAGATTTGAGAATGGCAATCAGTGAATTTGCTCCACCAGCACAGATTATAGCCAACGGGAAACTGTGGAAAAGTTATGCAGTTAATACTATACCTGACAAAAGCTGGCCAACGTATGTGTATTATGAGTGCCAGAATTGTAAGCATATTTATCCTCCCAAAACAGAAATGACAGAAGTTACTATTGATATTAGTGATGATGTCGAACTTTGTCCAGTTTGCCAAGCTAAAATGAAAGCCCGTAAGTTCATTATCCCATTATTTGGTTTCTCTACTTCTTATAAAGAATCTCCTAAGCAAGTGGGAGAAACGAGACCAAAAGCCTATTATGCTACTCAGACACAGTTTTGGAGTGATACAGACCTTACGGAAAGTCAGCAACGTGAAGTTAAGAGTAGAATATTGAATTTTAATGGAAAAGAAGTTTCTGCAAAGTATTCGCCAGGAGGAAAGTTGTTTGTACTTAATCAGGGAACTAATGGTGCAGGCTTGTACGTATGTCCGGAGTGTGGATTTACCACTGAGGTCGATAAGATTCCAAAGAAGGGACACAGCAATAAATATGGCAGAACTTGTCCGAATAAAACGTTACAGAGAGTATCATTAGGACATCAGTTTTCAACAGATATTCTAAAGATTCAATTACCAAGTTATATAGTTGAACAGCCACTTTCTGACTCATTGGAATACAAAGATCAATATATGTCGGTTTTATATGCATTACTCGAAGGAGCAAGTACTGCGTTAGACATCAACAGAAGTGATATTAATGGATGCATTACCGGCAAAGGTCAAATTGTCTTATATGATGATACTCCGGGAGGCTCTGGATTTGTGAAGTATATTTATGAACATCTTGAATTGGTGATTGCTAAGGCAAAAGAAAAAGTTAACGGCAATTGTGGTTGCACAGAAGAGACATCTTGTTATGGTTGCCTAAGAAATTATGGAAATCAGGCTTTCCATAATATTCTTTCGAGAGGAGTCGCATATCGGTATTTAAATTGGCTATTAAATACGATTGAGTAAAAGGAATTAGGTTTACAAAGATATCTGGATGTTCAATTTGGAAATAAAGGAGACAGCATGAAAACAGGAGCTTTGATCATCGCTTCCGGTGATTATGGAGAAGGGCAGCAGGACAACGAAGGCATTCCGGTATTTCTTCCCATGTATCCGCTGGATGGGACGACGGTTATTAAGGGAGAGATTGCGAAACTGCGGAAAGCGAAGATTTCGCCTATCCTGGTGCAGACCGGATGTCACAGTGAGACGCTGAAACTTCATTTGAGTCATAATAATGTGGTCATCATAGAAGATGAGGACTATCAGAGGCACAGTTTTTCTGACGCGCTGGCACTGGGACTTCGCCATGCAAAGGAACAGATGGATCGGGTGCTGGTGCTTCCAGTGGAATATCCCGCTTTTTCGAATGAAACGCTGGAGCAGCTGCTTGCCTGTGAACATGCAGCGGTACCAGTATATCAGGAACAACTGGGATGGCCCAGAAGTATTGTGCTGGATGCTGATTTTGATGGACAGACTATAGAAGAGTTGTGTTTGCAGCAGAGTGCAGAACGTTTGTTCACAGGTGATCCGGGTATTACCTATTCTCTGTTAGAAGAAAATGGGATTGACCGCATCAGTCAGTATCTAAAAGACCGTTGGAATGCCAATACGCTTCATTTCCGAAATAAGCTGGTCATTTCCAGAGAAGAAGATTTCTTTGGGCCAGGTGTTTACGATCTTCTGAAATATATCGATGAGACGGGTTCTATTCAGGCCGCGGCGGCAAAAATGAATATGTCCTATTCCAAAGGATGGAAGATTATTAATCGGGCAGAAAAGGAACTTGGATTCCGATTTCTCAATCGCTGTAATGGCGGAAAGAATGGTGGAAGCTCGACCATTACACCGGAGGGACGAGTCTTTATGGAGCGGTATCACGCTATGGTGGAGGACATGCGGAGAATGACACAGAACTTCTTTGATGTGTATTTCGGGGAGTTTCAGTAAGATATTTATACCCGAACGGGAGTATTATATAAAATATGAGTATTATTGGAGATTATATAAAACAAGAAAGAAAAAGAGCAGGCCTGACGCAGGAAGAATTTGCGATGCGTTCCGGATTAGGACTTCGGTTTGTGAGAGAGCTGGAACAGGGAAAAGAAACCGTGCGTCTGGATAAGGTAAATCAGGCATTGGCAATGTTTGGGAAAAAAGCTGTACCGGGGGAAATGACGAGGAATATCCAGTAAATCCCTTGCACCTCCCCAACCTTTTCGTTATAATATACGCGGCGTTATTCTTTTAAAAAAATAACGATAGCTGTAAAGAAAAATACAGAAGAGAGGAACATGATTATGAAGAAGAAATTGATTGCAGGTTTACTGGTAAGTGCGATGGCAGTATCCATGATGGGCTGCAGCGCATCCAAGACGGAAGAGGCACCGGCAGCAGAGGATGCTGCAACGGAAGAGACTGCAGATGCAGCGGCAGAAGCTCCGGCAGAAACCGATGCGGAGCCGGTGACGTTAAATGTATTTGCGGCAGCATCCATGACGGAAACCCTGACCGAGATTCAGGAGATGTATAAGGAAGTTGCTCCGAATGTGACTCTGGTATTTAATTTTGATTCTTCAGGAACTCTGAAAACCCAGATTCAGGAAGGTGCAGACTGTGATGTCTTTATTTCCGCAGCGCAGAAGCAGATGAACCAGTTGGACAAAGATGCAGATCCGGAAGTAAACACCGAAGGGCTTGACTATGTACTGGAGGGAACCAGAGTCAATCTTCTTGAGAACAAAGTTGTTCTGGCTGTTCCGGATGGAAATCCGAAAGGAATCGAGTCCTTTGAGGATCTGGGAACTGACAAGCTTTCCCTGCTGGCACTTGGCAATGAGGATGTTCCGGTAGGACAGTATTCTACAGAAATTCTGACCAACCTTGGTATTCTGGACAGTCTGGAAGCAGAGGGCAAGATTACCTATGGCTCCAATGTAAAAGAAGTAACGACCCAGGTATCTGAGGCAGCTGCAGACGTAGGTATCATTTATGCAACGGATGCGTTCTCCGCAGGACTTACCGTTGTGGATCAGGCAGGTGCAGATCTTTGCAAACAGGTAATTTACCCGGCAGCCGTCCTCAACATTTCCCAGAATCAGGAAGCAGCGAAGGAATTTCTTGCTTACCTGCAGACCGATGACTGCATGAGCGTATTTGAATCTGTAGGATTTACGGTAACTGTTTAGACAGCAGCCAGACACTTGCTGTCAGGCTGCGTAAGAATATGATTCAGGGGTGAGCAGGCTCCTTTTGCGAAGCAAAACCTTAAATGAGCCTGCGAATCGTTACTGGAACGAGGTACGAGTGAACAGTAACGATTTACGGCAGCAGAATAAAGAAATCCGGAGGCGTGTATGGACTGGTTTCCACTGTATAATTCCCTGCGTATTGCGCTGATTGCCAGTGTAATCGTATTTTTCACAGGCATTTTTGCGGCCTACTACATAGCGAAACTTCCACTGGCGGTAAAGGGTGTGCTTGATGTGGTAGTGACCCTTCCGTTGGTGCTGCCTCCCACGGTGGTAGGATATTTCCTGCTTCTGCTCATGGGTCCGAGACGGCCTTTTGGCGCGTGGGTGCTGGAGACATTCGGCACGAAGCTGGTGATGACCTGGTATTCCGGCATTTTTGCAGCGGCAGTGGTGGCATTTCCACTCATGTACCGGACAGCCCGCGGTGCCTTTGAAAGTTTTGACGAGACGCTTGCCTATTCTGGTCAGACGCTGGGACTTTCCAATGCATTTATTTTCTGGCGTATCCGTATGCCGGCCTGCCGACAGGGCATTCTGGCAGGTACGGTGCTGGCGTTTGCAAGAGCGCTGGGCGAATATGGAGCCACCAGTATGGTAGCAGGCTATACGCCGGGAAAGACGGCGACGATTTCGACGACGGTCTATCAGCTGTGGCGGACGGACAATGATGCGCTGGCCTTCAAATGGGTGCTGGTAAATGTGGTGATCTCTGCAGTGGTGCTTCTGGCCGTAAATCTTCTGGAAAAGAAGCAGAGCCGGGCAGCAGGGAGGTAGTGGGACATGGCATTATATGTGGATATCAGAAAAAAGCTGGGCGACTTTACGCTGGAGACACAGTTTGAGGCCGGTGACGGCGTGACGGGAATCTTGGGTGCTTCCGGCTGTGGAAAGAGTATGACGCTGCGCTGCATTGCCGGAATTGTAAAACCGGATGAAGGACATATTGAACTGGACGGCAAGGTACTCTTTGACTCTGCCAGCAAGATCAACGTCCGTCCCCAGGACCGGCATGTGGGTCTTTTGTTCCAGAATTATGCGTTGTTTCCCAATATGACGGTACAACAGAATCTGATGACAGGGCTTATGGCCTGTGAGAAAAATAAAAAAGCAGCCAATCAGAAGATCCGGGAAATGCTGGAGAAATTTGAACTGACAGGTCTGGAAAAGCACAAACCTTCGGAATTGTCTGGCGGACAGCAGCAGCGGGTGGCGCTGGCACGTATTTTTCTGTCAAGTCCGGATATTTTGATGCTGGACGAGCCATTTTCTGCGCTGGATGGGTATCTTCGGTGGAATCTGGAACAGGAGCTTCAGGATGTACTGAAAGAATTTGACGGGCCAACCCTCTTTGTCTCTCACAGCCGGGATGAGGTTTATCGGATCTGTGACCGTGTATGCGTGATGGATCACGGTACTTCCAGTCCGGTAATTCCGGTGAAGCAGCTTTTTGAAGCGCCGGAATCAAGAGCGGCAGCACTGTTATCCGGATGTAAAAATTTTGCAAGAGCAGAGATCAGAAGCAATGCCACGGAAAATCATCCGGGAAGTGTCTATGTTCAGGATTGGGGCGAGACCCTTTCCTATGCAGGCGTACTCACAGGAGAAATTCATTATGTGGGTGTCCGCAGCCATTACATTCATCCGGTCAGTGAGCAGGAAGCAGCTGCTCATCCGGAAAATACTTTCCGGTGCCGTCTGGAAAAGGTTATTGATGATGTATTTTCCACGGTGCTCATGGTAAGTCCTGAGCATGCAGACAGTTCGGAAGAAAGCAGAAAACAGCACTTTAATAAAATTCGTGTGGAGACGACCAAAGAATTCTGGCAGAAATTTTGTGAAAAAGAACATCCGCAGGATACCATATGGTTACATATGGCGCCTGCAGATGTGATGGTATTAAGATAATGATTAACCGCCGATGCGGGACATTTCGTTTGTTTCCGTAACGGCGGGAACGGTTTCAAAACAGTGAGCGGCAGGCTTTTGAGAAATGGACTGTGAAAGCAGCTGTCTGACGTCCTCAGAACTTCCGATTCGGAGGGCTTTTTTTATGGAAATATGGTCGCCATAACAGAGACATGGTTTCAGTTCTCCGGTGGAAGTCAGGCGGATACGGTTACACTGGCTGCAGAATTTTCCATGAAGGGCACTGATAAAGCCGATGCTGCCCTGAAATCCTTCGATATGATAATAGCGGGCAGGACCATTTCCGTGAGAATGGCTGTCCGGTGTCAGCGGACCAAATGCTGCGGTCAGTTTTTCCAGAATTTCCGGATTTGGAACGGACACCAGATCTTTTCCATGACCGATCGGCATCAGTTCAATAAATCGAACATCGAGAGGGCGGTCCTTCGCAAGCAGAGCAAGATCCTTCCATTCGGTATCATTGAAGCCGCGCTGGAGAACCGTATTGATTTTCACCGGAATTTGTAAACGTTCCATGGCGCGAATACCTTCCAGCACGCGGGAGAGTTCCTTATAACCGGTAATTTTAGCATACGTATCCGGATGTAATGTATCAAGGCTTACATTGACTGCATAAAGGCCATGACGTTTCAGATCTTCTGCATAGTCGCTTAGCAGAATGCCGTTGGTAGTCAGAGTTACCTGCTCAATTCCCGGAAGGGAGGTCAGCATTCCGATGAGATTGGTGCAGCCTTTTCGTGCCAGCGGTTCGCCTCCGGTAACCTTGATTTTCTGAATACCGAGGGAAGCGGCCTGTCGGCAGACTTCGGTGACTTCTTCCAGTGTCAGAATCTCTTCCATAGGGATCCATTCGATTCCGTGGGGCATACAGTAACGGCACCTTAGATTGCAGCGATCCGTAATGGAGACGCGCAGATAATCAATGGTACGCCCATATTGGTCCTTCATCGCACGAAATCTCCGCTTTTTCCGCCTTTTTTCTCACAGAGATGGATGTCGTTCATTTCCATCCGTTTGTCTACCGCTTTGCACATATCGTAAATAGTCAGAAGAGCGACCTGCACGCCGGTCAACGCTTCCATTTCCACGCCGGTTTTTCCGGTGGTGCGGGTGGTACAGATGGCACGGATGGTGGATTCTGCGTCTTCCAGTTCAAAATGAATTTCTACTTTGGTCAGGTTCAGAAGATGGCAGAGTGGAACCAGTTCAGAGGTTTTCTTGGCGGCCATAATTCCGGCCACCCTAGCCACACCGAGGACATCTCCTTTTCCCATAGTTCCTGATTTTACTTTTTCAAAACACTCCCGGCTCATGCAGATGCAGCCCTTCGCCACGGCTTCCCGCGCTGTTTCTGCCTTCTCACTTACATCCACCATGACAGCTTCGCCATGCCGGTTAAAATGGGTAAATTCACTCATGTAATGCTCCTTACAGTTCCCTCATAAGAATAGAAAATGGGGGAATTTCTGGGATTTATTATACCGTTGACGTTCCTTTCTGTCAAATTTGTAACGGTTGCTTTTCCACCGAAGATAAGTTACCATAGAAGCAGATTGATTACGAAACGCAAGAGGAGGACCAGGCAGTATGGGAAAAATTATTGCCGTAAATATAAGCGAACAAAAGGGAACGCCAAAGAAGAATGTACATTCTGCGAAACTCATTGAAGACTGGGGTGTGGAGCATGACGCTCATGCCGGAAAATGGCATCGGCAGGTGAGTCTTTTATCTTATGAAAAAATAGAGGAATTTAAGAAAAAAGGGGCGCCGGTTGTGGATGGCGCATTTGGTGAAAATCTGACTGTTCAGGGAATTGATTTAAGGACGCTTCCTGTCGGAACGTGTTTACAGTGTAACGACGTACTTCTGGAAGTAACTCAGATCGGAAAGCAGTGCCACAGTGGCTGCGAGATTTTCAAAGTCATGGGTGACTGTATTATGCCGCGGGAAGGCATTTTTGCGAAAGTCCTGAAGGGTGGCGTGATTTCAGAAGGAGATGAGATTATGGTAGTGAAACGGCCTTTCCGGGCAGCGATTCTTACGTCCAGTGATTCTGGTTATTCAGGAGAGCGGGAAGACTTGAGTAGTCCGGCGATACGGGAAATGCTGGAGGCAAATGGATATGAGGTAGTGCATACCATTCTTCTGCCGGATGACCGGAAAATGCTGGCAGAAGAGATGGCCCGCATTGCGGATGAAGGGATTGCAGAGCTTCTGCTGACCACAGGAGGAACCGGATTTTCACCGAGAGACTGCATGCCGGAAGCAACGATGGACATTGCAGAACGAATGGTTCCTGGAATTCCGGAAGCCATCCGCGCTTACAGTATGACCATTACGCCACGGGCCATGTTGAGCAGGGCAGCGGCCTGCATCCGGAAACAGACACTGATTATCAATCTTCCCGGAAGCCCGAAAGCAGTGAGAGAGTCTCTGGAATACATTCTGCCGTCCCTGCAGCATGGTCTGGAGATTCTGACCGGTGCAGCGACAAATTGTGCAAGAAAATAATTTATGCCTGCTCGGTGATTCCCAGTTCTGCCGGGAGAAACCGCGGGCATACATTTTCAGAAGATGTAATGACGGAAGCAGCCAGGCGGGTTCCGATAGCCACGGAATCTTCCAGGCTCTTTCCATAGGTAAGACCGCTGGCTACACCTGCACAGAAGGAATCTCCGGCACCGGTGGTGTCCTTCACCTGTACGCTTCTGGCAGGATAAAATCCGCGAAGACCACTCTTGTCCGCATAGACAGAACCCTCACCTCCCATGGTGACAACCATGGACGGAATATTGGCATGTTTCAGACAGTCAGCCAGGATGTCCTGCATTTCATCCGGAGTCTTATGGCTGTAGTCATCAGAGAAGAACATGCCTGCTTCCTGCTGGTTGCAGATAAAACAGTCAAATTTCTGAAGAAAATCACGGCGCTCCATAGCGATGCTCATATTGCTGACCACACCGTAAAGCTTCTTATTGTATTTCTCACAGAACTGGACAATCTTTTTCACAATCTCCTTGTCCATATCCACTTCGATGACAACAGAATCGCACTGGGAAATGATCTCATTGCCTTTTTCTTCCAGAATCGAGAGAATCGGGGTCAGATCCGGGCGCTGGGAGATAGAGCCTGCCACATCGCCATTGTGGTCAAATACAGCCAGCCAGGTACCCATGCCGCCGGGAACAGTCTGCATATATTCGGTATTTACTTTATGTTTCTGAAGTTTGCGGATGACGTCCTCGCCGAGAGCGGAATCGTCCACGATCCCTAGAAAAGTAGGACGAAGCTCAATGTTCGCAATGTCCTCTACCACATTACGGCTGACACCGCCGTGTACGTATTCTACTTTTCCTGCGTTTCTTCCATCCGGAATGTAAATATCTTCCGGAAATCCTTTAATATCCACGAATACCGCGCCTAATACTACAATACCATTTTTGTTTACTGCCATCTTTTGTTTTCGTTCCTTCCGTTTATCATTCATTTCTGTCGAAAATTCTCCCAAGTAAATGTTAATTATACCATGGTTTGCCATGGAAATCAAAAAGAAAAATATCGAACAAATATTCGAAAATATGATTGACAAACATTTGTTCTGGTAATATAATCAAATCAGTAAAGAACAAATGTTCGGAACGATTGTTCGAAGGAGGAAGAATGAAATGTATGCAGCAGAGATGATGGAACGTAAGCAGATTAGAAGAGTAAACAGAGCAAAAGCACAGAAACAGCAGCGGGAACGGAAAAAATTTCTTCTGATGATTCTTCTGACCCTTCTGGTGATCTTTGGAATTGGTTTCGGATTTGGAACTCTGTTCACCAGAGCGCAGGAACCGGAGCAGGATTCTGCACATAAATATTATACGAGTATTGAGATAGAAAAGGGAGATACTCTCTGGGACATTGCAGAGAAATATATGGACAGTACCCATTATGTATCTAAGGAAGATTATCTGAATGAAGTTATGTCCATTAATCATATGACCAGTAGTAAGATTGTATCCGGCTACAAACTCATTGTGCCATATTATGCAGACAATATAATGTAACAGCAGAAGAATTCATTAAGATTCTTTTAAGATTAACTTCCGGCCATTGAGCCTGCTTTCAAAATATGTTAGAGTAGTCATAAGATATGGATACAAAGGAGGCTCTTTATGAGGAATAAATCTTATTATTTACTTTTCGTTTTGTACATCCTGATGTTTGGCTTTATCCTCTTCATCAATGGAGTATTTACGGGTCAGGTAACATCCAGAAGCAATCTGGTGATTAATATTGCATTTCTGATTTTAATTGGAATTCTGATGGTAATTGCTGCAGTCCGTTTCACCCGACTGAATCAGGTGACGGATGCGCTGTTGGATGCAGCAGATTCCATGCAGCAGGCTTATGATGATGGTAAGAAAAATCTCTGGAATGAATACAAAGGCAGAAAAGATACCTTCAAAAACGATCTGTTGGATGAGCAGTTCGCAAAATTTCAGAGAAGGATTGCAGCTCATACAACGGCAAAGGGTTCTGTTGTCAGTGCCTGCCCGGTGGAAGACTATCTGAATGAAGACTTTATTGATCAGATCAGCTGTGCTCATTTTAACGGAGCAGTGTCAGGTACCATGTCAGGACTGGGAATTCTGGGAACCTTTCTCGGACTGACATTGGGAATGATTCATTTTACCGGCAATGATATATTTACTATTTCGGATAATATCGGGCCATTGCTGGATGGTATGAAAGTAGCATTCCATACTTCTGTTTATGGTATTTTCTTTTCACTGGTATTTAATTTTGTCTACAGGGGATTGATGGCAGATGCGTATGAGAAGCTTTCTGTATTCCTGGAGACTTTTCATGAATGCGCGGAACCATCAGTCAGCACGGTAGATGAGAATACCAGCGCCATGCTGATTTATCAGGCGAACATGGCAAACTCCATGAAGACGATCATGGAACTTATGAAGGGACAGGCGGCTGAGCAGACAAAAGGACTTTCCAAGATTGTACAGCAATTTGTAAATCAGATGAGTGAAACAATGGGTTCGGATATGGAACAGCTTGGAACCAGCCTGAAGGAAGCATGTGAAGCACAGGCAACCTATGCCAGAAACTTCCAGCGTCTGGAAGAAAGTACGAAGCTTCTGCTGGAGGCCAGCCGTTCTATGCATGATATGGTAAATGTATCTCTGGAACGTCAAGAAGAGATGGCAGAAAAACTGTCGGAGACCTGTGATAATATCAGTAATGAACTTTATACTTTTCACCAGATGAGGGATTTATATGAGAAATAAGAAGCGTTCCAGAGAAGCGTTCAAAGCGCCCAGTTACTGGCAGTCCTATTCTGATATGATGGCAGCGCTTCTTTTGATCTTTATTCTTATTATTGCCATCACACTGGGCATTTATAAACAGAAGCAGGCAGACCTGGAGACAACCCAGCAGCAGCTGAGCAGTGCACAGCAGGATCTGGCTATGTCGGAAGAAGAATTGAAAAATTATATGGCAAAGCTGGATGATGCCAACAGTAAAGTGACACTGACACAGGAGCAGCTACAGGCCGCTTATAACGCCATTGCAGCAAAACAGTCCGAGATTGATGCAACCCAGGAAGAACTTCAATCTACGAAAAGCCAGCTGGAAGACATAGTGGGAATTCGCACCAATATTATCCGGGAACTGCAGTCCAGTTTGAGTGGATCGTCCATGACGGTAGATCCACAGACCGGCTCCATTACATTTTCATCGGATGTACTGTTTAAATATAACAGTTCAGTTCTGACCGACAGCAGCAAGACTACGCTGAAAGAGATTATTCCAACCTATTTAAGTGTGCTGCTTCAGGATAGTTTCCGCCCTTATATCGCTGAGATTATTGTGGAAGGCCATACGGATACAGATGGTGGATATGCCAGCAATATGGAGCTTTCCTTCAACCGTGCGAATGCAGTTGCCAATTTTTGTCTCAATCAGAAAAACGGACTGACAGAGGATCAGATCGAGCAGTTTCGAAGCGTTTTGACGGTGAATGGCCGTTCCTACAGCAGCCCGGTATACAAAGAAGGAACTTCAGAAGTAGATATGGCTGCCTCCAGAAGAGTGGAAATCAAATTCCGCCTGAAAGAGGATGAGATGATCGATAAGATCAACGAGGTTCTGAACGAATAATTGCACTTTCGAACCGATGCAAAATGCCGATTGTTCCCTACGGATCTTTTCCCGAGAGAACTTTCCTCAATTATTAAGGTTCCGTATTCAAAAGTAAAAATCAGTTCTGATGTGATCTGTCTGGCAGTTACGTTTGTAATGACCTATTGTTTCCTGGGACATGTAAAAGGACTGGGAATTGGAACGGTTCTGGCCGCTTTCACTTTAGGAAAAGCTATCGGAATCATTGGTGAACAGATGGATAAGAAGTGGAGTTTTACTTCTGTATTTGAAAAATAAGAAAGTATATAGTAAAAAACAACGAGACAGTAAATTCTGCCTCGTTGTTTTTTTGGCGTAGTGGGTTATCCACGGAATCGGTTCAGGCAGGCGTAAATTTCCTGAACGCGCGGCTTTGCCAGTCCACAGGGAACATAGGAACTGCAGAAAGGAGCCCAGCCTTTGTTCATAAGCAGATCTGTGAGCAGCTGTACTGTTTCCTGAACCGTACGGTTTTCATCATACTGTTCCAGTGCGTAGCGCAGCAAATAAGCGAGTGCGCAGGTTTGCTCGGAATCCGCCAGCTGTTCGATATAGCGAAGGTCTACCGTCTCTTTATCAAGAGAGAAGGAATCCTTTCCAAATACTTTTGCTTTCATATGCTCATGCCGGGAATTGTTACCATTTGCTGAAGATCGATTGTTTCCATGTCCACCACGACGGCTTGCACTGGAAGCTTCCCGCCGGAATGGTGGGAGCGTACGGCCAAAGGAAGGAATCTGAAAGTCCGGTGCCTGAACACGTGGTGCTTTGTGATTTTTACATAAGGCTTTTACATGCTCTGTAATATCTACAGGCCGGTAGCTGTCCATCTGTAAGATCTGATCTGCAATATAGAAGAATGCACCGGAACTTCCGGCAACCAGAATCGTGGAAACGCCGGCTTTTTCGTAAAGATCTCTGACCCGTTCCAGGAAAGGTGTGATCGGTTCCTTCTCCTGGCTGATGACTTCCTGCATGAAATCATCCCGGAGCATGAAGTTCGTAGCAGAAGTATCTTCATCGATGAGGAACAGACGTGAACCGGATTCCAGGCTTTCAATGACTCCGGCAGCCTGAGAAGTGCTTCCGCTGGCATCTGGAGTGGAAAATGAGGTAGTCTCCTTCTTATTCGGAAGATCTTTAATAAACATGGAAATATCTACATTCCGGATAGCACGTCCGTCCTCTGCCCGGAGTTTGACAGCAGTATCGTCGGTAATGACATATTCCCGGCCATCTCCTGTAATATGGTTGTAAACACCGGTCTGCAGCGCTTCCAGAAGAGTTGATTTCCCGTGATAGCCGCCGCCTACAATCAAAGTAATGCCAACTGGAATGGCCATACCAGTGATCGTTCCCTTATGCGGAAGTACATATGTTCGCCTCATGGAAGCAGGAGAGGAGAAAGGCACGCTGTTCTTCATGGGAAGATCAGAAACACCGCTTTTTCTCGGAAGAACTGCCTCATCTGCCACAAAGGCAGCCAGTTTCTCCTGTTTCAGAATCTGGCGAAGTGCTTCCTGATCGTCATAGAGGAAGAGGGACTGTTCCACTTTTTTCTGGTCAATATTCCGATAGAAGAATGTATGTTCGATACAATTCGGAAGAAAGTCGAACAGGATCTTTTCCAGTTCGTCGGCATTGATCGTACGGCCAAAGGCAGGGAATCCTACATGAAAACGGGCGATGATGCGATCATTGGTAATCTGGCAGGCACTTCGTTCCAGAACTTCCTGTCCGCAGCGAGTGATGGACATCAGGCCGCTTTTTCCGGAGCCTTTTGCCTTAAACTGATAGGATTCAAATTTGGCTGCAAAGAGTCTGGTTAAATAATCCTGAAGAGCAATTCGATAATTACGATTTACATAATATTCTTCTGGAAACTTGGCGTATTGATGAAGTACTTCAATATGAAGACTGGAAGGTGATGCGAACGGATCGCCCTGTACGTGATCGATACAGAGAATGAAGTTTCCAAACTGGTAACTTCCGGCCAGGGATTTATATGCCAGATAACCTTTATGGTCTATGGCACGCAGAGACGCGCGCAGGTTGCTGGATGATTTCATGAAACGTGGTCACTCCTTAAATATAATGATTCTTACAAAGTATCTTACCATAAATGAAGAGAGAAGAATGCAAAAACAAAATGAAAAATTAATTTTCCTTATTTTTCATCATGGATCTTTACAAAAATCCGATTTAAGAGTAGTATAGAGGCAGATCTGTAACTAGTCGCAAAATGGCAGTTTTACGACACGTTTCATCGAAAAACGAGCCACTCTCATAAATTTATTAATTTTGTACCAAAGTTTTATGTTTTATTGTATACTTAAAATATGTGTTTCATAAAGGAGTTTCTACTGCTATGTCTCAAACATATCATGAACAGATTGATTATAAAAACACTATGAAGCTCCGTGAGCTTCTGAAGGAATTACCTGCCTTTGCGGAGGATTTCTTCCGCGCCATGGAGATAAAAAAGGCAACCAATACCCGACGCAATTATGCGTACGACCTGAGCACCTTTTTTTATTTCCTGCAGACGACGAATCCGTATTTCCGTGACAAGGATCTTCGGACTTTGCCGGTATCCATTCTGGACGATATCCAGCCTGTGGATATTGAGGAATATCTCTCCTTCCTGACCTATTATGAAAAGGACGCCCAGATCTATCGGAATCATGAGGAAGGCAAAGCCAGAAAGCTGGCGACGCTGAATACCTTTTTCGGATATTTCCATAAGAAAGAAATGATCCAGAAAAATGCGCCCTCTGTGGTGGATGTGCCCAGAGTCAAGGAGAAAAACATCATTCGTCTGGATGCCAACGAGGTGGCCCAGCTCATCGACAATATTGAATCCGGAGAAAAGCTCACCAAACAGCAGAAAGTCTGGCATGAACGAAACAAGGGCAGGGATCTTGCCATTGTGGTGACTCTTCTAGGAACAGGCGTTCGAGTAACAGAGCTGGTGGGACTGGATTTATCAGATCTGGATTTTGACAATGGCGCCATGCGTGTCATTCGCAAAGGTGGCAATGAGGATATTGTATATTTTGGTGAGGAAACCGAGGAAATGCTTCGGAATTATCTGGATGAGCGGATGCAGATGACACCAGCGCCGGGTCATGAAAACGCCCTGTTTATCTCCCAGAATAATACAAGAATTACGGTTCGTTCTGTGGAACGTCTTGTAAAGAAATATGCCTCCACAGCAACAGTGAAGAAAATTACGCCTCATAAGTTAAGAAGTACCTATGGCACGGCTCTTTATCAGGAAACCGGCGATATTTATCTGGTGGCCGATGTACTGGGGCATAAAAATGTCAATACGACCCGGAAGCATTATGCGGCCATGAAGGAAGAAAATAAACGAAAGGCAGCCAATATTGTACAACTGCGTGAAAGTAAAGCTAATTAGCTAGGATCATAAAATACAATATTTTTACTTTTAAGGAGCACGATAATGAAACTGAATACCCGAAAACTGATGATGCAATACTGTATCCTGCAGGGCGCTTACTGGGCGTCTTTCTGCGTGATTTATGCTTTTGCGACGGTCTTTTTACTGAGCCGTGGATTTGAAAGTTCCATGATCGGTGTGATCATTGCGGCCGGAAATATTTTAGGTGTGGTTCTGCAGCCTGTGGTGGCATCCATTGCAGACCGTTCTGAAAAAATCTCTCTGCACAAATTAACGGCCATTTTGTCTGGGGTAATGATTTTATTGCTGGTGTTATTGTATTTTGTCCCCAACGGTCTGATTGCAGTTGCCGTTTTGTTCCTTTTGACAGATACCTTTCTTCAGGTTATTCAGCCACTGGTGAATTCTGTCAGCGTTTACTATGTGAATCAGGGCGTGTCCGTTGATTTTGGCGCGGCAAGAGGAATTGGTTCTCTTTCCTATGCGGCAGCTTCCTATGTTCTTGGAATAGCAGTGGAAAAATTTGGAACCAGAAGTATTCTGGTGGCTGGAATTCTGGTTGCTCTGGTACTGCTTATAACGGTATTGTCCATGCCGGTACTCTCCTCTTCTGCCGCTTCCCGGCCGAAAGAAAAAGAACCGGAACAGAACGATTCAGGACTTCTGGTGTTTGCAGATAGATATAAAAATTTTATGTTAACCTTAGCAGGAATTACATTACTTTTTACCTTCCATAATATGAACAATGCCTATTTAATCAAGGTCATTGAAAATGTAGGGGGAACCTCTGCAGACATGGGTCGAATGCTCTCCATTGCAGCTGTCACGGAACTTCCGGTCATGTTCCTGTTCTCCAGAATCTCAAAACACTTTAAGAGCAGTACTTTACTTATGGTATCCGGCGTCTTTTTTGCCATCCGTGCTGCCGGATTTATGCTGGCGGGAAATGTGATGATCATGTATCTGGTGGCCATGCTGCAGATCGGATCCTTTGCCCTGTACATCCCCTCTTCTGTTTACTACGTAAATGAGACCATGCTGGATCAGGACAAATTCAAAGGACAGGCAGTCATGACAGCTACCAACACCCTGGGAGGCGTCTTTGGAAGCCTGTTTGGCGGTTTTCTCATTGACAATGCAGGGGTTGGCGCTATGAACACGGTATGCTTTGGAATGGCCGCTGCAGGTGCTGTACTGGTATTCCTGTTTGCCGGAAAGCGGGATCAGGTATAGAAACCTTAATTATGAATGCGGATTCTCCGGTCATTTGCAAAGGTATTGGCTGTCATGGCAAATATTTTATTTAATAGTTTTTGCAAAAAATTTCATCCAAAATTTTCTCAACAAATCCACCGGAATCATGGAAAATGCCAGTAAAATTACCAGAACCCATCCTGCTACCCCAAAGGGAACACAGCTGAACATGGTTCCGATGAACTGAAACGCCTTTACCGGGATCTGCGCAATATTCACAATACAGAACTGTATCCCTGCGATCAGGAAGAAGACTTTCAGAAAATCCGGGTTGGCGGAAAGATTTTTAAAAATAGCAAATCCCTCATCCCGCACGTTAAATCCGTTGAAAAGTGCACTTAAAATAAACAGGACAAAATAGGACGTTAAAAACTGTGCTTCCGTATCAAAAAAGCTTCGCGTCCAACTGGAAGTTAAATACCAGAGACTTAAAATCGTCAGCCAGCATCCCATAATACCGATCTG
This sequence comes from Firmicutes bacterium CAG:176, assembly GCA_963623675.1. Taxonomy (GTDB): domain Bacteria; phylum Bacillota; class Clostridia; order Lachnospirales; family Lachnospiraceae; genus Hominiventricola. The sequence goes on along the minus strand of CAVFMZ010000012.1, from coordinate 23,183 downwards.
GATCATCATATCGCGGCTGACTAATGGCTCATCACGCCGTCGGGGCTTTTCGACCATATATTTTTCCAGAGCAGGTTCATTTCCCAGCATCATAGCGCCCAGTCCGTCCATAACCAGGTTGACAAACAAAAGATGCGTCACCTTCAAGGGTTCATCGACACCGAAGAAGGGTGCCATGGCACTGACCAGCACAGCGGCTACGTTAATGACAAGCTGAAATTTACAGAATTTCAGAATATTATGGTAAATGGTTCTGCCATACCAGATGGCATCCTTGATGGAATGGAAGTTATCATCCAGAATGACGATCTTGCCAGCTTCTTTGGCAGCTTCGGTACCGCTTCCCATGGCAAATCCCACGTCAGCCCGTTTCAGTGCCGGTGAATCGTTGACACCATCTCCGGTCATACCGACAACAAGGTTTTCTTCCTGGCAGAGACGTACCATTCTGGATTTATCCGTGGGGAGCGCTCTGGCAATGACTCGGATTCGTGGCAGAATTTCTTTTACCTTGTTATCACTCATCTGATTTAGTTCGGCAGAGGTAAGACAGAGTTCTTCATCAGACTGCAGTAATCCTGCATCACGGGCAATGGCTGCTGCGGTTTCCCGGCGGTCTCCGGTAATCATCACCACCTGGATACCTGCCTGCTGCACCTGCCGGATGGCTTCCTTTGCTTCCGGACGCACATCATCACGGATAGCCGCAAGCCCGATCAAAATAAGGTCTCCTTTAATACAGTTTTCTTCCATAGAATGTTCGGAATAACCAAAAGCAATGACACGCATGGCTTTTTCTGCCATGGCATCAATCTTCGCATTCAAAAGATCCATATGCAGTGGATGAAGACTTCCATCCGTTCCCAGATAGCGATCCGCCTGTAAGAGCAGTCGTTCCGGTGCCCCTTTATAATACGTAACACCATTTATTTGTGCCTGGCTGAATTTATTGGCAGAGTTAAACTTTTGGGCTGCTTCCACGGTCAGGGAAGGATCCTGTATCAACTGATGATAAGCCTTTTCACCAAGAAACTTCATCAATGCCTGATCGGTTGCATTTCCGCTGATGACCCGGTGGCTGGCGTCAAACATGGAAGACGTATTTTTTCCAATGGCCAGATGAAGCCGGGAACAGATATCCGGATAGGTGTCGCTCTCTTCCAATGGAATGGTCGTACCATCTCCGGTAAAGAATTCCACTACTTCCATTTCCCCTTTGGTAATGGTTCCGGTTTTATCGCTGAAGAGGATATTCAGAGAGCCTGCAGTTTCAATTCCTTCTGCTTTCCGCACTAATACATGATGATCCAGCATTTTGCTGGTATTCTGCATAAGGACAATGGAAATCATAAGAGGCAGTCCTTCCGGAACCGCGCAGACAATGATGACAATGGCGAGAGTCACAGCTTCGATAACGTCCATAAGCACCGGCTCCCATCCTTGAGCCAGATAAGAACTGATGCCTCCTGCCAGCATGACAAAATGAATCATATAAAAGACGGCAATCACAAAAGCTCCCGTATAGCCAATCCTGGAAATCTGTTTTGCCAGAATGCCTAGTTTTACCTGTAAAGGAGATGCCGGTTCTTCTTCCTGCATTTCCAATGCCATTTTTCCCATCATGGTAGATAGGCCGACTTTCTTTACCAGAAGCACACCTTCTCCGTCAAAAACAATGGCTCCTCGGAAGAGTGAAAAATCATCCACAAAAGTATCTCCGGTAATATTTTCCGGAAAAGGAGTTTCCGGTTCCACAGCTTTTTTAGCACATTCTTCAGTCTCACCGTTTAAAGCGGCATTGTTGACATTTAAATGTCCAGAAATAAGAATACCATCTGCAGGAATCTTATCTCCTGCCTGCAAAAGCACCCTGTCGCCTGCAACGACATCATCTATGTCGATCATGACAATCTGTCCGTTACGATAAACCTTACATTGATCTCTCTCAATCGAATTTTTCAAAGCACGGTATTTACTGTCGCTGGAGACACCTGTTTTGGCTGTGACCGTTGCTACAATCAGAACTGCCACAATGGTTCCCAGAGGCTCATAGATCTGAGCATACCCGAAAAAGAACATAACAACCATTAAGACAGCTATTGCCAGAAGAATCCGAATCATGGGATCCTGAAATGTTGCCCTAAATTCTTTCCAGAACGTAGTCGGTTCTGAATCAGGAATCTGATTACTTCCGTATTGTTCTCTTGCTGCCTGAACTTCCGCATCTTTCAGACCGTATGGATTTTCCATAATATTCCTCCTCAAAATAATCAAAATCACTTATTTATTATTATAAAAGAAGGAAATATGAATTACAACAGAAAACAAGTTAGTAAAATATTAATAAATTCTAAACAGTTTAGTTCAAAGATATTTTTCACTCCTTTTTTAGCTGTTCCCGACACGCTTTCCAGTTTGGATAGACCTGGTCAAGAATTCCGTAGAAATGCGCATTATGCCCGCGCTCCAGAAGATGTGTCAGTTCATGGACGACCACATATTCCACACATGCTTCCGGATATGCACCCAGCCACAGGCTGATAGAAATATTTCCGTTCCGGGTATTACAGCTGCCCCACTGGGAGCGGGTTTTCCGGATGGTGACTTTATTGCTTCGGACTCCCAGGATGGGTTCCCATTTTCGGAACATGTCTGGCAGCAGGGCGAGAAGCCGATCCCGGTACTGCGGCGCCATCCGGGCTTTTTCCAGTTCCTTCTGTCGCTGTTCTTCCGGTGTTGGGACGGGCTTCATTTTTAATTTCCGTTCATAATTTTCCAACCAGTGCCGGATATGGGGCGCTTCCAGTGCCTTTAATCCAGATTCATAGCTGGCAGATAAGGGGATGGACATGTGAATGACCTTCGGTTCATCTCCCTTAATCCGCACGTTTGTATTTCTTACCTTCTTTTTCGTAATCTGTACCGTATAGTCTTTCCAAAAAAATGTTTTCATCAGGCACCTTTCTGAGTTGCTTTTTTCAGCTCCTGCTGCCGTTTCTCCTCTTCTGCTGCCACACGGCTGTTCATAATCAGCATCTGCAGACGGTTTTCAATATTGGCGAAGCTCACGTCCGGGTCATAATCCAGCGGCAGAATCTGTACGTTAGGATACTGTTCTTTCAGCCGTTTGGAAATACCTCGTCCTACCACATGGTTCGGCAGACATCCGAAAGGCTGCAGAATGATAAATGCTTTACATCCGTGGGCTGCATGGTGAAGAATTTCGCCCGGAATGAGGACGCCCTCTCCTGCATCGAAGGTATGATGGATAATCGGATCGCTTTCCTTTACCAGATCCTGCATCCGGCAGGCCGGCTCATAGAGCGGATGGGCGGATGCAATGGAATCTGTCATGTTGTGGGCCATGTTAAAGACCTTATCGACGATGGCAAACCATGCCTTTTTGTCCAACGGCTTTTTCAGGTGGTATTCCTTGATCTGGGATCCCTGATAAAAGTACGTTTTCCGGATAACGTCGGTCATTTTCGCTTCGATGATCTCAAAGCCGTTCTGCTCCAGATACCGCTCGATCTCATGGTTGGCTCCCGGATGGAAATTCAGCAGATATTCGCCGACTATCAGAACCTGCGGTTTGGGGTTACTTCGATCATAGTCAACCTGATTCATAATCTCGATGGCTTTTTTGAAGCCTTTCTTTGCTCCGGCCACACCGGAACGGGTCAGTCCCTCTACGACCTGGTCAAGCGCCCGCTCAAAAGCAGCGTCGGCACTTCCAGCCGTCTTTTCATAAGGACGGATCTTTCTTAACAACTCTTCCAGTGCATCAATCATAGGAAGGGCAAAGGCAATGCGGACGGCGGATAACATATTCATCTGAAATCCCGGATGCATCTGATGAGAATCTACGTCGTCATTGGTCAGTACCGGAACATTGGCATATCCGGCATCGTCGAGGGCTTTTCTGAGAAGTGCGCCGTAATGGGTCAGACGGCAGTCACCTACGTATTTACCCATACCGACTGCGGCATGTTCCACATCATATTTTCCGCTCCGGAGGGCAGCAAGGGCCTCTCCGATGACAATCTGTGCCGGGAAGCAGATATCGTTGTGGACATACTGCTTTCCGAGACGGATGGCCTCTTCTCTTCCTACTTCCAGAGGAACAGCACGGATACCCTGCGTGGAAAGTGCTGCGGACATAATCCGGCAGAACGCATGGGAGGTATTGGGAACCAGTACCACTTTCTCTTTTCTGCATTCTTTTGTAAATTTAACCGGATACGGATCGGCTAATGCATGGACTTCCCGGTGAGCACAGCGTTTGTGGCTCATGGCAACGGTTTCCAGAAAAGAACGGACACGGATCCGTAAAGGACCCTGCACATCACTTTCATCCAGTTTCAGAATCAGCGGAGTTTTTCCGGAGATTTCTTTCATCAGACGGATAATTTCATCGGAAAGGTAAGCGTCGTGGCCGCAGCCAAAGCTTACGATCTGTACATATTCCAGATGGTCGTTTTCCGCGGCCAGCACTGCGGAGGAAAGCATCCTTGCATGATAATTATTGACAATGTCCAGACGGCTGTTATGAAGATCCACGTCATTGACACCGGGAACAGCATCAGCGGTCAGAACCGGAATGCCCATACCGGTAAACATTTTCGGCAGATCATGATTGACCAGTGCGTCGTTCTGATAAGGACGGGATGCCAGTACTACCGCATAGGTGTTATTGGCTTCTACCTGCTCCATTACATCCTGTCCGGCTTTTTTCAGGGCACGCTCGAAGGAAGCCTGTGCCTGATCTGCAGCTTCCATTGCCTTAAGCGTCACATCCGGCGCAATATCAAAAGTATCTTTCATATAAGCGGTCAGCTGCCGGTTCCGGTCTTCCGTCCGGTACCAGTGGAACAGGGGCGCATCATAGGGAATGTTCCAGCGCTTTTCCGGATTATCAGAGTTCCGGATAACGATGGGGTAGCCTTTTACAATGGCACACATGGATTCACTGGTGCTGGCCGGGTTCTCGGAAGAGACCGTGGTAATGGTCGGCATGAAAATCCGGTCTGCATGATGTTCTGCCAGATTCCGGATATGGCCGTGTACCAGTTTTGCCGGAAAGCAGACAGTGTCAGAGGTAACGGCGGAAAGGCCGCTCTCATAGATCTTTCGGGTACTCTTATCGGAAATCCGTACCTGATAGCCAAGAGCACGGAAGAACGTATTCCAGAATGGCATGGTTTCCCAGTAGGATAATACTCGCGGAATACCGATAACCGTTTCTTTTTCCGGCAGCAGCTGCGGATAAGGATAATCTTTAAACAACAGTTTTTCACGAACCTCGAACAAGTTTGGCACCGCACTGCTTTCTTTGTTTACTTCTTTGATTTTTTCACGGACTTTTGCATCCTTCGGGTCACCCAGGATCTCTCCGCGTTCGCAGCGGTTATTGGTGATCCAGGAATTTCCGTTGGAGAAGGTCACAATCGTACGCTGGCAGTGGTTGGTGCAGAAGGGGCAGGGAAGGTTGGACTCTCTCTTATAGGAGAAGCTGTCCAGTGCATCCAGTCCGATAAAGGTCTGCTTCTGCTCTGCATGATACTGCTCTTTGGTAATCAGAGCCACGCCGATGGCACCCATAATACCCGGATACGGAGCACGGATGACTTCCCGACCCAGATACTGCTCCAGGGCACAGAGTACGGCGTCATTTTCAAAGGTTCCGCCCTGTACCACAATGCGGTCGCCTAACAGATCCGTATTGGAAATGCGGATGACCTTGGTAAATACATTTTCAATAATGGAGCGGCACAGTCCCGCCATAATATCTTCCGACTGACATCCATTCCGCTGTTCAGTAATAATGCTGCTGTTCATGAACACGGTACAGCGGCTTCCCAAAGCGGCCGGATGTTTGGAAGAAAATGCAGCGTCGGCAATTTCCTGCATGGGAATATGTAAGGAGGACGCAAAGTTTCCAAGGAAGGAACCGCATCCGGAGGAACATGCTTCATTGACCAGAATGTTGGTAATGATGCCGTGATCCAGCCAGATGGCTTTCATGTCCTGTCCGCCAATATCCAGAAGGAAAGTGGCATCTTTTACATATTTTTCTGCTGCTCTTGCGTGAGCAACCGTCTCTACGGTATGGCTCTCTGTACTGAAAGCTTTGGCAAAGAGCATCTCACCGTATCCGGTGGTACCTGCCGCCAGAATATGAAGTTCTGCTCCCGCCTCCCGGTAACGGTTCCGCATGGAAAGAAGGGCATTTTTTGCTACAGTTAAAGGCTCTCCTTCATTGGGCGCATAGAAGGAATCCAGAATCTCTTCCTGCTCATTGATCAGGACGAATTTGGTAGTGGTACTTCCGGAATCAATACCCAGATAAGCTTCCACTACTTCTCCCGGATTGGGTTTCTTCCACTGAGGTGCCTGATGACGGTGACGCTCCTCGAAGGCAGCCCGCTCTTCCGCGGATGCAAAGAAGGGTCTGGCAGTGGAAACGGTATGTCCGGTCTCCTCATTCTGTTCTTTGGCAAGCAGGCGGGTTAATTTCGGAATTTCACAGACTGTTTTCTGATCCGCAAACATCCGTTCGAGAGACATGGCAGCACCAAACGCAACCATCAGTTCCGGATGGGTTGGGATAATGGTCTCTTCTTCCGTAAGTGACAGACGTTCTGCAAATACACGGATTAAGGTCGGGTTAAAGGTCAGAGGACCGCCCTCAAAAATCACCGGTTTTTCAATGTCAAGCCCCTGTGCCAGACCGCCGATGGTCTGTTTGGCAATGGCATGGAAGGCGGAAAGCGCCAGATCTTCCTTGGCAATTCCCTGATTCAGAAGTGGCTGGATGTCCGTCTTGGCATAGACGCCGCACCGTCCGGAAATATCATAGACACAGGTGCCTTTTGCGGCCAGCGTGTTAAACTCTTCCACCGGTATCTGTAAAATAGAGGCAATCTCATCGATAAAGGCTCCGGTACCACCGGCACAGCTTCCATTCATCCGCATGTCAGAGACAGTTAAAAGTCCCGTGCTGTCGTCCTTTTTAAAGAAAATCATCTTTGCATCCTGGCCGCCCAGCTCAATGGCGGTCCGCACCTGTCCATACTGTTCCCGGAGCGCCAGGGAATTGGCGACAACCTCCTGAATATAGGGGACTTCCAGGCGATCAGCCATGAGTTTTGCGCCGGATCCGGTCAGACTTAACCGGATCTTAGCGTGCGGAAACGCTTTTTCCAGCCGTTTCAGTGCATCATAAACACTTTTTACCTGGGCTGCGTTATGTCTCCGGTATTCGGAATAGACAATCTTTCCGTTATCCGGCTGGACTGCCACAATTTTTGTTGTGGTAGATCCTACATCAATGCCAGTTAGTAATACCTGACCATTATATCGTTCCTCTTTCAATCTTTTGTACCTCACTTAAAAGCTATATCTCAACATAAAATATTTATGTAAATTTCATATGAACAATCATAAATGATGTCGGGGTCAAAAGCCCCCGACTTTGATGCCTACGGATTGCTCCGTGCTCCGCACTCCCACAATCCTACCCAATATTCGCATATCGTGGGATTATCATCCCACTTTTATGCTCATATCGGGGCGGGTCCCAAGGTCTTTCACCCACTTATGAGCGAGCTCATGTGGGTTTAGACCTTTTGACCCTGGCATCTCATAAATAAGAATATAAAATAATACCAATAAGGCGGGTCATTGGAATAATGGAATTCCTCCGACCCGCCCCGCGGATGATCCTTGTCTTACCAGACAGCTTATCTCAAAAATTTTTCGGTTTCTTTCAGACGTGTCAAGGCACGTGCCATAGCGGCCTGTGTCATATGATACTCCTGAATACTCTGTTTCTGACGAAGACGTTCCTGTGCACGTTCCAGTGCCTCTTTTGCACGGTTGGCATCTACCTCTTCGGGACGCTCTACTGTATCGGCAAGAACGGTAACACGGTTATTGGCCGCCATGCAGAATCCCCTTCCAAGAACTGCATAAAGCCATTCTCCGCCTTCTTCTTTCTGTAGACGCATCTCACCGCTTTGGATTGCAATGATGGTCTCTGCATGATGCGCCATAATCGCCATCTCTCCGTCAACTGCCGGAACAATCAGGCAATGGCAGAATCCTTCGTAGAAGATTCGGTTACTGGAGATAATTTTTACAAAAAACTTTGACATGATCCATCACCTCTATACGGTTGTGGTCAGAGTCTTTGCCTTCTGAACAACTTCCTCAATGGTTCCTACGTTGAAGAATGCAGCCTCCGGATATTCATCCATTTCACCATTGATGATGGCCTGGAATCCTTTGATGGTATCCTTCAGCGGTACATATTTACCGGGAATGCCGGTAAAGTTTTCAGCCACATGGAACGGCTGGGACAGGAAACGCTGGATCTTTCTGGCACGGGCAACGGTCAGCTTATCATCCTCTGACAGCTCCTCCATACCAAGGATAGCAATGATATCCTGCAGCTCCTTGTACTTCTGCAGCATCTCCTGTACACGTCTTGCAGTCTCGTAATGCTCCTCACCTACCACATCAGCCTCCAGAATACGGGAAGAGGACTCCAGCGGATCAACAGCCGGGTAAATACCCTGCTCTACGATCTTTCTGGAAAGTACGGTGGTCGCATCCAGATGTGCGAAGGTCGTTGCCGGAGCCGGGTCGGTCAGGTCGTCGGCCGGCACGTAAACAGCCTGTACGGATGTTACGGAACCATTCTTGGTGGAAGCGATTCGCTCCTGCAGTTCACCCATCTCAGTTGCCAGGGTCGGCTGATAACCTACTGCGGACGGCATACGTCCAAGCAGTGCAGATACCTCAGATCCTGCCTGTACAAAACGGAAAATATTATCAATGAAGAGAAGCACGTTCTGATGCATCTCATCACGGAAATACTCAGCCATGGTAAGTCCGGTCTCCGCAACACGCATACGTGCTCCAGGCGGCTCGTTCATCTGGCCAAATACCAATGCAGTTTTGTTCAGTACTCCTGATGCTTTCATCTCTGTCCATAAGTCATTGCCCTCACGGGAACGCTCTCCGACACCGGTGAAGATGGAGTATCCGCCGTGCTCCGTTGCGATATTTCTGATCAGCTCCTGAATCAGCACAGTCTTACCTACTCCGGCACCGCCGAACAGACCGATCTTACCACCTTTTGCATAGGGGGCAAGAAGGTCGATGACCTTAATACCGGTCTCCAGAATCTCTACAACCGGACTCTGATCTTCAAATGAAGGTGGATCCTGATGGATACACCATTTTTCTGAATCTGTAATCTCTCCCCCGCCGTCGACGGTCTCTCCAAGTACATTGAAGAGACGTCCCAGGGTCTTCTCACCTACGGGAACAGTAATACCTGCACCGGTAGGGGTGACTTCCATGTCACGGCAGAGACCTTCGCTGGCTGTCAGCATAATGCAGCGCACTACATTGTGTCCCATATGCTTTGCGACTTCCATGACACAATTCTTGCCATGATTGTCAACAGTCAGTGCATCTTTTATATGAGGGAGATTGCCCTTCTCGAACAGTACGTCGATAACGGGACCTGAAACCTGTATGATTTTACCTTTTTCCATCACACATGCATCTCCTTTAGTTTATAGTAAATCTTTATTTTTGCTTATTTTTCTGTGCTTTGGCACCACCGCATACCTCAGTGATCTCCTGAGTGATAGCTGCCTGTCTTGCACGGTTGTACATGATATTCAGATCATGCAGAAGCTCATCTGCATTGTTAGTTGCAGATTCCATGGCCTGCATACGTGCACTCTGCTCGCTGCAGAAGGATTCTACCAGCGCACAGTAGATAAATCCGGTAATATAGTTCGGTACCACGCTGTTTACAACCGTCTTGCCATCCGGGGTCGTGAGAAATTCCTCATGATAGACATCCATGGGAATCTTCGGCATGGGAGGTCTGTCCATGGGAAGCATCTTCTTGACTTCAGCAATACTGGTCATACTGTTTTCCATTCTGGTGAAAATTACCTGAATTTCATCCAACTCTCCTGACTGGAATTTGCCAAGTAAGGTTTCCGCAATCCAACGGGCACGACTGAAGGTAGGATTCTGCGCCGTAAACTGGAAATTCTCCTGAATCGGCACATGCTGTCCGGTAAAATACTGTCGTCCCAGTTCTCCGACCACAAATAATTCGGCCCATTGATCCTGATCATCCAGAAATTCCTGCGCAAGCTTCAGAACATTGTGGTTGTAGGCACCTGCCAGACCTTTGTCTCCTGTGATCACCAGCAGACCAACCTTCTTCTGGTGATTTGAACGTTCCTCGCCTTCCTCTTTTTCAAAATACATATGGCTGACATCCGGAAGGTGGCGCAGCAGACGCGCCATCATGGCCTGCAGTGTATAGAAATAAGGCTCTGTATTCTCCAGATCCTGTCTTGCCTTTCTCATCTTGGTGGATGAGATCATGTACATGGCATTGGTGATTTTTCTCGTATCCTGGATACTTTTGATCCGGTTCTGGATCTCTCGCAATCCTGCCATACTACTTCACCACCTGACTCTTATATTCCTTTACCGCTTCTACGATCTTATTGATCAGAGTATCGCTTAAGCTGTGCAGTTCTTCGATCTCTTCACCAAGCTGCGGATGCTTCTGATCGATCCATGTAAGCATTTCCTTCTGATATCCTTTCAGCTCCTTTACAGGCACATCAAGGAACAGTTTGTGGGTTGCTGCACATAAGGTGATAACCTGCTCATGCAGGGACATGGGAGAACCAAGAGGCTGCTTTAACAGCTCCATCATTCTCTTACCATATTCCAGCTGCTCTTTTGTAATCTCATCCAGGTCAGAGCTGAACTGGGTAAATACTTCCATCTCACGGTACTGAGCCAGATCCACACGGATACTTCCGGCTGCTTTCTTCATAGCCTTGGTCTGGGCTGCACCACCTACACGGGATACGGACAGACCGACATTGACAGCCGGACGCATACCTGCGTTGAACAGGTCGCTCTCCAGGAAGATCTGACCGTCGGTAATGGAGATAACGTTGGTCGGAATGTATGCGGATACATCACCTGCCTGGGTTTCGATAATCGGAAGTGCGGTAATAGATCCGCCGCCCTTTTCGTCGCTCAGACGACTGGAACGCTCCAGCAGACGGGAATGCAGGTAGAATACGTCACCCGGATATGCCTCACGGCCCGGAGAACGCTCCAGCAGCAGGGACAGGGAACGGTATGCTACCGCATGCTTTGACAGATCGTCGTAGACGATCAGGACATCCTGGCCTCTGTGCATGAAAAATTCTGCCAGCGCAGTTCCGGAATAAGGTGCCAGATACTGCAGCGGAGCCGGATCACTTGCCGTGGAGGATACCACGATGGTGTAATCCATGGCGCCATGTTTTTCAAAATTATGTACCAGCTTGGACACAGTAGATGCCTTCTGGCCGATGGCTACATAGATACAGATGACATTCTTACCCTTCTGGTTTAGAATGGTATCCGTTGCGATGGAGGTCTTACCGGTCTGGCGGTCACCGATGATCAGCTCACGCTGTCCACGGCCAATGGGAAACATGGAGTCGATAGAAAGAATACCTGTCTCCAGCGGAGTATCAACAGACTTACGGTCTACGATACCGGGAGCCGGCTCTTCTACTGCACGATAGTCTGTAGTCTCAATCTTTCCCTTTCCATCAATGGGATCACCCAGTGCATTGACGACACGTCCGATATAGCCATCCCCTACCGGGATACCGGCCATCTTACCGGTACGTGCAGCACGGCTGCCTTCGACGATCTCTGTATCCTTTCCAAGCAGGATACAGCCGATCTCGTGCTCACGGATATCCTGTACCATGGCTTTCTCGCCATTATCGAAGACAAGAATCTCTCCGTACATGGCATGGTCTACACCGTCAATATAAGCGATACCATCACCGACACGGCTGACGATACCAACCTCCTGGCTGGCAATCTCCACATCATCCATGCTTCCTTTCAGGATGCTGATGATCGCTTTCTGTGCTACCAACGGACCGTCTCCGGATACATCCAGGGACTGCAGCTTCTGCTGCAGAGCTTTCTTACGTCCGGAAGCACTCCAGTCATACTCTTCATTGCCGGCATGCAGGATAAATCCACTGCCAAGGGCTTTGTTCTGTTTACGGGAAATGTTCAGCACTCTCTCAGGATATTGCTGTCTTAAAAATTTTATAATGCCTTCATACTGAGCATCATCCGGTTCTGTTACATATTCCAGAACACAGGAAAGAGGGGTACGCTCCTCATCCGACAGTTCCATATATGCTTTCAGAATATCTTCCAGAGCTCCAAGAGCACCATCCTCTACCAGACTGTAAATAAACTGGCGGGATTCTGTCGGGAAAATTTCCTGGATAATATCTTCACGTTTCATACGTGAAGTCGCCGGATTTTCCAGCTCAGTCTGAATCTGGGGAACCGCTTTCAGAATATCAACTGCATGCTGCAATACTTCCGGCCGCATGCGGGCTGCTGTCAATCGGTCCAAATAAGAATTAAGATTCTTCATGAGTTGATTCACCTGCTTTTGTTAAAAATTCGTCATAGAGAGATCCATCACTGTGTTCAGACTGCATGGATTTTACAGCGGCATCGAGGATCATGCCACGGATTTCCTGCTCTGCCTTGTTCATTACTTTTTCTTTCTGAAGAGCAGCCTCTTTCTTGGAAGTATCAATGATCTGACCGGCCTTCTTATGGGCATCTTCTACGATCTGGTCAAATTCCTTCCGGGCATCAAGCTGGGCCTGTGCCATTATTTTCGCTTTTTCGTCCTCAATCTGATTCTGGTACTGTACGCTCTTATCTTTTTCAGCCTGCGCCTCATCCTGAAGCTTCTGGGCCTCTGCATAACGGGCTTTGATTGCATCTTCCCGTTTGGTGATAATATCATTAATCGGCTTAAAGAGGAACTTGCGGATTAACACATACCATATCAGGATATTAAGAACGGTAAAGACCAGATTTAAGTCTAATCTTAACATTTATAAATCCGCCTTTCTTACTGTAACAGAATAATGATCAGCAGCGCGATAACGAAACCATAAATAGCGGTTGCCTCTGCAAGTGCTGCACCAAGAAGAAGAATCTTTGTGATTTTACCCTCAGCCTCCGGCTGTCTTGCAACAGCTTCTGCTGCTTTGGAAGTAGCGATACCAATACCGATTCCGGCTCCGATACCAGCAAGTACTGCAATACCAGCTCCGATAGCAATTAATGTTGACATAAATAAATCTCCTTTTCCTTTGTTTTACTCAATAGCTTCTTTAATAAACAGTCCCGTCAGGAAAACAAACACGTAGGCCTGAATCAGTCCGTCAAACAGGTCAAAATATGCACTGAAGATGACCGGAAGACCGACGGGGAGGATACATTCGATCAGTTTCATAATAACGAATGCACCAAGTACGTTACCGAACAGTCGCATACACAGGGAAAGTGGTTTTACAAACACTTCCAGAATGTTAATGGGGGTAACGATTGCGATTGGCTGTGTAAAGCTTTTCAGCCATCCGAGGATACCTTTTTTGCGAATACCTGCGAACTCAATGAGCACAATACTCATTAAAGCCAGCGCGGCTGTCACATTCAGATCTTTTGTTGGTGGTTTGAATCCAATCATGCCAATCAGGTTTGCAACTCCGAGATAGATCAGGACAGAAGTCAGGTACGCACCGTATTCTTTTCCCTCTTCACCGATAATCCCATCGCCGATTCCCTGGAGCCAGGTCACTACGTATTCCAACAACAACTGACCTCTTCCGGGATTCTCAACCTTCAGATTCCTGGTCAGCAAAATTGCCGCCAGCAGAAATACTGCCATGATAATCCACGTTACAACAACTGATTCCGAAACACCAATGCTTCCAATGTAAAATACATTCTCGCATTGAAGTTCCTCCAACAGCTTTGGCCCTAAATTACCCATAACTGCACTTCCTTTCTAAAGTATTTTTGCTTTTACGGACATTATGGCATCAAAAAAAGTAAGCCTTGCCCCAAAGCTCGTTTCCTATTATAATACCAACCAGAGGAAATGTATAATTATTTTTTTTTGGCATTAGTATAGATTTTTTGAATGGCTTAGCGATTTTTTTATACCAAAGACGAGGTAAATGGAATGGACATCAGTTTTGATTATTATAAGATATTCTACGAGGTAGCAAAAGCAAAGAGCATCTCACTGGCTGCACAGCATCTGTGCCTGACCCAGCCAACCGTTACCAAATACATTCAGAACCTGGAACAGGAGCTTCAGTGTCCGTTATTTATCCGTTCCAGAAAAGGGGTTACTCTCACTGCAGAAGGGCAGATGCTGCTTCGTCAGGTAAGCCGTGCAGTCCAGCAGATGGAACGGGCAGGCAGTATACTGCAGGATTTTGTCAACTGTCAGAGCGGGAAGATCAACATCGGTGCCAGCGAGCTGACCATGCGATATTATCTGCTTCCTTATCTGGAACATTTCCGGCAGCAGTTTCCTAATGTAAATATGCAGATACACTCTTTTTCCACACCGGGTTCTGTATCGGCACTAAATGCCGGAAGCGTTGATTTTACAGTTTCCATTACTCCTATCGAGGGAGCAGAACATTTCCAGGTGACTCGGGTTTCTGATTTTCAGGATATCGTCATTGCAGGAAATCACTATACATTCCTGCAGGGACGTACATTAAGTCTGAGAGAATTAAATACCTATCCTCTGGTCTGTATGGAAAAGGGGACTACTACGCGAAAATTCTGGGACAGTATTTTTAAGGATCATGGCTGTGAACTCCACCCAAACATCGAGGTAAATTCCAATGATCTGGTTGCTCCAACGGTTCTGCACAACCTTGGAATTGGTTTTGTACCTTATAAATTTGCCCGTTCCTATCTGATGAACTACGGACTCATTCAGCTGGAACTGGATATTCCCATTCCCAGACGCGGTATCTGTATTGTGCAAAATCCTCAGCATCCCCTCTCTCCCGCTGCCAAGGCATTGGTTGATATGCTGATGCATCAGTCCACGGATACATTACCCCAGTACCCGGAATAATAAGTATCCGTGACTCTATTTTCTTAAGATTCCATTAAAATTTCTGCTTTGCATGGAAAACAGATGCAAACGAATCATTTCTGTAATATAATCAATACATAGCTTTTCATCACGGACTTACATGGAGGAAAATATGAAGAAGAAAATGTTAATTGCTATGTTGACGCTGACCTTTACGGCAGCAAGTCTGACCGGATGTGGCACTTCCGAAGAGCAGGGAACCGTCACAGAGGAGGAGACCACAGAGGATACAACAGAAGAGACAGCTGAGACATCTGAAGAGGATGGAACAGAGGAGACGCAGATTGCAAATCCCTGGACAGATTCGGATCAGCAGGGAATCCTGGAAGCCACCGGTCTTGACATGGAAGCACCGGAAGGAGCCAGCAATGTGGCATACTCATACCTCAAAGAAGATGGTATGGCACAGATGACTTATGTGCTGGATGATGCAGATTGGACCTACCGGATCCAGCCTGCCACAGAGCTTACCGATATTTCCGGTATTTTTGTAGATTGGGACTATGAGGGGGATGCCACTGTTTCAGGTCTTGCAGCAAAGGATTACTCTTATGGTGATATGAACACTGACAATTCAGACCACTATCAGATGATTCAATGGTATGATGCAGTAACCGGCTTCACCTATTCCCTTTCCGCGTATTCGCCCCATGACTTAAACGGCATGGACATCCAGGTATACGCAGAAGCTATTTATCAGCCCCTTCAGGGAGATGCTACCGATGACGCGACAGCTGACCGGGAAAATGAATTAAATGAGTACTTTTTAGGAGATTTCACCAGTGATTATGATGGCAGTACCCTGTCCATTACCGCTAATTCAGATAATACCTTTACGGTAAAGATGAGTCTTTTCAGGGCGATGGATGTAGAAGATACAGAGGCTACCTTTGACAATCACAAGATTTTCTTTAAATCAGCTGACTCAGATGCGGAAGGCATGATTTATAGAGACAGTGACAACAGTCTTACGGTAATGGTAAGCACCACCGGTGAGGGATTTTATAAATTTATGAAAGCAGAATAGTGCAAAGAAGAAGAGCGTTTTCTGACAATCTGACCGTCAGGAAACGCTCTTCTTTTCTTAAAATCTAATCGAACATCCGGAAAACGCCGAATACTTTACCTAGAATCTGCACCTCGTCAACAATGATCGGATCCATGGAATCATTCTCCGGCTGAAGACGAATGTGCCCGTCTTCTTTATAGAAAGTCTTCACAGTAGCAGAATCTTCCACCAGTGCTACGACCATATCACCATTCTTCGCCGTGTTCTGCTGACGAACCATGATATAATCACCACTGAAAATACCGGCATTCACCATACTGTCGCCCTTTACCTTCAGCATAAAGCATTCACCCTTCGGCATGTATTCTGCAGGAATTGGAAAATATCCTTCAATATGTTCCTGGGCCAGAATCGGCTGGCCTGCAGCAACGGTTCCTATCATGGGGACATTCACCGTCTCCCGGCGGGTCAGGTTAAACTGATCGTCAATAATCTCAATAGCTCTGGGCTTGGTGGGGTCTCTTCTGATATAACCGTTTTTTTCCAATGTCTCCAGATGGGAATGTACGGAAGAGGTAGATTTCAAATGAACAGCCTCGCAGATATCCCTAACGGCAGGCGGATAACCCTTATGAAGTATTTCGGATTTGATAAAGTCCAGAATCTCCTGCTGTTTTGGTGTGATTTTTCCGTAGCTCATAAAAGTCCCTCCTGCTAATCGAACATTCGTTTCTCACATTATAGCACGCCTATGTCAAAAAAGCAAACAAATGTTTTGTGTACAACGTCATTTCCACTGTACCAGTATCATGTACAGCATGGTTCCGCCTGCGATGGAAAGCAGGGTATTCTTCTTCCATTTATGCAGGAAAATGATAAATACAATGGCAATGGCTTCCGGAATGCCGTAAGTGCCGCTCTCCGGCACGCCTTTCAGGCAGTAGACCACCAGAAGACTGATAACTGCATAGGGAAGCACTGTCCCCAGATACCGTACCACATCCGGTGGATTCTTTCCTTCCGGGAAAATCAGAAATGGCAGGAGACGGGTTGTCATGGTGCCAAGCACGACGGCCACAATGGTAATTATCTGTTGTGTAACGGTCATTTTTCGTCTGCCTCCGTATCCATATATTTTCTTCCTGCAAGGAAACTTACCGTCATGAGGATCATGGACGGAATCATAAAGCTGTTACTGCCGAAAATCACCAGGCAGATTACCGGGCAGACAAGACCGATGAGCACCGGGCGGTGATCTTTATGCTCTTCCCACTGATTGACCAGCATCACCACAAAAAGGGCGGTCATGACGAATTCAATGCCTTCTGTATTAAAATGAATCACATAGCCAAGCAGTGCTCCCATGGTAGCGCCAAATACCCAGTAGATCTGATTCAGAAGGTTCACAAAGAACATGAACCATCCTTTGTCCACGTCTTCCGGCGGTGTGACCGCGGAGTTAATGGTAAAGGATTCATCGCACATGCCGAAAATCAGATAGGGCTTCTTCCATCCGGTATTCTTATATTTTTCCAGCATGGACAATCCATAGAACAGGTGTCTTGCATTGACCATCAATGCCAGGAAAAAGGCCGCGATGGGATTAAAGGCGGATAAAAGCAGGTTACAGGTTACGAATTCCATGGATCCTGCAAAAATAAACATACTCATCAACAGCGGATACACAAAAGAAAATCCTTTGCTCCGCATCATAAATCCATAAGACATTCCCAAAAATAAGAATCCGATACAGATTGGCAGTGTATAAGGAAACGCTGCCCGGAACGCTTTCTTTTTCATATTGACGGTCCTTTCCGTAAGTCTTATAATAAAATAAATTGTACATTCGTTCAATATTCTGAATGACCTTTTTCATATTACCTTGATATGATATATTTGTCAATAAGGAGCTTTTCTATGGATCTTGGAAAAATTATCGGTGAAAACCTGCGGCGGTTGCGGACAGAACGGAATCTGTCCCTGGGACAGCTGGCCAAAACTTCAGAAATCAGCAAAGGAATTTTATCAGAAATTGAGAAAGGGAACAGCAATCCTACCATCAATACGATTCTGAAGATTGCCGACGGACTCAGTATTCCCTATACTGCCCTTTTAGAAGAGCCGGAGAAGGAATGCGATCTGGTCCGGAAAGAGGACACGGAACTCCAGCAGGATGATTTTGGCACCTACCGGCTCCGCTGCTATTTTCCATGCAGCGCCTCCCGGAATTTTGAATATTTCCAGATGGAGCTGGATCCGGGATGTTCCCATACATCCATCGGTCACCCGCCCAAAGCCCAGGAATATCTCTATGTAATCCGTGGCACGCTGGCGCTTACGGCAGGCAGTGAAGAACATGTCCTTCATCCGGGGGATGCTTTTATGTTCGCTTCTTCCATTCCGCATGTCTATGAAAACCGGACCAATGAGAAGGCGGAATGCATGATTATCAATTATTACGGGGGATAAAACAGGAAATGGATAACGAATTAACAAAAGGACCTGTGGTTAAAAGCATGCTGTTGTTTGCGATTCCCATGATTCTTGGAGATCTCTTACAGCAGTGTTATAATATTGCGGATACGCTGATCGTGGGCCGCTATCTGGGAGCAGATGCGCTGGCAGCCGTGGGATCCGCCTTTTCTTTGATGACCTTTTTGACTTCTATTTTGCTGGGACTTGCCATGGGAAGCGGTACCGTCTTCTCCATCCGCTACGGCGAAAAGGATGAAGTCGGATTAAAAGAAGGTATCCTTGCTTCTTTTCTGTTGCTCTGCGTCATTTCCATAATTTTGAATGTACTGGTATTTGCAGGCATCGACGATATCATCTGGTTTTTACGCATTCCGCAGGAATTAAAAGTGATGATGCGCTCCTATCTGATGGTGATTTTTGCAGGTATGACGGCGATCTTTCTCTATAATTTCTTCGCCTCCCTGCTCCGGTCCCTGGGAAATTCCGTGATTCCACTGGTCTTTCTCGCTATCTCCGCCTTCTTAAATATTGGCCTTGATCTGTGGTTTGTCATCGGTCTGAAATGGGGTGTGGCAGGTGCTGCGGAAGCGACCGTCATTGCCCAGTATGTCTCCGGCATTGGCATTACCATCTATACCCTGGTAAAATTTCCACATCTTTTCAAGAAAGACCCGCGTGTGAAGCTGCGTATGTCCCGTGTAAAAGAAATCTTCAATTTCTCCGCACTCACCTGCCTGCAGCAGTCCATCATGAACTTTGGTATTCTGGCCGTGCAGGGACTGGTCAACAGCTTTGGAACCACCATCATGGCTTCCTTCGCCGCAGCTGTGAAGATTGACGCCTTTGCCTATCTACCGGTACAGGATTTTGGAAATGCGTTCTCTATTTTCATTGCCCAGAACTACGGGGCAAAAGAAAAAGAACGGATTCAGAAAGGCATCCGTGGAGCGGTCATTACTTCCATCTCCTTCGGTGCTCTGATCTCCGTTCTTGTATTTATCTTTGCGGCTCCTCTTATGAGCCTCTTTATTGATGCTTCCGAGACAGCGGTCATTGCGGAAGGTGTCCGGTATCTCCGCATTGAAGGCGCCTTTTACTATGCCATCGGAATGCTGTTCCTGCTCTACGGCCTGTACCGTGCACTGACCCGTCCGGGCATGTCTGTGGTTCTGACCGTCATTTCTCTTGGCACCCGCGTGGCGCTGGCCTATGCTCTCGCTGCCATTCCGACTATCGGTGTTGTGGGAATCTGGTGGTCCGTACCTATTGGCTGGTTCCAGGCAGATGCGATAGGTATCATCTATTATCTATTAAAAAAAGAACAGCTGATAAACACCAATCCGTCAGTCAAACAGCCGGGAGCTTAAAAAGCTCCCAGCTGTTTGAATAGGAAAATCCATCCACAGATAGTAATGCAGGATAAAAGGGATGTGAAGATCAGGCATCCTGCTGCCAGTTCTCCATTGCTGTCCATCTGCTGCGCCATGGTATAGCCCGATACGGCGCAGGGCGCTCCGAACATAATAATGAGAAGCGCTAACGGAAGTCCCCGAAGCCCTGATAAATAGCCGACTCCCAGTGCCAGTCCCGGACTGACAATCAGTTTTCCGGTCACACCAAGAATCAGATTCTTCAGGTTCTCCTTGATACTGCTGAACCGGAAGGATGCCCCCATAACCATCAATGCGACGACGGATGCGGAGGATGCCACCTGCCCCATAGGCTTTGACAGAATCACAGGAAGCTTCACTCCCAGCACTGCAGCAATAATTCCTGCCACCGCTCCGAAAATCAGGGGATTGGTCACGATTCTTTTTAGAATTACCCCTGGCTTTAAGGGTCCGCCACGGAATACTTCCAGCGTTACCACCGCCAGTACATTGTAAATAGGAACAATAATCGCCACCATAACGGTGGTCAGTCCCATGGCTTCGTCTCCCATAAGATTGTTCATGATCGGGATTCCCATCAGTACAAAATTTCCACGATAGACCGCCTGAATCAACGCGCCACGGCTGTAATTCTGCTTCTCTGTCAGCAGCGCCACGACCAGTGCAAGGCCATAGACCACCAGCAGCATACCAGCACAGAACGCAATATAACCAGGCATGATCACTCCGGAAAAATCCACGGAATAAATATTGTAAAACATCATAATCGGAAACATGACCTGAAAAATTGCCTTGTTGGCGTGATTCAGCTCTGTATCCGACATAATATGAAGATTTCGGGAAGCCATGCCCAGCAAAATCAATAAAAAGATGGGCATCACCGCTTCCACGGCAATCCTGAAATTCGTCAGCATCAGCGGTTACCTCAGGAAATAAAATGGATCCTCTGCTGTATGGCACAGAAAATGCATCAGAAGGTATCCGCAATTAATAGACACGTGTTCTTCCTGTAAGATCCGGCGTACTTCTTTCCGGTCAGCCAGAACAACTTCCAGATCTTCGTTGTCTTCCAGACCTGCCTTGGAAATACTGCCGGATGCATAGCCATAGACAGTTGAACAGGATTCATCCGTCATGCCGATGGTGGTGAACAGCGGTTTGCTGAACATTTCATTGGCTTTGACCGGTGTAAAATCAAGTCCGGTCTCTTCCTTCAGCTCTCTTGCTCCGGCTTCTGCATAGGTTTCGCCTGCATCTACCAGTCCGGCCGGGAACTCGTAGACATAATCGTCGATGGAGAACCGGTACTGTCGAACCATCACTACCTTGTCTCTTCTCGGACCATACAATGCATAGATAATTACGCCATCCGGACGATTTACCCGGGTATTCATTTTCAGTGATTCTACAGAAGACACACGGGATGCAATGTGATAGATTCCCTGGCCTCCGACTTTATTTTCATACTGAATGTCATACATATTGAGAAAACGGTTGTCCGTCTTTTTCTCAACAGAAAGAACACGGTCATGCTTTTCCATTTTTATGCCTCTAACTCTTCCTCAGAAACGACTTTTCCATCTCTCCAGATTCTCTCCAGATCGTAGAACAGACGGTTCTCCTCATCAAAAATGTGGACAATAATATCCTGATAATCCATCAGAATCCAGTTTGCAGTCTGATAGCCTTCGATCTGCTTCTGCTCATATCCGGCTTTGTACAGACGCTCTTCTACCTCGTCTGCCATGGCCTGCACCTGGTTACGGTTGCTGCCGGATGCAATGATGAAGTAATCTGCCAGAACGGAAACATCAGAAATATCAAGGATCTTGATGTCGTTTGCTTTCTTCTCTTCCAGCCCAGTAATTGCCAGTTTTGCCATTTCCTTTGAATTTTTTAATACCATCTGTCTTCTCCTCTATGGTTGTAATTGCTGTTGATAGAAATCATAGGTCGATTTTGTCATGGAATCCACGTCTTCCGGGGAATCTCCCAGGTAGTTCAGCGTATCCTGCAAAATCTTCAGCAGCGCACGGTCCAGGTCGATGAAAGCCAGTTTCCGGATCTCGCCAAGATTCGGCGCCTTGTCTCTTTTTGGTTCAATATAATCAGCTATATAAACGATCTTTTCCAGAAGTGTCATATCAGGGCGGCCGGTGGTATGCCAGCGGATAGCGCCCAATACTTCCTCATCCGTGATATCGTACTTCTTCTCTGCCAGAACGGCGCCAACCTTTGCATGGAGCATAAACGGATTTTTCTTCTCCAGCTCGGTGATTTCCAGGCCGTACTTTTCTGCCGTCTTCAGCTTCTTGGCATTGGGCATGCATTTGGCACAGTCATGCATCAGTCCGGCCAACAGTGCCTTGTCAAGATCGCATTCATGCCTCATGGCCAGCGCAGCGCTGGTGTACATGACACCTAAGGTATGCTCGTAACGGCTCTCGTCCATATTTTTCTTCAGCTCTTTTTTTAAGTCTCTGATACAGATCTCATCCATTTTCCAGGACTCCTTTCTCATTCGTACAGATGGTTCTGACGAATATAGGCTGTCACTTCTTCCGGAAGCATGTCGGAGGTATCCTCCCCATGCTGCAGTCTCTTGCGGATATCTTCCGATGCAATATCCATGTTCGGCGTATTCAGAATACGGATATCAGCGCCAAAAATCTGTTTCAGTTCTTCGATCTTCTGAAGGATTTCATCTCTTCGGCAATGATCTCTGGTAGCTGCCAGAATGACGCATTCCCGGCTGATAATATCCGGCCGTCGCCAATCCGCAAAATCAAACAGGGAATCTGCGCCCATGATGAAATAAAACTGTACCTTTGGGAACAGGTCTCTCAAAATCTGCAATGTCTCAAAGGTATAGTGATAGCTTTTTTCAAACTGTTCCAGTCCGCATAACCGTAAATATGGAATCTCTGCAATGGCGCGGCGCACCATCTCCATCCGATGGGAAACATCAGCCTGGGAATGGTCTCTCTTATGCGGGGGCCGTCCATTGGGCATCATCCATACTTCATCCAAGGAGAACTGCCGGTAAGCTTGTTCTGCCAGTGCCAGATGCGCCTTGTGAACCGGATCGAACGTGCCGCCCATAATTCCGATCTGTTTCCAGCCTTCGTCCATATAGCCTCTCTTCTGCTTTATTTAGGAAGTACGATTTTCTTCTTCTCGTCTTTGCCTTCTTTGTAAAGCACAATCTTCTTTCCGATGACCTGTACAACCTGGGAACGGG
>CAVFMZ010000011.1:0-41478 GCA_963623675.1 Firmicutes bacterium CAG:176 | reverse complement strand
TTATCTTGTGCCTTCCTTATGACTCTTCCATGAACTGGGTGATTCTGAAGATCACGAACTCAGCCGGGCGGCTCGGAGCTACGCCGATCTCGCAGATCAGACGTCCGTTCAGGATATCACTCTGGGACATGGTATCTCTTCCGATATTTACAAAGAATGCCTGGTCTTCGGTGGTTCCAACCAGTGCACCGCTTCTCCACATATCACGCAGGAATGCACGGATGGTTCTTCCGACTCTTGCCCACAGCATCTCATCGTTCGGCTCAAATACTGCCCAGTTGGTCTGGGATTTGATGCTCTCCTCCAGATAAATGAAGAGACGGCGGACGTTGACATATTTCCACAGGCTGTTGCTGGAGCAGGTTCTTGCACCCCATACACGGATGCCCTGTCCCGGAAGTGCACGGATCAGGTTCACGCCTGCCGGATTTAAGATATCCTGCTCAGCCTTATTGTACAGGCAGGAAAGTCCGATACAGTTATAAACCACCTCGTTTGCCGGAGCTTTGTGAACGCCTCTCTCCACATCGCTTCTTGCATAGATACCGCATACAGCTCCTGAAGGCGGAATGTAAGCCGGTCTCTTGTTGAGCACGTCGTAGATCTGGATCCACGGATGATACATGGCTGCATAATCGGAATCGATTTTTTCTTTATGAGCCAGTACATCCTGCGGTTTGGTTAGATTCTGCGGAACATCCAGCACTGCGAAGGATGCGCCGGTATTTGCACAGTGTGCAGTCAGTGCCAGCTGAACGGCCGGACTGGTCACACCCGGAATCGCCATAATGCTTACATTGTTAAGCTCTTTGAATGCTGCAAGACCAGTTCTCTTTCCCGGACCACCGTCCACACCGAGGAATACGTCATCGGTGATGGCTTTCTTACCGCCGTCGCTTCCACCTGCCAGGAATACAATTGCCTTATCCGTATCTGCTGCTGCGCCAAATACGGACAGCGGATTAATGGCTTCTTTGATCTCCTCTGCAGCCACATCTACCAGATCGGATTTAGAAAGCACTTTGCTGATAAAGGAAGCTGCTCCTGCATTCAGGGAAACGCCCTCATAGATCTCTACCTGATCTTTGTAGGATACTTCGATGTTCATCTCACAGGTAGAAAGAACTTTTCTCGGAACCGGGGACTTGTCCACCAGATCTTCTTTTACCGGCTGTGCCAGAGTGATGGTATTTCCCTGTACCATGGCAATCTTATTGTAACCTACAGCTTTTCCATTATTGCGGATCACTACCGTATCACCCTCTGCGAAAATAGAACCATTTGCTACCGTATAAACCTTTGCTGCCGGATCCTCACCGGTTGTCTCAATGACAGCGGTCTTACCCTTGGTAGCTGCCACTGCGGTCACCTTAATCTCATTGCCCCATTTTCCGGGATTCTTTGCTTTGATAGTAATTCCGCCTGCGGATACTGCTGCGATGGCTGCATCTGCTGCTGCAGTACGCATGACGTAGCATCTGGAACCACCGTTTGCAAAGAACTGCTCAACTGCATATGCCAGATACCGATATTCTCCGCAAGTACTCTCCGGCAGATAACCTCCGAACTTCCGGTTGAAGTCAGCAAAGCTTGATACAAATTCCGGAGTTCCGATGACTTTTCCTTTTTCAGCCATTCCGACAAAACCTGCCGTACTGGTGCTGACACCCTCCATGGGTCTCATTCCTGATTCAAATTCCTCTACATATACTCCTGGGGATAAATATTCTGCCATTCTTTTGTCTGGTCCGAAGCCTAGCCTCGTACCTGTCCTCCTTTCAATGTACTCTATGTTTCACGACCTATGGCACCATAGTTGTCGTGGCGGGTCCGGGATTTACAATCTGTATTACCCCGCCCCAGTTACACATGCATTTGCACATGTTGTTTACTGCCGGTTTTCCTCCCACCAACACGGTCGGAGACCCCGGTGCCCAGGGGGCTGCCGTCATCGGCATACAGGGCATTGGAGTTAAGACTCCCAGCGCTGCCGCTGTCGCCGCTGCCACCTGCGGATTTGCCATGGAAGTGCACATTCCAAACGGCATGATATTGACCATCGGTTGATTGTCCGTAATGCATGCAGGCGGCATGTTACTGCATTGGACTTTACTTGCCGGAAGTACATTCAGTACAGATGGCGCCATTCCGAAACTGCACATCAGCTGCGCTCCCGATGTTACGATCAAAGACACGTTCGACCTCCTTTCACCTATGATGGTTGTTTTGTATATTGAAGTATCATTACTTCCTCAATTAACTGCTCTTCCCCCGGATCTACGGGAATTGCATAGGCTCCTGCCCCGTCTGTGACGGATCGGTAAATTCTTGTCACCGGAGCCCCTTCTTTTAATTTCGCCGGAAAAGTTCCCAACGGCTCGATCCGGTATTCGTTGATCCCTCGTTTTTCCATGGGGATGAATCTTGCGGTCTTTTTTCCGTCTCCTGCCATAAAAGGCTTTCCAATGAGATTTTCTTTCGTAAATCCCTGGAAGAAAATCCACTCTCCGTCCGGACCCTTCCGGTATTCCCGGAACACAAGTCCTGTCGGCCTGGTTCTTACGGCATACACTTCTGCGGGAAATATGGTTTCCTTTGCTTCCAGCCTTCCGGTCAGAAGTTCACATGGAAGACCGGTTCCTTTCCCCGGCTTCCCATAAAGCCTGACATCGGCAATGGGTTCTTCCGGGTTCAGAAGCTTTTTTTCTATCCGGACACTGCAGGAGTGATAATCCGTGCTCTCAATCCGCACTCTTGTCACCGGTTCCTGCGGTTCCATAAAAAGATATAATCCTTCGTCTTTTTCTACCGGATGAACCACTCTGCCTCCAACGGAGAACAGAAATCCTTTTTTCCGGATACACTGCCCGGTAAAATCGTCCACCAGCCGCAGGGCAAACGCCATTCTTATCTGAATCATATGCGCCTCCTGTTACCGCTAACTCTGGGAAACATCGAATTCGGCTGCTACCACACGTCTGAAGCTGCGGATTCTTCTGGACGACAGAAGTACCGGCGCTACGCTGAAATAAATTCCCAGCTGATATGGAATGGACAGTACCGACCATATCTTCGTCTTTTCTTCATAACTCATGGGCAGTAATGTAATAGATGCACTGGTATCATCATTTTCTGCAGTTTCATAGAGAATCGCATGATCCATCAAGACCTGCATGGCCCGTCCGAGAATTCTCTGCTCATTTTCCACATTGGACATCATCTGGGATTTGGTATTCATATACAATGCAAAGAACAATGTCAGTGGCTTTGGCGGGTACTGTGCCTGATTGCCGCGGAGCCTTATCATATCCAGATTCTGATATTCCCTGAGTTCCTGAATATCATAAAGATACAGTCCCAGCTGAAAATCCGCATTTTTGTCTGTCGGTGCCGCAAGGGCGATGGATTCCGGCGACTGGATCAGTTCCGGACAGATATTTTCCCGCAAAAGCTTCAGTACCTCATTACTTACGTCTGAGATAATTGAAAAATCTGCCATGTTTTCCCCTCCTCCCTTATTCATTTTCTACGGTAAGGAACATCAGCTGATCCGGTTGATCCATCTGGTAACATAACCGGTATCGGATATTGTCCGCTTCGTATACTTCTTCATAGATGGCTTCCGCCAGATTGATGCTGCCTACTTCCACGTGGCTGCTGTTTCTTGTCACCAGTTCATAGCTGATGGTACTGAACGCCGTAGGAACGGTGAACCGCACCCGTTCAATGGCAACGCATTCCTGCAGGTTGGTCGCTCCATTCTCCGGAGTCATCTCATATCCTTCCAGGAATTTCAAATCCAGTCCGCTGTCATAAGTGGTAACTGCGGTGATCGTAATCTTGCTTTTATCCAGGGTACTCTCCGGCTGCCATTCCTCACTGCTCAGATAGTAGTAAGCGTAATACCGGTTGCCTGTCGGCAGGCTTTCCATGAGTTCCTGTTCTTTCGTTTTCTTCTCTGTGGAACTACTTTCTGTCCCGGAAGCATTCCCGTCTGTGGTACCGGTCGTGCTGTCTGTCTCATCCAGCTTACTCTCTTCCGTCTCCGCCAGTGTCTCCCCGTCTTCATCCGGGAGATACCATCCGGTCCCTTCTGCCGAATCCGTACCGGAGAGTTTCAACTCCACCAGACAGTCCGCATTTAAAATCACTTTATTTTTTTCATACAGGAAACTAGTCTCCCCTTCGCTGTAATAGACAATGGGTGTTTCCTTCAGCATGTTATCTGCATCTTCCAGAGAAAGCCCCAGCAGGGATTCATACTGAATATGGTCTCTGGCAAACTGTCCTTCAAAAAGCTCTCTTCCTGATGAAGCGTACCGGATGCCTTTTCCCTGCTCCCGGCCAATATAGAATTCTCCCTCGTATTTCTTGATACCGGAATCGTAATAACTGGTTCCCTGTCCATGATAGGCACCGCTCTGGAAATTTCCTTCGTAGATCATGATGCCCTGTTCGTTATAAAGAACCCCTTCCCCGTTAAAGGCTCCGTTTTCAAAGGAACCTTCGTACTGGATGGTTTTGTCCGGATAATAGAGAATTCCCTCCCCGGAAAACTGGTTGTCTGCAAATTTTCCGGTATACTGTGGATTGCCGTCCGAATTGTAGAGTGTTCCCACTCCGTTAAATTTATTATTTTCAAAGGCTCCCTCGTAAATCTTCAGCCCATCCTGATTCCATAAGATCCCGGTTCCGCTGCACACACCGGCTTTGATATCTCCGGTGTAGACCACTTCCCCGTTCGCCGCCCGGATATTGGCTTTTCCCGTGTATTCCCCCAGATCCATATCATCATAGTCATAATAGACGGTGGTGATCAGATTTGAGGTGGCTGTGGTATCAGATACCGGCGCCGCAATCCAGTTAAAATAGATAAAGACTACCGCACATCCGGCCAGTATCAGGAAGTAAACCAGCATTTTTGAAATCCAGAACCGTCCGACAGTAAAGTAATCTTCCGGGGACTTTGCCTCCCCGTTTAAGATCTTCCTTACTTTGGAGTTGATAGGCGCTACCAGTTTGGAGGTAATGATATTGACATTGAAAATCTGCTGTACCCGGCGGACCACTCTCTGAAACGGATTCATGACTGCCGTACGCAGTCTTAAAAATGCCTTTCCGAGAAGCTGGAAGGCATAGGAGCCTTTCACACCGCGGAACATCTGCATAATTAGATTTCCCATTCTGTCTTCTCCTCCATCTGGTTACTTAGTTTTTCTTCTGCAAATCCTCGCATCGGAAAATATAATACTTCGCTGCCATGTCTTTTGGATTTTCCCTTAAGACACAGGCAAGCAGGTTTTTCGCTTCATAGTAAAAGCCTTTTTCATAGAGCTCCATGGCCTTGTCAAACGCATGCTGCGTCTGTCTTACCAGACGGATCTCTTCTGCACTTCTGTCATCATAAATATCGTAAAGTCCCGTTACCAGATCGCCATCTTCCAGGCGTCCGATGTAACGGCCTGCGTAAGAATCTTTGTTGGCCATCCGCTCATAAGCAGCTTCTGTAATCAGCAGGCGGCTTCCCATGCTTCGCAGGAATTTTCCATCACTTAAGAGCTGTTCAAATTCCGGAGCAAGCACGGCCGGAATATACCGTTTCTCATCTCCGCAGATACCGAAATACACTTCTGTCTGATCCATAACGAATATCACATTCAGTTGCTCTTCCGGTCCATACAGCCGGTTATCCGCATCCATTCTTGCCAGAATGGTCAGTGCCGTTACCGCTGCGGAATCCGCTCCGTTCTGGCACACCAGCATCATACTCTGCAGGTTGGCGTCATCCACAATGGAGATGATGTCATTCTGCTGTGCAAACCGGTTGACCGTATTGAAGAACCGGTTCATAAGTGCTTCTGTCTGGTTCAGCGGAAGGGATTCTTCCGGGTAAAGCCGCACATTCAGTACAGAGAAATTACCCTTTACATTGCTTCCCAGTGTCAGTGATCCCAGATTATCTTTGCCCAGAAGACCGATAATACTGGGCGGTACGAAACGGTAATAGGTCTCACTCATGCGTTCCAGATTCAGAATCTGTACGTCAATGTCATCCGCCATCTTATTGAATACCTGCGCAATTCCGGTCAGCTCATCCTCCGATGTACTGGTAATCCGGATGCTCCGGTCTCCATCTGCAAAAAGCTGCATCTCCCGCTTCATCTCTCCTAATGGGAACAGGATCTGGTAGAACAGCACCATCATAAGAATCATGACAATGATCAGGAATGCCGCACTTACCATCGTAAAATCTTTGATATAAGTAGCGGTATAGGCTGCAATGTTCGCTGTATAAATACCCGTCTCCAGCAGATAAACCGTCTCTCCGGAAAGTCCTCCCACCGGAGTAATACATACCATCCGTTCTCCCAGCTGGTCATGAATGGTTCCCGTCACTGATTCTCCCGTCAGTGCCGCTTTCCGGTAGAGCTGTTCCGCCGGAAGGTTCATGAGAATCTCACAGGGGTAAAAGCAGGGACTGTTCTTGTCAACACCGATATACAAATCCCCTTTTTCATAGTAAATCACTCTGGTATAGAGTTCGCGGGTATCCAGCTGCTGGCTCAGATAGGTATACGCTTCTCCCGAATAATCATAAGGATATTCAATCTCATTGAAGGATTCCTGTCCGAACAGTGCCGCCAGCATGTTGCCCTCGTCCACCGTCTGTTTTACAAAATTCTCATCAATGGCTCCCTTGTAATACTGGAAGGAAATCACTCCGAACAACGCCATGGTAATAATGAGCAACGGAATGGTTGCACTTAAAAGCCGTTCCATAATGGTATGTCCACCCCGGATGGCACTCGCGAAAATAGCTGCAAATCCCAAAAGCACCAGAATGGCTGCTGCGTAAATCACCCACTGCCGCAGGATTCCCACAATCATGGCCGGAATTCCATAACGGAAGTAACTGATCACATGACCATTTCCATCCTGGCAGACCAGAAAATGGAATCCATCATCCTGTCCACTCTTTACCAGTGCGGTAAAGGTGTTAAGGCTCGACATGGACATAAGCACCACGTCACCTGGGGAATACAGATTGGAACCGCCGAAGGGACTGCTGCCACTTAAGACCGTTTCCTCTGATCCATCCTGCAGATTGAGCCGTATAATATTTCCGGTCTCATACTCTCCGAAATAGACATAGCCGCTTTCCGCATAGGAAATGAAGGAGGGATACATGAGCGTGTCCACTTTTCTCGCCGGATACACTTCGTATACCCGTTCCTCACTAGCGCAGTAAATCTTTCCGGAGTCGGAAATATAGACCAGATTGGTGCTGTTTCCAATAGCTTTATAAATCCCTTCTCCCGTTTTCATGGGATAGGATCTTTCATTTTTCAGTGACAGGGTATCTTCCAGCACGGAACCAAATTCATAGTTCTTGCGGATTGCTTTTGTCTCTTTTTCATCCGTACCAATAATGGTAATGGTACTGCCGGAGGCATTGACCCATCCGTACCGGATTCCGTCCTCCTGATTCAGAGAGAAGATCTTTCTCTGCCGGTTATAGAGCCGGTCAAAATCAATGACCATCAGTTCCTGGTCAAGAACGCTTCCATCATACCGGTCTACCTTATCCCGCAGGACGTAGACATATTTTTCTCCGGCTGCCACCCCCAGAATCTGATACATGGCATCTTTCCGTTCTGTCCGGAATTTCAGACAGCTCCGGATCGTTCCGTTCTGCCTGAGCCTGGCAATGACGGTACTACTTCCCTCATTCCACGCCGCAATAGTCTCCCCGTTATCTGCCGTACAGAAGGTCAGAAGCGAGTCCATGGATATGGTACTTCTTCCGATTTCCTGGTACCCGGCCACCAGTCCGGCAATGATCAGCGCGATCAGCAATATGGTTCTGAATACTTTTTTCATAAGTACAACACTCCTTTTATTCCCCATCGCCCAAATAGACATTGCCGATGTATTCGATACCGTTATAACTTACATTGCTTTCATATGCCCTCCGGACTTTCCATCGGGTTCTGATCTGCCCGCCTGCATAAATCAGAGTCACCAGTACCAGAATCGTAAGGAACGCTGTCATGGCATTGCGGAACAGGAAATTCCGCACTCTGCGGAAACGGCTCCGGAACCACCAGAGTATCCCCCTCATTTCCACCGGTTTGTCCGACATATTTCGGATGGTGGAAATCATATGACCAAAGGAAGGAAATCCGGTGGTCCGCATCTTCATGTCGAATAGCCGCAAATCTCCGGGATAACCATCCCTGGACTCATAACGCCCCTTGTAATTCAGTTCCAGAATGCTGAATGCTTTTTCTGCTACTGCCTGCAGATATCCGGCCTCTTCCGTTCCTGCCTGCAGATCCGCAAAATCCATAAAGTAATTAAACTGGATTTCGCCGTCCCTGGTTACATTGATATTTCTGTCATTAAGAAGCAGAATTCCAAGATCTGCATCCGCCCCCGATTCCGCACAGGCTGCTATCAGATTCAGAGCGGCCCGCTTACACTGTGGAAACTCTGCCAGATATACCGCGCCGAGCAGTGACAGCAGATTTTCATGGTAATAGCGGAACACCAGATTCAGCCTGCTCTCATAGACGAAGGAACCAAGAAAATCCTGATTGGAGAAGAACAGACGTCCCGTATTCAGTTTTTCCGTCACCGTCTTCCGGACGGCTGCATCACGAATGGCAATCACGGTGTAGAACACTCCCGTCTCTCCGGAAAGGTCCGTACATACGTAGATATCATTCACCTGATTCTGAAGGACGGTTCTCACTGCCTCCAGTTCCATGCCTAATGCTGGAATCATCTGTTCTCACCTGCTTCTTCTTTTGTTCTATTGCTGTTACTCTTCTGTCTTTTTCTGGGACACAATCATAAATGCATGGGTAAATACTTCCGGATGTGCCAGCGCTTCTACCTTGATCTCGTAGACACCTTCCTGTGCAGGAGCGGTATAAACGCCGTTGTTATCAATCTTGCCGCCTTCCGGATCAAGCAGCGTATAGGTCAGCGTTTCCTCCGGCATATTGATAAATACCGGATTGATATGAACGCTTCCCTTCGGAGAGAGAACGATCGTATCCGGCTGTACCATAATGCAGCCCTTCTGATCTTTCTGGCTGTAAACTCTCTGCTCCAGATCTTCCGGCTTATATGCATACCAGCGGATCCGAAGTCCGATCTTGCCCATTTTAGTTCTGGGCCGCACGCCTACGATGAAGGTTCCGCGCTCCGGTAAAATCTTAATCGCCTGATCCAGTTCAAAAATCTTTTCATCGGTCACCGTACTGTCTGAAGCGAAAATGCTTCCGTCTCCCAGAATAATGGATTCCCGGTCGCTGCGGCTCACATTGTCCCGGCTGATATATTCCACTCCGATCTCCACACATACCGGTCCATTTCCCAGTCCGTGCATGATCTCATCGGAAAAATATACTTTTCCCATTTCTCCGCCGCTTCCCAGTGACATTTCAAATACACCGCTGGAATTCATGCGCCGTTCTTTCTCGGAACGATAATTTCCTGTCTCCTGTACCCGGATCTCCGATACAGCTCCCCCGCTGTTCTGTTCCGATACCGGAAGGAGGTATTCATGCAGCTGCTCCAGAATCATAAGCTGCTCTGCGCTGTTTACATACTGGTCAAAGGGAGGTCTTCCCACTTCATCAATCATGGAATGGTTGTCGGACCGGAGCAGATGAATCTCTGCAATGAACAGTTTTTCATCATAGGTACGGTCCAGATCCACATCCAGGGTTCCCTGATAACTGGTCTTTCTCACATGCTCCAGAACGGAATCCTGCACCGGCGTCACTTTCATGCTGCGGTTCTCCGCTGCTTCCCCGGAGCCGGTTCCCACCACCTGAATTTCCTGAAAATCAAACAGCAGATCCTCTCCATTGAAAATATAATCTTCCGGCTGGAAGGACTGTTCCAGCACGGCTGTCTTTCCATACTCCAGGCTGACATTCTCTGCCCGGATCACCATCTGCTCCGGCTGCATGCCGTCCGCCGTCATTTTACAGGTGAAAGATACCACAGAAGGCGTATGGCTGATTTTCCGGATCTCCGTCCGTCCCTTCAATACCGTCTGCGGACTGATAAAGGTGGGCAGATACTGGACAACCTGAATGTCCTGATCCTCATAGAGCACTTCCGATGCCAGATACCGGTCGGATGTTTTCGCATCCCTGACGCAGTCTGCTTTGTCCATCAGATACAGGCGGTAGCTCTCTTTCGTTCCGTTGTATTTTCTTCCGTCGCCCTCCGTATCCATGACTGCATAGACCGGTTCACTTCCTTTTTCCTCATAGGCGATTCCCAGGCAGACCGTATCAGTTTTCAATGCGCTGTACCCTTCGATGGTGGATAATTTCAGCACTTGGGTTCTGGGAACGACCACTTCCCGACCCGCTGCATCCAGTGCCATGCCGGACTGCAGAATAATGGAAGAGTCATCTGCCGCTACCACATCCAGACCATAGACGATGCCGACTCCGTGCAGAATCCGGTTGATCAGTCTTCTCTTGTTATTCATGTAATCCTGCTCACTCTGAAAATCCTTCGATGTCAGCAGTTTTCCATAATAATAATTGTTCCGTTCAAAGGAATAATACTTTCGGTTCATCATTCTGCTCTTTCGTCCTCTCTTTTCTTTCTGGATCTGTGCAGCAGCAGGATTCCGATCCCGGCCAGTACCACCGCCGCGCTGTAAATCACCGGCAGCCAGGGGAATGCTTTCTTTCCTTCGCTGTACTCTGTGGGCGCTGCAATGGCGTACACACTTAAATGGTTTGTTTTAATATAGGCCTCTCCTCCGGATCTTCTGGTCTCAAAGGTTTCCACCGATCCGTCTTCCTGCAGGCAGACTACCTGAACAATACTGTTCTCATACTCTGCCGGGATGGGAAGGCCGATCTCGATCTGTCCCTCAGGCTGAACCTCCTGTCCGTCAGAAAGAAGCGTTACATTATAGGCTGCCACCAGCCCGTAATTTTCACTGATGATCTGTTTTACCATCCGCTCGGAAGCATCTGCAATTCCGGTCTGCTCCACCAGAAGCTGTACATTTTCCGGAAGAACATCCTCATTGGCGGAAATCACCACACCATATACGGCATTTTTCAGAACCACATCCGTAAAACCCGGCCCCGTCTGTGCATTGGAAAAGTTCCGTCTGCTCTGAAGTCGTCCCGTTCCGGAACTGTCCTGTACCGTCTCTTCTTCTACCGTTTCTTCCACCACAACCGGCTCTCTCACGGTATAACCTGCGGTCAGAATCTTACTGTCCGCCATGTGATTTTTCACAGCAATGACCTTGAATGTCACTGCCTTTTCCACCTTGACAGGCCCTGTATAAAGGTTCAGTCCGGTCTTTTCATTCGGATTGGGATCCACACCATCTGTCCGATAGTAGATCGTGGCATCTTCCGTCTCTGTGCTGAAAGTCACTTCCGTTCCCATCTCCAGCTCTCCGCTGGCAAAATTTGCTGTCGGAGCAGCCACCTGGTCTGCGAATCCATAACTGAAGGTGCTGATCTCTGACTGTTCATAGTCATCGGCTACCGCTACTGCTTTGATGGTCACGGATTCCTTGATGGAAATGGCTTTTTTATAAAGGTTGCTTGCCGTTGTCGGATCCGTTCCATCTGTCGTATAGTAGATTCTTCCATTCTCAGACGTCAGCTCCACCACGCCTTCTTCTGTAAATACCGCTCCATCCGGCACAGAAGCGGACGGGGCTGCCAGCCGGTCCATAATGGTATAGGTAAAGGTAGCCGCAGAAACTGCTTTATCGGTTCCGTCTGCAATGGCAATGGCCTTGACGATCACATTTTCGCCCGGGGTTCCGGTGATGGTCACGGTACTTCCCGCCGTACTGCTTTCTTCCGGAGTAGAGCCATCCGTCGTATAATGAATCGTTGCTCCGGATACATCCGAACTCAGATGAATGATTTCCCCGTTCTTTACCGTGCTTCCGGTCTCCTTGTCTGCAAAGATACCGCCCTCGTAACTGCTGATACTGTAGCTGTAATATCCGACCTCACTGTCACTGTATCCGGTCTTTGCCGCATAAGTCCGGACACTCACCACATCTCCGGCTTTTCCGCTGATAATGACACTGTCACCAACCAGTACTTTCTGGTTATCTGCTTTCTTCGGATCACTGCCGTCTACCGTGTAGTAAATCGTTGCATCCTTATCTGCTTTCAGCCCGATGACCGTTCCGGACGCTACCACGGATCCCGTATCGATGGACGGGGTCGGTGTGGAAAGCTTTTCCGATACTTCATAAGTAAAGGTAACGATCTGGCTGTCCATACTATCTTTTACCGCATAGGCCTTAATGGTCGTTTTCTTTGTAATGGTAAACGGATTGGCACTGTCAAATACATTGCTCTCTTCCGTGGGATCCTTCGGTGTCTCTCCATTGTAGGCAATTTCGTAATAGATGACCGCGCCTTCCGTTGCAGTCTTCAGTGTCACTTGGGTATTCTCCGTAACCGCTCCCTCTGCCGGGCTCGCGTAAGGTGAGGACACTGCAGAAGGATATGCGAAAATCAGACGCGAAATAGCGCTGCTTGCCAGTCCTTCTTTGTAAGCCACTGCCGTAATGGTGAACAGGGAAGAGTCCCCGATCTGCGGTACGGTAATGCCTTCTGAACCGCTGTATTTTCTGGTGGCGCTGTTTTTGGGCTCCAGCGTCGTCTCGTCAAATACCGGTTCCGAACCATCCGTGGTATAAAAAATCGTCACACCATCGGTGGCTGAGAACAGCCGGATCTTTGTTCCGATCTCCACAATCGTCTGGTTTTCCGCATCCGTGGACGGAACAGAGGTTACCGGTTCCACGGTAGGCTGATCGGTGACGTTGTAAACGAATCTTACGAGAGCACTGTCCTTCATGGTTCTGACCAGATCTCCGTATTTGGAAGACACACTGCAGGCAATGGCTGTCACCGTAAAGCTACTTCCATATTCCGCAATCTCGTCCGTCACGGTAATCGGTTCATTGGTAAACTCATACGTATCAATTCCCAGTTTGATCTCATCACCTTTTAAGGTAATAACCGGAGCACTTCCATTGACAGTGTAGAAGATCCGGCTCCCCTCTGTACTACAGTACAGGCTGATGGACTCTCCCATGGAAATACTCTCTCCGTCCTTCGGATTCGCTGTCGGGGATTCCACCTGGCTTCTCAGAGAGAAAGAATAGGTAAAGCGGTCGGCTACTCCGATCACTTTTCCTTCTGTCAGTGCCTGTGCATGAATTTCCAGGAAATTCGCCGTATAAATGCTTTCATCTACCGTAATCTTATCTTCATAAAGCTTTGTATCCGCTCCGCACCGGTACCAAAGGCCATTCAGTCTTACATAACGATTTCCATCCTGTAATACCGTTCCAATGGTTGTTCCGCTGTACTGCTTATCCAGAACCGCTCTGTCTTCATTCGCTACCTTCGTAAATACCGGTTCGCTTCCATTCAGTGTATAGAAAATTAACGCCTGTTCTTCCGTAGTAGTCAGCCGGATCAGCTCGATCTTGTCACCGTAATCAACGCCGCCTTCGACCACCTGGTCTCCTGCATAGGCTGTTGCCTTTACACCATCCGGCGTATCTTCAATATACTGGATCTGATACTCCTGTGGAATACTTCCTGTGTATCCTGAATTTTCCGAACCTGGAATTGCTCTCACATAGAGATATTCTTTTCCATTCACCGGAATCGTACTGCCGCTCTTAAATGTCAGCCAGTTTCCATCCGGAATCGAGGTCTGCTGCTTATCACTGGTAAGATACTGATAAATCACCTTACTGGTATCGGATGCTCCA
Organism: Firmicutes bacterium CAG:176; assembly: GCA_963623675.1. Taxonomy (GTDB): domain Bacteria; phylum Bacillota; class Clostridia; order Lachnospirales; family Lachnospiraceae; genus Hominiventricola. The sequence goes on along the minus strand of CAVFMZ010000011.1, from coordinate 27,662 downwards.
CCGCTCATCTCCACAATGGCATCTCCCTGAGAAATGGCATCCGTGATCTCTTTCTTGCTCTCCATCTTAAATTCCGGTGTCCCCAGCTTTGTAAAGGAAAAGCTGTTGGCAGCGTCAGTTACTACTTTTCCATCCGCCAGTGCCTTTGCTTTTATATTGACCGTACTTCCGGTAATTTTCGAATGCGCCAGCGAAATCCCATCCTGATACAGTTCCACCCCGTCGCTGCAGAGATACCAGATCTGATTTACCCGCACGTACCGTTTTCCATCCGTATGTACCAGGCTGACCGCATTCTTTCCCGGCGCTGCCCGATTCAGTTTTGTTATCAGTTTTGCATCCCGATTTCCGGTAAAAGTCGGCTCGCTTCCATCCATGGTGTAGAAAATCATGGCATCCTTTTCCGTCGTCTGGAGTCTCACCGTATCCGATCTTTCCTGTTCATTTTCTGCCGGTGTACCTACCGTTACATCGGTCTCCACAGAAGTGGTTACCGGATCAGGTGAATCTGTAATAAAATTAGCCCTGTACCGCTTTACCCCACTGGGTACCAGATCCGTTCTTGTGTTATCCGCTGACTCTGCTTTTACAAACAGATATTCTCCCTGTTTCAATGAAATAACAGATTCTTGGGGATTCCATATTTTCCATCGTTCTTCCGAAGAAGTGAGAGCTGGACTGCTGTCTGTATAATATTTCAGCGTCACATTCTCTTTGACCGGATCTGCGGCCTGCAGGGAAATCCGGTTCTCCGCTGCAATCTTTGCCTCTGTCAGTTCCTCTCCATCCTCCGTCAGTGCTGTTGGTGGATTCAGCTTGGTATAGGTAAATGTTGTCGGTTCCGGCTTCACGCGTTTTCCATTGCTGACTGTGACCGCCCGAATCGTGGCTGTTCCATCCGTATATGATAATTGAACCGGCTGATTTTCATCATACAGTTTTACAGAAGAACTGCACGCATACCAGATTCCATCTACCCGGATGTATTTTCCACCATTATATTCTGCCAGATAAGTCCCTGCAGCCAGAACATTGTTTAAAGCTGTTTTCTGATCTGCTGTCAGTGTCGCTTTTCCAGTAACAGGATCCGATCCATCCGTTGTATAGAAGATTTCGTCGCTGGACGTAAGTGTCACCTTGTCATCCGGAGTACTGAGCACAACCGTACTTTTCAGTTCTGCTGTCACCTCTGCCGGATCGTCCGTCAGATAGGACAATTCATATTTCACCGGAGCACTGGGATTGACCTTATAAAAAGTATTATATACACCCGCTCCCGTCAGTTCCTCTGCAAATGTCCGTACATACAGATATTTCTTCTGTTCCAGAGCAACAGACTGCTCCTCCCAGTTCTTCCAGGCATTCTCCCGGATAACAGAAAGCTCTGTATCTGAAAATACATACTGGCACTTAATATTTTTTTCGATTGCCGTATAATCAGCATTTTCCTGGCTGCCCGCTGTAAAAGGATTGGTATAGCTCATGCTCTCCAGCGCATCATCCAGCGATACCGTTGTCACACCGTCTGCCTGTGCTGCAGTTCCGCTCTCCAGTGTGATAGACGGAGACGGCAGCGTAATGGTCGCTTCACCATTCAGGTAATACGTGTACGGTGTATACAGGGTCAGGTCATAATCTTTATGTACAGAGTTGTATCCCTGGTTGACGGTGAAATAATAGTCAATGTAGGAAACGGTAATCATATCGATACGGACAACCTTTTTCGGTGTTCCGTTCGAGTCCTGTTCTACCAGAGGAATCGAACCCGTATACTCCTTTGCGCCTTTCGCATTCATATACGCTTCTACCGATGGTTTGAACGCTTTACCATATCCGTTTCCACCGCCATCCTGCGTAGTCATGAGCATTTTACCGGAGACTTTTCCGTTCTCTACTGTGTAATCCGAATTACCTGAAAGATATTTGTTTCTGACATCATTTTCAAAATCAGAAAATGTATCTCCATCTTTTTCATCCGTCACTGTCTTATAATAAGTAACCGTTCCTTTTTTCAGGAAGCTCACATAGCTGATGTTATATACGGTATCGCCTACTTTATACGTTGCTCCGGAATCGTAAACCGGATCCCGAATAGGATCTTTCATAGAAAATGCTGCATCCGATGCATAGTTTTCCGACAGCGTCATGGTCTGTTTATCACTGCCGTCTTCCCTATTCACATTCAACGTATAGGATTTGGATCCGACCGTCACCTGATTGACCGTCAGATTCAGTTTTCCATCCAGCCCATCTACAGTCAGTCCATTCCAGATCTGATCAGTACCATCCCAATATAGTCTTCCTGCATTTCCGACCCCTTCTGATATTGCCAGAGCTGTCTGCGGAACTGTTGCCCATGTATTCACGAGCAGCACTGCGCTGAAAAGAATTCTTCGCCATATGAAATTGTATCTGTGATGGTTCTGTCTTTTCATACACATGCTCCTTCGTATCCGAAAAAATCCCGCTCACGGAGTATCTTTTTTGTCGCATAAAGTCGAATTTTCTTATACAATAAAAGAGTATCACACTTCCGGGCAGTGCTCATTACTCGTTCGGGTAGTCTTTATTTCTCCCGCTTTATTTTCTGCCATTTTTTTCGTGCCAGCCATGCAAGTCCCATAAAAGCCGTGACGACTGCTGCAATTTCCAGAATCACTAAATACTGAACAGACCAGCCGTTTTCCGCCTCTTCTTCCACACCTACCAGCGCATAATGGCTGAAATGATCGGTCTTTGCATAGGCCATGCCATCCTGCCGTCTGGTTTCCTGTTTGGTAATCTTATTATTTTTGTCAATATAGACGATGGTCACTGCCGCATTTTCATATTTCTGCGGAATCGGCATACCGATCTCCACCTCGCCCTGAGGCTGCGTTATGGTGCCGCCTCGCATCAGATACATATTGTAGGAACTGATAATAGTGTAATCTGCACCGAAGAGCTGGCGCACATTGCCCAATGCTTCCTGTGTATAGTCCTGCTCCTCCGTTACCAGTACCGCATCACTGGGAATGCTCTCCCAGGTAGAAGAAACCACCGTACTGTAATCCCGTTCCCGCAGCACCCGGCTCTGATAGGAAGTTCCATCGGTTTCTTCCGTTCTCGCCAGTTCACTGCTGTCCGTATCTTTCAGCTGCTGCTCTTCCAGCAATGCCTGTTCCGCTGCTTTCTGCTCTACTGCAGGTATGGTATCTACCTGATAGTAAAGTTCCGTCACTGCGGAAAGCTGCATGTCTTCCCGGTACGCTGCCGCCTGGATTCTGACAGTCCGGTTAATGGTAATGCCCTCTTCTGTATAGAGCGTCATGGAATTCAGATTATCCCTGGTAGGTTCTGTACCATCGGTGGAATAATAAATCTCCGCACCGGACGTATCTGTATGAAGCGCCACAACCGTTCCCGGCTCCAGTACTGTGTTGGTATCATGAGACGCCGTCGGCTTTTCCGCTTTCAGGGCAGCCGTATACTGGAAGGATGCCACCTCACTGACCTCGCCGTCTGCAGATACCGCAATGGCTTTCAAAGTCGTTGTCTTATTAATAAGGATCGGCTCCTTGTAAAGATTGGAGCTCTCCGTCGGTGTCACGCCATCCGTCGTGTAATAAATCTTATCCGCAGAGGAATTCAGTTCCACTCTGGTGGCCACCGTCAGGGTTCCTCCTGACGGGGACGCTGTCGGGGCTGCCGGTTTTTCCTTAATCTTATACGTAAAGGTGCATACACTTCCGGACTCCCCATTCACTCTGGCTACTGCCTTAATCGTAAAGCTGCTGCCGGAAGTTCCGTCCACAGTTACCACGGTTCCTTTGATACCATGGTCTTCCGGAGAGGTATCGTCCGTCGTATAGTAAATCTCCGCATCGGTCACATCCGTCATCAGGTTGACTTTAGAACCGATGGAGACCAGCGTTCCATTCGGCACATCCGCCGTCACGCCGCCAGCACTCTGGCTGATCTGATAAGTAAAGGTCACGACCTCACTGACGGATTTTCCGTCTTTTCTCGTGCAGGCTTTTACCGTCACCGTACTGCCTGCTGCCCCGTCCAGAATCAGTTCACTTCCGGATACCACAGCGGCATTGCTCCGGTCAGACGGATCACTTCCATCCATGGTATAGTAAATAGTCGCCCCATCAGAAGCTTTCAGTTTCAGTCGGGTTCCTCTGGAAACCATAGCGCCGCTGTCGATGGATGCGGTCGGTGCCGAAAGCTGTTCCCTGGAATTATAGGTCAGCGTCAGGACGGCACTCTTCACTCCGTCCTTCACGGCAATGGCTTTAATAATCGTCTCACCGTTAATGACAATGGGCTGCTCCGCATCAAAAACAGAACTGGAAATGGTCGGATCTGCAGGTGTGCTTCCATCTCTGGAAACAGTGTAGTAAATTTCCGCACTTTCTGTTTTATTTTTCAGGATGATCTCCGTTCCCATATCCACATCTCCCGATGGAATATTGGCGTAAGGTGTCTCTACCGCATCCGGGAAGCTGTAGGTAAATTTCGCTTCTGAACTGTTGGACAGATCCGGATGTACCGCAATGGCCCGCACAGTAAAATAACCGCTTCCCGATGACGGGGTAATGATTCCCTGCCCTGCATCATAGAGAAGGGTTCCTCCTGCCGGAGTAAAGGTGCCATCCTCATTTTTAGTCACCTGCGGTTCTGATCCGTCAACTGTATAATAAATGAACGCACCGTTGGTTGGGGTTGACAGCAGGATCTTGTCTCCCGGCGTCACAATGGTGGTCTCCTGATCGGAGGTGGTCGGTGTTGCTGTCGGGGCGACGGTCTGTTCCTGATCAGAAATGGTATAAATAAACCGCACCGTTCCACTGTCTTTCAGTTCTTTTTTCGTACCGTCCTCAGCCCATTTGACCGCTTTCATCCGGATGACAAACTGATTTCCATAATCACCCACAACTTCAATACCACTCTCACTGTCGTAAAGCTTTGTTCCGCTGGCTTCATCTTCATGATCTGCCACTTCTGCATTTCCATCACCGATGATGTAATAAATCTCTGCTCCCGGCGTCAGGGACTGGAAGGACAATCTGGCACCCTTCAGCACCTTTGTGCTGTCCAGATTCTCTCCGCCCGGAAAATGCAGGGTATCCATGGATGCATTCGGCTCTGCCGTCTGGCTCATGGCTGCGATCTGATAGGCAAAGGTGACTGTGGCTCCCGGTTCTTTTCCGTCTTCCAGCACAGCCGTATGGATATAGCGTATCTTGGTATCCGTGTCTTCATTATGAATGACGATCTTATCCGCATAGGTTTCCACGATCCTCTCCGTCTGATACCAGCGGTTTCCGATTTTGAAATGATTACCATCCTCTTCAAGCCCGCTCACATCTCCGTTGACTCTCGTCACTGTGAATGTATCATCCACGGAAGCACTTACCAGATAAATAATTTTTGCATTTTCTCCTGAACTGCTCATATAAATAGACGCTCCGGAGGCAATGGATGCTGCAGAGGCCGCATCACTGGCACTCTTCGCAGGCACTGTTCTTGGTGAAGCAGATGTGCTGCCGCTCTTTTCCAGATAGATGTATGTTTTTGAATCAATGTCTCTGTATTTTCCTTCCGCCCATTTTACCCTGGTATAGAGGTAGCATTCTGTAGTACCGGTAAAATGAGGAACAGTCACAGGATTCTTATAAGTACTCCATCCTTCTCCGTGAAGCGCTGTATCGGATAACTGCTGATCGGAAATCCAGTATTCCACTTCCAATGCATTTTCCGGCTTTGTCAGTACCAGAATGTCATCTGCTGCAATAGCTGCATCCGTTTCCACAGCTGTTCCCGTTCCATTTGCATAGTCATAGTAAACAGTTGCTGTTTCCTTATTCGTCTTCTGCACGGTGCAGACTCCATACCTGCAGATTGTTGTCGGGAAATGTTCTGCACTGACCCGGATATAGAGATAGCAGTTTCCTTCCATATCTCCAAATGAGAACGAATTTCCGACGTCTTTCCAGTCTACATTAAATGCCGTACTCGTCGATGCGCGCAGTACGTTATCTTCCCATGCTGCAGACTCATCCAATGGGGTGTCAGAAAAATAATACTCATAACTGCATTTTCCATTCGTACCGATCAGGGAAAGTACTCCGTCAGACAGATAGGTTTCCCCTGTCTTGTAAGCGGCTGAAATCTTATTTCCATTAGAAGAAAAGCTGTCGCTTACCTCCACACCAGGTGCAGGAAGAAGTGCCCTGTCTTTGTCATCGAAAACATCTTCATCCCCGGCAGGACCTTTCTCTGTTTCATAGATTTTTCCACCGTTTACCGGAGTCACATAAATGGTTGTCGATTCCTCATCAAAAGGAAATTCTACATGAGTCGTGTCACTGTAATCCTCCTGTATCCAAGCGCCCTGCGTATCTTTCCGATAATAAATCGTCGGATCTGTCGAAACCAACTCCAGACTGATGGTATCTGTCAATGTGCTCTGATCACGCTTCACACTCCAACAGCCAGCTGTAAAAAATGAAGGTTTCTCTCCATTTGGTTTTTCGGATGTAACTTCATTAAACGGATAAATCATCGCCGTATTTTCAAGATAGGTTTTGGTATAATGATAATAACCGTCCGTTGCATACAGATTCACCGGCTGATAGTATCCGCTCTGTTTCAGCTCCAGATTTTCGCTGGTGCTGACATACAGCTGTTTTTCTTCGTCTTCCAGCTGCTTTCTCGCCCGATATGCATACCGGTATTCCCGTGTTCCGGATGTGCGGAGCGCAGATACGGTAATCCGTTCCTCCGTTCCATGGGAAGTAGTAAACAGCGGATTCTCATCCGTGGATTCCTTCACCAGCCATGCCAGATCACCGATGGTTTCTTCGGATCCTTCGGATGTATATCTGATAAATGATTTCCAATTACCCCAACCATCCTCTGGCTGTTCAGAAGATCCCACCTTGATGGAACCACTATCCGTTACACCCAGATTTCCTTTATCCGATGTTCCGGATACAATGGTATTCGTTGTCATCGCATCGCCATTACCTACCAGATAGCGCGCGGTAATATCTTCCGTCTCATGAACATTCATGATTCCTTTTACATACAAATCTGTCAGGGTTCCATTTTCTGCTTTTCCTGCCACACCACCGATATAGAGCTTTGCACCATTATCCTCGAAGGCACCTTCGCGGTCCCCGGTCATGGTAATCTTCTGGGCGGATTGTTCTATGGTTCCACCAGATACCGTTCCCGCCAAAGCACCGGCATTCAGAGTGTTGGCTGCATAAATGGGAGTTTCATTTCTATCATCCGGAACAACCGTTTCTTCAGAATCTTTTGTGGAAAGTAGCATATCATAAGTAAAGATCTTCACTTTTGTAATTTGGGTAATACCAGATACGGAAACCGTTTCTCCTGTATTTGATAATTTTGTCAGGGTAACTTTCTTTGGAGTATTCTGGTTCTCACTGTTTGCAGGTTCCAGAATCTGACCCTTTTTGGTTTCAGTTTTTCCATTAATACTGGTGTTATATTCTTCTGTCGACCACTCGCTTCCACTTGCTAACTCCCATCCATTTGTAATATTTCCGATATGCAGTGGATTATTTCCTTTATTTTCGATTGTTAAGGTATAGTTTTTCGCTTCTCCATCAACAATGTAAGCTGGTCTTTTCAACGTCACAGTCAGATTCTCGTATCCGCCAGATGCAGTTACCGTCTTTACTGCCGCCGATTTACTGTAAACAGCTGTTAGCAGATCATCTGTTGTCGTAGCTGTACGTGTCTGCTCACTGCCTGACGTGTCTGTAATTATCTGCTTTACAGAAAAATTCTCTGCCTTTACTTCCTGAGGCCAGGTAGTACCCGTCAAATTATAATTACGGATATAATAGATCATCTTGTCAGCATTACTGGAAAGCGTATCAGTATAGGTTGCAGAAGTATTGCTGCTCTTCTTTGCCGCATCTTCACTGGTGCCCCACTTTCCAGCCTCCGGTGCTGTAATAGTAACTGTTCCACCCTGGTTTCCAGTTACTGTCAGTTTATAACATACCTCTGCAACTGTAGCTCCATCCGCGATCTCGATCACAGGATCTGACGTTGCTTCCAGTTGCAAACTGTTCGCATCAATAGACGTGGCGCTTGCATTCACCGGAGTTCCATTGCTTCCATTATATTCCCCGACTGTAATAGATGTCTGGCAGGCACTGCCATTGCTGGAAGATGCCGTAAAAGTGATGGATTGGGGGTTACTTGCTGCATCAGTTGGTGTGAACGTAAAACTCGGCATTTGATTTGCGTCAACTGATACATCTGTAACAGAAGGACTCCAAGTTCCAGAAACTTCCGTTCCATTCGACATGGCTTTTAATGTAATTGTTCCCGCCTGCTTACTGGTAACCGATACGTTATAATTCACACTTGAACCATTCTTCACATATTGAGGTGCTGTTGCAGAGATGGTAAGATCATCTGCTACCAGTACATCATTGGTAATTTGAGCATTTGTTGTATTTTTTGAAAATGACAGTGTCTGTTCCGGTGTTGTATTTGTCTCTGCAGTAACGGATATATTCTGACCAATTAATTCTCCAGCTGTTGGATAGCTTATTGTCGTATCTGTTGTACCATCAGCCTTCGTAGTTGTCTCCGTAGTTCCAGGATGTGTAATAGTCAAAGTTTTTGTTGCCGGTGTTACCTTCCAATCTGATGTTGCTTTATCCAGATTAGCAATGGTAACAGTCCTGCTATTTTGATCAATCTTTACCGTATTATCTGTTGAAGAAACCGTCCATCCTTCTGGATAAGTAATCACTATATCCTTCAGTGCTGCTGATGTACTGTTATTACTGACAGTCATCGTATATGTTCCATCTGTATTCGTGGCTTTCATTTCCACTGTCATCATTCCCGACGTCAGTTCTGCACTGCTTCCACTTTTCGTCTGATCACTGCCATCCACAATTTTTGTGCTTACAGATACATCCTTCGTTTTTGCGGTCTGCCCATTTGCGGAATCCATTACTATTCCAGAAAAACTCATAAATTTATTTCCACTAACGTCAGTACCTTTATAAGTAAATTTCACTTCTGTGTTTGAAGTTATATTGCTGACCGTACAAGTATTAGAAGACGTTGTCGTTATTCCTGTCCCTGACCACGTACCAGTTTCTGATGCAGTCAGAGTTATAGTGGAAGATGTTGTTGTATCCAATGGCATAATTGTTATCGTATATTCAATGGAATACTCTTTTAATGCTCCTGTCGCTGCCACTTCCTGGGGTGCACTTACCTTCAGTGAAAATCCCGGCAATGCCATATTATCTCCACTGATATTTTTCGTTTCATATAAAGTCGGTGCCTCCACTGATACGTTCTTATTCCAGCCGCCCTCATCAGGCTCTGTACTAAACTTGTATACATCCCCCTCTTCTACTTTATAATAATAAGTTTCCACTAATGTACTTTTTTCCACAAGTCCGGTTGTTCCACTTTTAGCCGGTTGATGCTGAATGGAAATAGTCTGTCCATTCACACTGATCTGACTGAGCATACCAGACAATTCTCCACATACAATACCAAAGCTGTCATTTCCGGCATCTTTTGCAGTATTCTTATGGGTAGTCTCTTCTCCAACCGTTCTGGTCAGTTTTCGATACCAGACTCTGCCCTCTGCATACTCTTCATACTCTGTATTCGTATTCGGATCCAGATACACATCTTCATAAATTCCATACTCATCCACATAAGTATCGTAATTTTCCGAATCTGTCTCCGGCATATTTTTTCCAGAGATTGCATCATAAGCCTCCTGCATATTCGTATCCAGCTCACTGATTGGTTTATTTAGTGCATACGCTTTTTGGGGTATTATGATTGGCTCCTTAGAATCATTCAGGTTCAATCCCGCGTCCGAAATTCCTTTATAATATGCGCCCTCATCCTTTATATCCACAATGACATTCTGCACAGTTCCGGTAACAGTTCCAAACAGAACCCCGTGTGCTGATCGTGATATACTGTCCTTGATCTTCAAACTTTCAATAGTAATTACATGCCCATCGCCATCAAAGGTTCCTGCGAAGGTTCCTGTCGCGGCCGTTGTGATGGAAGAGATATCCAGATCATTTGCCAGCTTAAAATTCATGCCAGTCGTCTGGTCTGCGGTTGCATTTCCTAGTGCCAGCAGCTGTTCAGCCGTCGTAATGGAACAGATACCATCTGTTCCTGGCTTCAGATTTTCAATCACAGAATCAGTCCGTTCTTCCGCCTTCGCCCCAATTCCATTTCCCAGTATCAGTACCAGCACGGCTGCCACAAGACAGAATAATCCGGCTGCTCCATACCAGACATGTTTCTTTCCCGTCCATTTTTTCTTTTGTTCTCTGCTTTTCATCCGTTTTGCCTCCGTCCTGTACTGCTCTATAGAAAGGCTTCCAGCAGTTCCCGCTGGGAAGTACTGAAATTTTTACCCTGTTTGCCATACTCATTTTCAATGCCGCCAAGGAGATGTTTCATTCCTACCGGCACCCCTTCCGATGCTGCCAGCAGTGCGCCGTGCAGCGCCGCATTTTTAATGGATGCGCCGGAAAGTTCAAAGGCCTGTGCCAGCATGAGCGCATCCACCTCCCCGGCTACCGGCGTGTCTTTCGGGAAAATACTCTCCCACAATTCTTTCCGAAGAGCCGCATCCGGCATAGGGAAATGCACCATATACGAAATTCTTCTGCGGAACGCATCATCAAAATTCTGCAGAAGATTGGTGGCCAGGATGGACACGCCGCTGTACTGCTCAATCCGCTGCAGAAGATACGCTGTCTCTGCATTGGAATACCGGTCCTGGGCATCCGACACATCGCTTCTCTTTGTAAAAATGGCATCCGCCTCATCAAAGAGAAGAATGCAGTCGCATTTGTCTGCCTCCTCGAAAATCCGTCCAATATTTTTCTGGGTTTCCCCGATATATTTGCTGATGAGCTGGGAAAGATCCACCCGGTAAAGGGGCATTCCCAGTTCGTTGGCCATGACCTGTGCCGCCATAGTTTTGCCGGTTCCAGGAGCACCATAGAACAGAATGGAAATCCCATTTCCATAGGAAAATTTCTGTCCAAATCCCCACTGTTCCAGCACCTGTTCCTTTGCGGAAATCATCCGGCAGATCTGCTGAAGTTTCTGATACTGTGCATTGGGAAGCTTCAGTTCCGCGAAGGTTCTTGTGGACGGGAGAAGCTGAAGTCTGGTGCCGGAGGAAGGGATCAGCTCCGTTCCCTCCATGTACATTCCTGCCTCTGCTTCCGCCCGTATATTTTTTAAATATTGCAGATAACTTCCTGTCGGAAGCTGTCTTCCTGCAATCTGTGCTTTTTTCATGGTTTCAGGAAGTGTCTGCCAGAGTTCTCCCAGCACCTCTTCTGCCATCTGTTCTTTTAACTGTCTGCCTGGACGCTCCGTGCTTCTGGTCAGCACGGCTGCATCCATCTGTTCTGTCAGCGCCCGATCTCTATCCAGGATCATGCCGAAAAAGGTAAAGCAGCCCGTCAAATTCTGCAGCAGTTCTTCTTTTTCTTCCTTTCCCATGCGAATACAGAAAAAACTGTCATACAGCGCGGTACAGAGAATGCAGTCATTCAGTTCCCGTCTGCTTCCCTGGAACCGGTCGCCATCGACCAGCAGCAACGTCATTTCTCCTTCCGCTGCCAACTGTTTCATAAGAAAGGTCCTTCCGCTTCCCTTTTCCCCGGTGAGACAGAAGATTAACGGTTCTTCCCTCTTTTCTGCCAATTGGAACATCTTTTTTCCATCCGCCAGAATGGATTCTGCTCCATAACACGTTTCTTTTTTCGGCAGTGCCAACCTCACACCGTCTGGCAGTTCCGGGCTTCTCCCCTCCAGAAACGAAACTACCACATCCGCCAGAACAATCCCGCCGTCCACTGGTCGATACCATGAGGGAAGAGAAGCCGTATTTTCCGGCTCCTCCTCATAGATTTCCATATAAAGTTTCCGGAAATGTTCCGCAGAGATACTCTCTTCCACCGCACAAAGTCCCCAGGAAGCACATAAAAGCAGCTGATCCATTTCTTCCATTTCTAATCGATGAACTGCTTCGGTCCACGGAAGAAACGTGCCCGTATCCTGTTCTTCCTGCATGATTTCGTGTAAGACAACCTGCAGCTGTTCTTTCTTATCCACTGCCTGTCCTTTTGCAAAATCTCTTCCTGCTTTTTTTAATCTGCGGTTCAGAATCTCTGCGTAATTCATATACCTCTCCTTACGATCTTGTTATTTTGTGCATTCTTTCAACAACATTTCCTTCGTCAGATCATATCCCATCCCCATTTCCAGAATGGTATCTGCTACAACTCCGGCATCAAAAGGCTCCCCAGCTGCACCAGTCACCGTTGCCCGATATTGCACCAATGGTTCCTGCCCTTCTTCTGCCGGACCATAAAAATAATGTCCCACACGACTTGTACGATTCATGAAATTTACCATTTTCAAAATGGTTTGTTCCTCTGGATTTTCCAGTTTCACTCTGATCTGACTATAGAAAATCAGATATTTGGCAAGGCTTTTTCCTGTATCATCCAGATCCACCAACATTCCACTGGCCAGATGAAGATCTTCCCTTTCCAGATCCTCCACATCATCCGGTACTTCATCCACACTGGGCAGACATACGAGCAACGTCACATCTTCTGCCACTTTTCCAGGCATCAGCACCTCCGCTGCCAGTTCCAATTCTTCCAGTTCTTCTTTTAACTGGTTCAGTTCTCTTATTTTCATTTCTGCTGTGTACATATATTCCTCCATCAGCCCTGTCCAAATGAGCCTGCGATCTTCTCTTTCAGTTCTGCTTTACTGGGCGCATTGATCAATTCCGGCATATCCGCATCCAGTCCTCTTCTCAAAACACTGTGCAGCTGGCCTACATTTCTTCCCTGCCGGACAATCGTCTTAGGATCCACGGAATCCAGCTCCGTCTCTTTTTTGAACCCTGCATTTTGTGTCCAGACATCCGAATTTCCAACTTCAGTCATACGATCGATCATCATAATGGCCATATCATTTCTGGTGGTTTCTTTGTTATCTGCAGTTCCCGCCAGTTTTCTTGTAATTCCATACGCCGTTGCTGTGCCTCCACGCGCCAGAGAATATCCACCGCTGGCAATTCCTATCGCTGATGCGGTTCCCAACAATGCCGCACCTGCTACTGCACCAACTCCCGTCATACATGCAATCTCTCCAGCAAGCTTCGTTCCGGAACCAACCAGTCCTACAGTTCCCTTTCCGATCTCTTCCAACTGATGATATAAAGCTTTTCTCATTTTCTTATGAGATTTATCCAGCTCCCGATATTCTTCCATCAGCTCTAATGCTTCCATCTGCCGAAGTTTTGATTTATTCTGTTTGATTCTGTTTGGCTGTACGTGCTCTCCTCGTTCTTCTTTTGCCCGATCTTCCACAATTTCATTCCGAAGTGCTGCCATTCTCTCTCCCAATCCATACTGGGCTTCCCAATACCGGGAATCATTTCTGGAACGCATCTCATCACTTTTCACCACATGGATTTTGGAGGTTCCCTCCTGATTTCCTAATGCCACTGTCTGAAGCAATGATTTTCTCTTTTCATTGACATCACTGGATCTGCTGCGGTACCATTCTTCTTTCAGTGTATATGCCGCTGCTGCTTCTTTATCCCCCGTCGCTGCATTTTCATATTTTTCTTTCTTTTTCTGAATCCGTTCAAAAATACGATTACGGTCTCTCCTCATCATTTCTATATGAACGCTGGAATCAACCATATCTGTCAGATTTAGCACCATGGCAAGTCCGCCCTGCGTTAACGAAAGACAGCTTCCAAGAAGTGGTACCAATGAAGTAAAGACTGTGAGTGTTCCATTAATGCTTCCAAATAAATCCACCAATTTATGGAATACTCCCCGCAAATTCTTCCACTGCTGTTGTGCATCTAATTGTGTTCCTTCTGTGGCATTGGCTGCTTTAATCCAGCTGGCTCCTGCTTTCAAAAGACTGATCACCTGCAGTACACCACCTATCAGGCTTAACACATTTCCTACGATGCCATTGGCATCAACGGAATCCTCTTTATTCAGTTTCGTTGTCTTGTCTCCCCGTTTTGCAAATTTTTTGGCTGTTTCGGCCACTTCTTTGTAGTCCTTGGCATCTCCGGCAATTCCACTGGAAGTAGCTGCTGTTGCCGTAATTGCTCCAATAGTTCCATGCCATTCTTTCAAACGTTCTTTAAAAAATCCTTTGAATGCAGCCCAGGTAAACGCTTTCGCCAGTTTTTCTCCGACGATGGATGATCTGTCCTTTTTCACTGCCTCATGACCGATGCTTTCCGCTGCCGCTGCATTTGCCGGGGCATCATGTTTCGGAAGATAGTCTGCATCTGCATTGGTTCCTCCGTTTAATGTTTTCACTTTTTTTATCAATGTCTCCAACGGAGTGCCCTTTTGCTTCAGAAGATTTTCTTTCTGCTCCCTGACTTTTGCATCCTTTCTGGCCGTATGGTCAATGGTCTCTTGCGCTCCATCTGCTTTGGACAAAAACTCCTGTTCCAATGCCTGATATTCCGAATCACCCTGGAGATTCATCCCTCTTGCCATACGCTGTACATTTTCAAATTGCCCCCTGGCATCATCCAGTTTTTCCCGATCAAGAGCTCCTCCTGCAGTTTCTGCATTTTTGGTCAGCTGTGTAACCTGGTCCATAATCCGCTTTCTATAACTCTGATCTGCCGCTCGTTCCTGATCGGAGGTTGGGGCAGGCGGCCTGTATTCTTGTTTCACAGGTGACGATGTTTTCTTTGATGATTTTCCGAATAACTTTCCAAATATACCTGGCATCTACGATTCCTCCTGTTCTTCCATCAAATAGTAATAGGAACCAAAATCACTGGCGATCATTTTTTTCCCGGTCTTCGCCAGTTCCCGCTGTACCGCGGTCAACACATGTTTCATAGTCACTTGTTCCTTCTTTGCCGCTGCAAGAAAAGCTGCTGCTACTGCCACATTTTTTATCTGGCTGCCTGAAAATTTGTATTCTTCTGCAAGAAATTGTACATCCAGCGCTTCTTTTGGAACTTCTGAAGGAAATACCCGTTCCCAGATCTTTTGCCGCCGTTCTGTATCCGTAAATGGGAATTCAATGACATATTTAAATCTTCGCAAAAAGGCATTGTCGAAATTTTGAAGAAGATTTGTCGCCAGGATCATTACCCCTTCATATTCCTCTATTTTCTGAAGCAGATATGCGGTGCTGGCATTGGCATATTTATCATTGGAATCCCGCTGTTCGGTTCTCTTTCCAAATAAAGCATCTGCTTCATCAAAGAAGAGAATGCTCTGACTTTTCGCCGCCTGTTTGAAAATATTTCCCAGCTTTTTTTCTGATTCTCCTATATATTTAGACATAACACTCGCCATATCTACCCTGTAAAGTTCCATTCCCAGCCGATTTGCCATGACCTGAGCTGCCATGGTCTTACCAGTTCCCGGTGGGCCATAGAAAATCATGGACACACCTTTTCCATAGGCAATCTTCTCTCCAAATTTCCAGAGGTGATAAACCTGATGATGATACATCACCTGATCACAGGCATCCTGAAGCATCTTTTTCTGAAATACTGGAAGCACCAGATCCTCCCATTGGTATTGCGCCTGAATTCTGACTGCATCGTCTCCCAGGCTATGTTCCAATCGATTTCTGCAAGCTTCCAGAAGCCATTTTGCTTCTACCGTTCTGCCTTCCATTTCCAAGCGATTTTCGTATTCTTCTGCACTGGTCACAATAGCGCCTGGTGTCAGTTGATATTTATCTGCCAGAAACAGAAGATCAAAGTCTTCCGGTATCTCCTCTTCTTTCAACACATGTTTCCATAAAATCAGGCGTTCCTCTGTAGATGTTTCCGGAATTTCTATATGAATCATCCGATTTCCATTATTCTGCAGCTTTGCCAAACTTTTAAAAACTGATGTAAAAAATACAGGTTCTTCCCATTCTCCTAATTCCTGTAGCAAATGTGCAGAAATCTCCCTGTCTTCCGGCAAATCAGCAAAACACAAAACAGCATTTCCTCTTAAAACAGTCTCCCTTTTCAAAATTCGTACCAACTTCGCTAAGTCATATGCTGAATCCGGCAGAACATTTCCCCTCACAACCAACATTTCCCGCCCAATTGCCTGGCAAAATGCGGATGCCTGATATTTTTTTCCGGAACCATATTCTCCAAAAAGAAAGATTCTTCTCTTCTGCCCGCTGCTTCTTCTAATGCTTGTCTGTATTTCCTCCTGAATCCAAAGTTCTGGTTCCGGATGATATGTATAATCTACATACATCTTCAGCTCATCATCCAAAGATCCATAATCCTGCAAATAAGTAAAGATCCTGTCATCCAGTCGAAGTCCCTTTTCCAGAAACAATTCTCCGGACTGTCCTGATTCCATACCTGCAAACAGCCAAGAAAGCAGTTCCTTTCTTGCCACACACTCTCTTTTCAATTCCACGGCTTCGGCTTTCTCTAAGGTATATAGTCTGGCGCAAAAATGAATCGTTGGTCCCTTCACTCCCTGATATTCATTCATTGCGGAAATTACAAGTCCAATTTCGTGATCTATCTGCGCCGCCCATGCAAGAATCACTAAAAAAGATTCAAAATTTGTAAGTCCAAATGCATGGATTACATATTCCATAGCAATGACAATTTCCTTTTCCCGCATGCTTTTCCTACCGCATTCTCGGATATGAAAGAGTTCTTGCACCATTTCTTCCTTGTTTTTCCAAGATTCCGGATAAGATTTTTGAAGTGTCTGGACCAATTCCTGATGAGACAGGATGCTTCCACCAATTCTCGGAAGCATATCTCCTTTTGTTTCTTCCTGGTAAAATTTTTCATAAACCAATAACAATTTCCGGACGCCTTCTAACAAATCCATCTGATATTCCAGTTCGTTTTGAAATCTGAAATCATCTTTGTTTTTCATACTTTTTCATCTCCTGGTTCTACTTCTTCCGGTACTTCTCTTTCCTCCGTCTCCTGGAGTATTTTTCTCTTTTCCCTATAGTAAGCTTCGATGTCCTGTTTCTGAAAATCATATGCGTAATTCAGCCTCCTTAAAAAATGTTTCTGCGCCGTCTCCTTTCTTATAAGAATGGCTTCTGTCAGATTCTCCATAGTTAGATCTTCCACTGCTTCCTTCCGAAGTTCCCTCACTTCTTCCTGTTGCTCTCGCTGCTCCCTGATTGCTTCCTGAATCTCTTTTCTCCGTTTCCTAATCCGGGTCAGTTCTTCCGTCTCCTCTGATCTCATAAAGAACGGCATGGTTTTCTGAATGGCTTCCATATTGTTTCTGCCCAGATAAGTCTGAATCGAATATCTGGTCCATGGCTTGTTTTCCCTCTTTTCAATGAGCACAGATGCCATCTCAAAACCTTTTGAAATATATGCCCGGTTCTCATTATTTCCTTTCAGAAGTGCTTTCTGCTGGTATTCTTTCAGCTCTTTCTGATATCGGCTGGCTACCGTGTCATAACGGGAAGTTTTCATATTGGCAAAGAGAAATACCCGTTCCCGATTCGGATTGTAACCAAGCTGGATCGTTCCAAACATGCTGTCCTGCTTCATCAGACGGTCACATCCGAAAAAACGCCCTGGTATCCGGCTCTCATAATAGCCTTCTATCTTTGTATGTTTTGCAAAATATTCTGTCTGAATATGAGCAGCCGCTGTCAGCCTGTCAGCCGTTTCACGGAAATGTTCCTTTTTCTTCTTCTGAAGTTCCTCAAATCCTCTCTCTGCCGCCATTTTTCGCCCTCCGGATATGATCATTCTATTCTAAGCTACATTCTGACAGTAAAAGGCAGGAACCGCACTGCCCGAACGGGTAGTCCTTGTTCCTGCCTTTATAAAAGTCCATATTCTTTTATCATATTTACCGCCTGACTGCGGTTCTTTGCACCCAGCTTCTGGTAAATATTTTTAAGATGATATTTGACCGTATTTTCCGACACACAGAGCTGTGCAGCAATCTCAGCATTTTTTTCTCCCAGTGCCAGCAGATGAATGACATCTTTTTCATAGCTGGTGAAATTTTCACCAGAGAATGCTTTTTTCTGTTTTAAATATCCCGGATAGATCAGCATCTGTGCCCGGCAGGCACTCATCACTTCCCGGATATATCTGTCTTTCTTCCACTCATCATTTCGTTCTGCCAATGCAGATAACAGTTCGTAAACTGCCTCCCCCTCATCCGCAAACACCCGGATAAAACCAGTTCTTCTGCCAAGTTCCAGAACATCCGTCAGTTTCTCCTGCCAACATTGCTGCCCTTCCCGATAATCAATAATGGCTTCCAGCATCCGTACCTGGATCTCCAGATAATACATCTGATAATTGACCGCAAATTCCAGAAGAAATCGCAGCAGGAGACGCGCCGCTATATAGCTTTCCTGCCAGATATAGATTCTTGCCTTCATGAGATATGGATAATACATCAGGCTTTGGAATCGTTCTCTGTCATTCGGGGCTTTCCGGCCCATCCATGTCAGGATCTGCTCCTTATCATTTTTCAGAAGATGATACTGCATCCTGTGGGCATCAAAACTGGCATTCCAGAATTCATCATCCTCTTCTTCCGTCTCCAGCCGGTACAGCACAAACGCATCTGCCCCCTGTGCCTGATTTCTGACAATCATCAGATCTGCCATTTTCAGCCCGCACAGCTTCAGAAGCCTGCTGTTCTGCTGCCTTCTTGCTTCATAAAATGCTTCTGACAGGAATTTTCCTGCCTCTTCCAGACGGTTGTATTCATAACAGACTTCTGCCCGGAAGAAGCGTTCCAGGATATAACATCCGGAACCTGTTGCTGCCCCTGCCTGCCGTAGGAGCAGGACATCTTCTGAAACTACCTTTCCATTTTCCAGAAAGCTGCAGAAATCTTTATTTCCATGCAGGATGGAAATCTGTTCTGGCAGAAAACTCCCCTGATATTCCCCACTGTCCAGGATTTCCACGGCCCCCGGCAGTGCCATCAGCTGCCGAAGCTTCTCCGCCGTCACCCCGCCTGGCCTTAACCTCTCCAGACAGAGAAGTGCCCTGGTAATCCGCTTCTGTTCTGCCCCCAATGCCTGCTCCAGTATACGATACAGCTGCTGCTCATACATCCGGCTCTCATCTGCATTTCCATGGACTGCCTCCTGCACTGCCCTGGCCATCAGAAGTTCCGGACAGCTTTTCAAATACAGTTCCGGAATCCGCAGGCAGGCATCTTCCAGCTTTAAAAATATATCACAGGAAAGTTTTCCACGGAAAATGGTTCCAAGCAGCGCCACCATATGTTCCCAGTCATTTAAAAGTTCTGCAAAACGAAGTGCCGAAAAGCAGTCATTTTTCTGCTCATAATATTCCATGGATCTCCGGTACAGATCCGTCAGCATCTCCTGATCCATATATTTCTGCACACACCGTTTCAGAAATTTTCCGAACAGTACAGTAAACTCCCATCGTCCCACACCGGTCGAAAGCAGAATGCTTCCTTTCTTTAAAAGCCGCTGTACAAATGCTTTGGTCTCTTTAACCGATAAATCTGACAGGCTCCAGATCAATTCTTCTGTCAGTTCTTCAAAAAAACTTAATCTGACAAGAATATTCTGATCTTCTACCAGTAACGTCCGGAAAAAATACAGATCAATCCAGCTGTAAACGTCTTCCAGGCACTGTTCTTTCACCACTCTGCAGTAACCTTTTTTTGAACTGCTCAGCGGATTTTCCAGCATATAGATGCATAATGGCATATTTCGAAAATCTTTCTCAATTCGAAATGCATCTTCCTCACTCAGATAAATTCCTTTTTTCTGAAAATACCGACGAACCTCTTCCCGGTCCGGTTTCATCTCCCGGATTCCATAGGTAATAAGCCGTCCGGCTACCCGGAACGGAAGCAGTTCCTCCGCAATCGGCGCTGCAGATGCAATCACATATTTTTCCCCGTGACTGCTCTTTCCGATCCGCTTCCACAGCTGCTCACGATCACTTTCCTCCGGAAGAATTTCATTCAGATCCGTAATAATAAAAATCTGCCCATCCTCTTCCGACAGGGACTGAAGCTGTTCTGCTGCATGACATTTTTCCAGTATCTGTATGGAAAACTCCGGATGATTTTCTGCGAAACTTTTGAGAAAGGTATGTTTTCCCCAGCCAATCGGAGCCTGCAGCAGAATCAGGTCATAGCGCAGAAGATCCCTGCAGACTCTTTTGTCCAGTTCCTGGTTTTCAATATGGACTTCTCTTTTGTCTCTTATCTTCTCCGCCATTGTCTTCTTCCAGTTGATTTCTTTGTTTTTTCTACAATATTATTGTAAAATAACCTCTAAAGCCTTACAATATATATAACAAATATCACCTGTTATTACACAAAAATAACTTGCCTATAGTTCAAAAGGAGACCAGATTATGTCTATTGATGAGATTGTAACTCTTAGCACAAGCATTTTAACCAATTATTACAACAATAACATCCGGCTTTTTCTTGATTACTGCCATGAGGATATTCTCTGGATGGGACCTGCGAAACCGCAGATAATACGAACGAAGAAAACTCTTATAGAATCCTTTGCGAAAGAAAATAATATGCTGCATTTTAAGATATATGATCTGACTGCCATGCCTTTTTATATTTCCGCCAACTGTACCGAAGTACTTCTAACATTTGTTGTAGATACCTTTTGGCCAGATGGCAAAAAAAACCGTGTCTATCAGCGTATCACCATGACATGGGAGATTAAGAAAAATATTCCACGCATCAGAGTCTGCCATATTTCCAACCCCTTTGATTATGATGACAGGGATTTTATTTATCCGCTCCATTTTTTGGAGACCCACTCTCATATGACTCTATATGCGGAATCTACGAAAAAATTATATTTTAAAGGAAAGAACCGGTCGATTCTTTATACCAGTCCGGAACAGATTCTTTACCTGGAAAGCATTGGAAATCACACTCTTATTCACATGTTCTCTCAGACTTTTGAATGTATTGACCGCTTGTCTGTGATTAATAAACGGATAAGCACGGGCTTTATCCGCTGCCATTCCTGCTATTTGATAAATCCTTTATATGTAACTTCTATTGAACGATTTGCTTTAACAATGTCTGATGGAATAAAGATTCCGATCCCGGAGAAAAAATATACTGCCGTGAAAGCATTACTGTTAAATAAAAAATAGGCTTCTCCTATTCAGTTCCCCAATTTGTTCCATTCCGCTGTCACAACCGTTTCTGTCCGACCTGTGGCAATAAATATGCCATGGAACGCACCACTTCTATCTCTTTCCACCCGAAGGTATGACATCCAGAGACATTCGCCACATGAACGAGGAGGCTCTTCTGGATATGGATTATATGCACAAAAGAACAATATCTTTCTTTTTCTCAGGAAACTAAGACCTGCTGCTTTGCAATCGCGGGAAGACTCAGAGATGAAGAACTGTTAAAGAAAAATCACAGGGCAATCCTGTTTCCAGAAAACATGCCATTATATACTATAACAGCGATGCTGGATCAGTCTGTCCTGCAATACAATCAATGGCACAAACAAGTAATGGACGAAATTTACAAAGGGAAAAACATTCAGGATATTCTGGAACTGGCAACGTCTGTTTTACCTTTTCCACTTGCGTTGTTTGACAAACATTCCATTCTTCTGGCACAAGCCGGAAAAGTTACAAAAGATGAGGAAGGAAGCGTCTGGGACGACGTACTGGCAAATCATCATTTTTCAAATGATGAAGTGCCGATAGCACTAAACCGAAAAATCTACGAAGAAATGATATTAAACAGGGCGCCTGTTCTTTATTTTTCAAAGAAACACTCAGAGTACCAGATAACATGTGGCATTTTCCGGCGAAATCAATTTTTTGGTGTTCTGGGTGCTGCATCTAAAAGAAAGTTTTCTGCCGGGGAGCGGCAACTATGCTGGGAAATAAAAACATTAATGGAATGGGCTATATTACAGAATGTGCAGATTTCCTGTTCGTCAGATGAAGTGCCTTATTTTGTAGAAAGAATGCTTTCCGGTTACTATATGGATGAAAAAATCGTTGCGTTCCAGCTCGGACTCATTAACTGGAAGTTGGAAACAGATTATCAGGTGACATGTTTCCGGGCATCCGATAATGGACTGCTATACGAAAATGACAGTTTGAGCTTTATTGGACGGCTGAAAGATCTATTTCCCATCTCACTATGTTTTTACTATGAAAACAGTATTGTATGCATTGTTCGGACTCTAGGCCAAATGTCAGTAACTCCGGATATCCTGACAGATTTTCTGAAAAGAAACGGGCTGCGTGGAGGAATATCTATGCAGTTTCACAACTTTATGCACTTGGAATACGCATATATTCAATGCAAGCAGGCTCTGCAATACAGCCACAAACCTGGGACTTCCTTTTTGGAAATCTACAAAAGCAGTATGATAGAAAACATAAGCCAGGTAACCAGCCTGAAGAGCCTGTGCCATCCGACATTATTAAACTATTGGGAAAAAGGTGGAGAAAAAAAGTTGGAATATATCAGGTGTCTGCAGATATTTCTCCAAAACGGACGCAATATTACCGAAGCGGCATTGAAATTATCCATTCACCGCAATACGCTGATTTATCGGATTGTATATATGGGAAATTTATTAAACTTGGATCTGAGAGCCGGGTATCTGGAAAACGAGCTCCTATTTGTTCTGCTTATGTCCTGCAATATTATTGAATTTCTTGAAAGCAAAACGAACAAAAGTCCATAAATCCCGTTTTCCGCTTTTGCTCTGTTCTTGCTTTTAAATAATACTGCCAAAATAAATTACATTTTTCCCTTTTGCATGATCTTTACAAATTCTCTTAAACTCCGCTTTTGCATCCTGTGGTAGAAATGTCTTTTCAATATATGGCCTGATTTTTCCTGCCTCCGCCATTTCTTTTAATGTAACCAGATGCCTATGGTTTACAGCGGATGCATAAAATACAAAGGTCATATATTTGCCGCTTCCAAGCGCATAAAGAGATCCGGCCAGGCCGCCTGCTGCGCTTTTGCCGCCAATTGCTACATAGGTTCCGTTTTTCTGAAGCAGATTTTTATAAGTTTTAAGAGTCATATTACCATTCACACCAAGAATCGCATCAAACCGTCTGCTAAGACCAGAAATATCCATTCTGGTGTAATCGATCACATTGTCTGCTCCCAGTGCATACATATTTTCAATATTTCGGGAACTGCACACTGCTGTGACCGTTCCGCCCAGGGCCTTGGCAATCTGAACCGCAAACTGCCCCACACCGCCGGAAGCCCCGTACACTAATACCGAAGCCCCTGTTCTGATATTCGCTTTCTGGCATGCTTCCAGCGCAATGAGTCCGGAAGTCGGAACTGCAGCTGCTTCCTCGAATGAGAAATTGGCGGGTTTTAAAAATACTTTATTTGGGAGGAATTCTGATCATAATGATAGAGCGAAAAAGCATCCAGAAATTTCTGGGCATATTCCTGTTCTAGGGCATCCAGAAACACATCGATATTTCCATAATGAGCATAGAATGTACAGCGGTTAATATCTGCCCTGTCACAAATATCCTTCACAGTAATTTTTGATATTTCTTTCTCTTCTGCCAGTTCATAAAATACATTCTTTATCAGATTCTGTGACCGCCTTACCCGGCGGTCTGTAATTTTTCCTTCTTCCATTTTCTTTTTTCCAACAGTTCCTTCTAAAATGTTGCTTACCATGCAGCCTGAAATGATCTGCATATTGTTATTTTATATGTTTATGTTACCATACACGTGTTGGTTAAACAACTCATATTTTATAAGGAGGATTTTTCAATGACTTCAGAAAAGAAACAACGAGACTGGAACAATGGAATTCGATGGCTGCTGGTTGCTCTGTACGCTGTGGCTATCTTTGTGTTTGCAGGACAGCCTATGTCCGTTCCCGGAAATATCATTTTTATGGGTGTTCCGCTGATGATACTTCACTCTGTCCGCAGATATGACGGAAAGACAACTGCTGTATTTCTGGCGATTGCATTTGTAGTAAGTACATTTTTCGAGGATCTTAGCATCCACACAGGTTTTCCCTTCGGTGCTTACCACTACAATATGAATATGCCTCATATTGACCAGGTTCCGATCCTGGTTGGCGTCTTTTATGTAGCACTATGCTATCTGAGCTGGACGATTGCCTGCCTGATTCTCAATCATGCAGACCGGCATCCGGAAAATAAATTCAATCTTATTGCAGTCCCGGTCGTCAGTGCATTTGTCATGTGTCAGTTTGACCTGGTTCAGGATCCGTCCACCTCTACCTTCATGCAGGGTTGGATCTGGGAAGATGGCGGCGGTGTGTTCGGCGTTCCGCTTGTAAATTTCCTTGGCTGGTTTATGACCACTTATATCGTATTCCAGCTGTTTGCCCTATATTTGTCCCGCCAGCAGATCCGCCAGAAAAATTCTGATGAAATGCATACCAGAGGATTCTGGCTGCAGCCGGTACTGATCTATCTTTTCCTGGGCTGTTCCTATATTGGTCAGTACATTTTCCAGATGCATAATACAACAGCGATCACCGATCTGGCCGGAAATGTATGGAACGTCAACAATATGTACGAAACAGCCGTAACGATCATGGTATTTACCATGCTGTATTCCGCTGTGCTGGCACTGATCCATATTTTCTCGGATAAAGAACTCAAGAAATAAATAAAGAAAAACCTGCTGCTCCATAGACAACTACACCTATCGAACAGCAGGTTTTTAAGTGATTCAATACATTTCTAATTTTGTGTATTTCTTGATCTTACCAATTTGCGCCCAATTCTTAGGAAATCCCATTTTTTCAAGTATTTCCTTATATATCGAATATTTTTTGAAGCACATTTTTAGATCGCGAAAAAACACATGAAAATCTTCCTCTGATAATAATAATTTCAAAATAATAACTTGTGCATAAAGATCATTTTTACCATATTTATAACGCCCTTTTTCCTTTGGAATCTGTAAACGCTCGTAAATATTTCTATCCAACAATGCATCTTTTGTGCGAAAATCAAATAATCGATCATTATGAGCACAGACATTTCTAAATTTTGTCATAACCGCCAGCATTTTTCCCATCTCATTTACTTTCAAAGGCCCAAAATCCTGACACACCCTAATCTGTATACGGCCTTTCTGACTGGTATATATTTTTGATAACTGTCCAATTGTCAAAACATTCATTAATACCCATAAAGGAACATACTTGTATTCATTCATATAATGCCGAATATACACATAATCACTATCATATCGTATCTGCCCGGATACAATCTTCAGCATTTTGTTTATGACATTTTTCTTTTTCCCTGTATAGTCATAATTATTTACGTTCAAATAGTCTGACTGCAAGTCTCTATACTCTTTACAAAAATGATACGATAACGACGACTTTATATTACGCTCCGCTATCAATATGTATTTAAGAAAAATATTTCTTAAATCATTATCAAAGTTATATAGTTCATAGATATCTTCAAATGTTGTCCCCTTTTGGAACTGATCATTACCCAATTCCTTGAAAACTTCTTTATATCCATTAATCAGTGGGAAATACCCTATTTTTAGCAATATCTTTTTTGCATATTCTTTATCAGAAATAATCAGACCTTTTCTTTCTTCCAGAAAAGTAATCTGTTCATGATATGTTAAAAATTGCTTTCTCTCCAAGTTTCCCACCTTCCCTCATTCGTTACTGATTTATCCTCATAAATGACGAAAGGCTCCCGTAGGAGCCTTCCGGACTATGGGCTTCTCAAGTTTCCATAGTGCGATCACTGGATATAGTGTAGCCTTTCCAAACAAATTTGTCAAGGAATACATACCCTTTTTATTTTATGTACAAATGAATCAAATAATGTATCTTTATAAATCCGCAACAATCTCCGATACTGCCACCAGCGCCGCTTCTCCACTGATGGTAATCCGATTTTCCTCCTGGAGTGTGCAGTGCAGATAGCCTCCACGCTTCGATGCCTGATACGCCGTAATCTCTTTCTTCTTTAATTCTTCTGCCCAGTATACAGCGATCTGACAATGTGCAGATCCGCAGACAGGATCTTCGGCAATACTTAATTTCGGGCAAAAACTCCGGGGCACACAGTCCACATCTGTTCCTTTCGCTGTCGCATTCTGGATCCGCCCTTCGATACCAAGGAGAAGTTCCTGCTTAGGATTCATATTTTTTACCATATCCGCAGATTCAAATACACATACCAAATCCAGGCCTAACACGGCTTTGACTGGACGGATGCCAAATGCCTTTTCCATATCGACGGTAACCGGGATTTCCTTAAGCTCGTATGTTGGAAAATCCATTTCATACAAAGTTCCATTCCGGTGAACGGTCAATTCTCCGCTAAGTGTATGGAATTTTACTTCATTACTGCCTTTTTCATAAAAGTTCAATATCACATAAGACGATGCCAGCGTAGCATGTCCGCACAGCTCCACTTCTGTTCCCGGCGTAAACCAGCGAAGATGGTAACCCTCTGCTTCTTTTACAATAAATGCTGTTTCTGAAAGGTTATTTTCCATAGCCAGCTTCATCATGGACTCCTCCGACGGCCAACTGTCCATGACACAGACCGCTGCCGGATTTCCAGAAAATGGTTTGTCTGTAAATGCATCAACAATGTACTGTTTCATTTTATTTTTCCTCCATCATATCATTGATTCCAATAATTAATAATTCCGAAGTTCCCTCTCCATTATCAACATTTCCAAACCAGATTTGTCCATCAGCTCCCATCATCATGCCCTGTCCATTGCAAAACATTTTCTGGCATGTTTCAGCTTTGACAGCGTCCACGAAATCCTGATAACTGCCTGCTTTTTCATGAAAGAAAGATCCGGACGATGAACCATCCAACGGTATCCAAAATGATCTAAAAATGATTTCACCTGCCCCGGTGCGTGGAATATGAGCAGCTCTGACTGCTCCAGCGCAGACAGGATCGGAGCCAGAGCTGCCGCTCCTCCGCACTTTTCCTCTTTCCCCATAAAACAGCCATAGCATCCTGTACAGACATGCGGCATATCTTTCGGAAGATAAAATTCATAGAGCCTGCCATCGCCCAGAAGTTCCTTGAGCAACAATTGCGCTATTCCATAGGTGCAGGACTTAATCTTTCTGCTCGTCGCATAGATAACGGTAATGTTCATTTTCTGCCTCCAAATCTTATGACATCACACTTTGTTTAAAATAACTGTCCTGGAAGTTTTTTCTTCTCTTTTGCAGGAAATGTCGCTTCAAATTGTGCAAATCCCTCCGGATCTTTTTCACAGACAAAATATCCCTCCGGGTCCTGATAAGTACCGGAAATATCATCCAAAAATCCAGGTGTCAGTTCCTTAATGAGGAAATAATCAGCCTCCGGATCATCCGCATAGCCTACTCCTTTGGTCTTTGCCGGAACAAATCCGGATTTTCCATAGAAATCAATATTTCCGGTGATCGCCAGTGCTCCGGCCCCCATCTTCTTTGCCTGCTCCATGGAATAATCAAGTAACTGCTTTCCATAGCCTTTTCTCTTATAGTCCGGTGCAATGCCGATAGGCCCAAAGGTCATAATCGGCACATTC
>CAVFMZ010000010.1:0-42067 GCA_963623675.1 Firmicutes bacterium CAG:176 | reverse complement strand
AGGAAGCTATGCTGGATATCGACGAAGGCGCCGATATCATCATGGTAAAACCGGCTATGTCCTATCTCGACATGGTACGTGAGATCAAAGATCTGACCGATGTACCTATGGCAGCTTACAGCGTCAGCGGCGAGTATGCGATGGTAAAGGCAGCTGCAAAGCTTGGTTATGTGGATGAAGCAGCGATTCTCTGTGAGATGGCAGCCAGCGCATATCGTGCAGGCGTGGATATTTATATGACTTACTATGCAAAAGAAGTGGCTCATTTTATGGATGAAGGGAGAATTGGATAATGACCAGATCAGAAACACTTTTTAAGGAAGCAGTCAATCTGATGCCGGGCGGTGTCAACTCCCCGGTCCGTGCCTTCGGTTCCGTAGGCATGACGCCCCGTTTTATCGCATCTGCAGACGGATCCCACATGACCGATGTGGATGGCAACCGCTATCTTGACTATGTAGGTTCCTGGGGACCCATGATTCTCGGCCATGGCAATGAGATGGTGCTGGAGAAAGTAGCAGAGGCATGCAAAAAAGGCCTGAGCTTTGGCGCAGCTACCGAGGCAGAGGTCGATATGGCCCGCCTGATCTGCGAGATGGTGCCGTCTATCGAGATGGTGCGTATGGTAAACTCAGGTACAGAGGCCGTTATGAGTGCTATCCGTGCAGCAAGAGGTTATACAGGAAGAAACAAGATTATCAAATTTGAAGGATGCTATCACGGACACAGTGACGCCATGCTGGTAAAGGCAGGCTCCGGTGTCATGACCGCAGGTGTTCCGGACAGTTCCGGCGTTCCGACAGGCGCAACAGAAGATACGCTACTGGCAGTCTACAATGACCTGGAAGGTGTGGGAAAATTATTTGACACCTGGGGAAAAGAGATTGCAGCAGTCATTGTGGAGCCGGTAGGTGCCAACATGGGCGTTGTTCCGCCGAAGAAAGGTTTCCTGGAAGGACTCCGCAAACTCTGTACTGACAATCACTCTGTACTGATTTTTGATGAAGTTATCACCGGATTCCGTCTGTCAAAAGCAGGAGCACAGGAATATTTTGGAATCCAGTCTGATCTGACTACCTTTGGAAAGATCATTGGCGGTGGTATGCCGGTAGGCGCATATGGTGGAAAACGGGAGATCATGGAAGTCGTATCCCCGGTAGGTCAGGTATATCAGGCCGGAACCTTAAGCGGTAATCCGGTAGCCATGGCAGCGGGGCTTGCACAGTTACATTATCTGAATGAGCATCCGGAAGTGTATACCCATCTGAACGCACTGGGCGAGAAGCTTTATGGCGGTATGGAAAAGATGTGTGAAGAGCTGCATCTTCCTTGCCAGGTAAATCATGTTGGTTCCTTGGGAAGCCTGTTCTTCACGGATCAGCCGGTTGTGGATTATACCAGTGCCAAGACCTCTGATACGAAGAAATTTTCAGAGTATTTCCGCCATATGCTGGAGCATAACGTTTATGTTGCTTCTTCCCAGTTTGAGGCTATGTTTATCTCCGATGCACATACGGATGAAGAGATTCAGTACACACTGGATGTCATGAGAGAATATTTTGAAAAATAATCCCAAAATGCTTAACAAAAGATTTAAAATATGTTACTATTTTAAGGAATGTGAGCAACTCCTTCAGCAATTTTGACGAAGGAATGCAAAACGGAGGAAAGCCATCGTGGAAGAGAAGAAATATGTGGCATATGTGGGAACCTACACCCATGGAAACAGCAAAGGAATCTATATCTACGATCTGGATGTGGAGAACGGACGGGCAGTAGAACGTAAGGTGGTTCCAATTAATAATCCTTCTTATATTAAGAAGTCACATAATGGAAAATATTTATATTCGATTTCAGACGAGGGAGTCAGATCTTTTCGGATTCTCCCGGATGGTGATCTGGAACCGATGAACAGCGCTTCTATTTTTGGAATGCGCGGCTGCTATCTTTCTACGGACAAAGCGGACAAGTATCTGTTCGTTGGCGGCTGGCACGACGGAAAAGTAACCGTCATGCGGCTGAACGAGGACGGCACCATCGGTGAAATGACAGACGAGATTTTTCATAAAGGTCTTGGAAGCGTGGCAGAGCGGAATTTCCGCCCGCACGTGAACTGTGTCAATATTACGCCGGATCAGAAGTACTTATGTGCGGTTGATCTGGGCGTGGATCAGGTGAAGATCTACAAGTTCAATTATGAGACCGGAAAGATTACGCTGGTGGATATGCTCCGGTGCGAGCAGGAGAGTGCTCCGAGAATCATCAAGTTCAGTCCGGATGGAAGATTTGCCTATCTGATCTGTGAGTTGAAGAATTACATCAGTGTATACTCTTACCAGGATGGACCGAGAGGTCCGGTATTTGAGCTGGTACAGACCATTTCCACGCTGAATGATTATCATTCCAGCGGAAGCGCGGCCTGTGTGCTTCGTTTTTCCAGAGACTGGAATTATGTGCTCTGCTCCAATGCAGGGGATAACAGCATCGGTATTTTCAAAGTGGAACATGAGACCGGTATGCTGGAGAAGATCTGCATTCTGCCTGTCAGCGGGGATTATCCGAAAGCGGCAGATTTCTTCCCGGATAACCGTCACATTATGTCCCTGAACCATGAAACCAATACCATGACGATCTTCAAAATCAATTATGAAAAGAAATACTTCAGCCTGTGGGGAAAGCCATTAAAGGTAGAGACCCCGAACTGCATCCTCGTATCAGAGATCGAGGAATAAAATTGTTAGTAAAGCTGCCAGAGACAGCGTTACCATTATAAATTTATACAAAATTATAGGAGGATAATAAATTATGAAATTTATTGTTGAAACATCCGCACGTCACGTACATGTAACTCAGGAGGATCTGGAGGTTCTTTTCGGAAAAGGCTATGAGCTGACCAAGAAAAAAGACCTTTCCCAGCCGGGACAGTTCGCTTCCAATGAGAAAGTAACCATCGTTGGACCGAAAAAAGAGATGACCGCTTCCATTCTTGGACCGGTTCGTTCTGCAAGCCAGGTAGAGATCTCTCTGACTGACGCCCGTACACTTGGAATCGCAGCTCCGGTTCGTGAGTCTGGTGATATTGCCGGAAGTGGTGCCTGTAAGCTGGTTGGACCTTGTGGAGAGGTTGAACTGAAAGAGGGCGTTATCGCTGCAAAACGTCATATCCATGCGACTCCGGAAGATGCTGAGAAGCTTGGTGTACAGGATAAAGATGTTGTATCTGTTAAAATCGATACCGATGGAAGAAGCCTTGTATTCGGTGACGTAGTTGTTCGTGTAAGCCCGAAATTCGCTCTGGCTATGCATATCGACACTGATGAGTCCAATGCAGCAGGATGCGGCAGAGAAGTTTACGGCGAGATCGTAAAATAATCACTGCACCAAGAAATATCATTTAGTATAGGAGAAACATATTCATGAAAATTTTAGTTATCAACTGCGGAAGTTCTTCCTTGAAGTATCAGCTGATCGACATGACCGATGAGAGTGTAATCGCAAAAGGTCTTTGCGAGAGAATCGGAATCGACGGTTCCAAACTGACTCATCAGGTACCGGGAAAAGACAAATACATTGTAGAGCAGGCTATGCCGGATCACAAAGTTGCTATCGGCCTGGTTCTGGATGCTCTGCAGGATCCGGAGCACGGTGTTGTTAAGAGCACTGACGAGATTGCAGCTGTAGGACATCGTGTACTGCATGCAGGAACCAAATACTGCGAGTCTATCGTTGTAAACGAGGACGTT
Source organism: Firmicutes bacterium CAG:176 (assembly GCA_963623675.1). Lineage (GTDB taxonomy): Bacteria > Bacillota > Clostridia > Lachnospirales > Lachnospiraceae > Hominiventricola. The sequence continues at coordinate 38,324 of CAVFMZ010000010.1, read as the reverse complement.
AAGAAAGTTATCCGTGAGTGCTTCGATCTTGGACCGCTGCACAACCCGGCAAACCTGATGGGAATCGAAGCTTGCGAGGCAGTTATGCCGGGCAAAGCAAACGTAGCTGTATGGGATACCGCATTTGGTATGGCTATGCCGGAGAAAGCATATCTGTATGCAATTCCGCATGAGTATTATGAGAAATACAGCATCCGTCGTTACGGCTTCCACGGAACCAGCCACATGTTCGTATCCGGTGAGGCTATCAAATTCGGTAACCTGGATCCGGAGAATGCAAAAGTAATCGTTTGCCATCTTGGAAACGGTGCCAGCATTTCTGCTTCCATCGGTGGAAAATGTGTAGATACCAGTATGGGTCTTACTCCTCTGGAAGGTCTGATCATGGGTACCAGAAGTGGTGACGTTGATCCGGCTGTATGCCAGTTCATCTGCAACAAAGAAGGTATCGATATCAACGAGATGCTGAACATCCTGAATAAGAAATCCGGTATTCTTGGAATGAGCGGTGGAATCTCCAGCGACTTCCGTGATATCGAGAAGGCAAAAGAAGAAGGAAATCATCTGGCTGACGTTGCTCTACAGGCATTTGTATACCGTGTTGCAAAATACATCGGTGCTTACACTGCAGCTATGAACGGCGTTGACGCTATCGCATTCACCGCAGGTGTTGGCGAGAACGACAAAGCTACCAGAAAGGCTGTATGCGAGTATCTTGGATACCTTGGCGTTAAGATCGACGACGAGGCAAATGATGTTCGTGGTGAGAGAAGAGTCATCTCCGCAGCAGATTCCAAAGTCAAAGTAATGCTGATCCCGACCAACGAGGAGCTGGCTATTGCAAGAGAGACCCTGAGACTTACAAAATAAGTTTTCAAAAAAGCACTTGACATTCTGAATACAGGTATGTATAATTGATAAAGTGTGAGTGAGACGGACCTCCTGTGCAGGTTCGACGAACGATAAAATGAATCGAGAAAGCATAGAGGAGGTGTAACCTGTGTCTATTTGTCCTAAGAATAAATCTTCCAAAGGAAGAAGAGATAAGAGAAGAGCAAACTGGAAAATGAGCGCTCCGAACTTGGTAAAATGCAGCAAATGTGGTGCTCTTATGATGCCGCATAGAGTATGCAAGGCTTGTGGATCTTACAACAAGAAAGAGATCGTTTCTGTTGATTAATTGAAAATAAGCTTGAGAGAGCAGGGGTTTCAGAAATGAAGCCCTTGTTTTTTGCCTGTTTTCAGACACAAAAAAGGATGCACCATCTGATGCATCCGCTATTGTTCTACTAAGGAAATGCTGATTAAATCAGCGTTTCCCTAAATTTAATTTCCAACTTTCCCTGCCCGATATTCTGAGGGTGTTACCCCATAATACCGCTTGAACAACCGACTGAAATACAGCTGATCTTCAAATCCCACAGAGATGGCCACTTCCTTAATATAGCTGTTCTTATCGGCCAGAAGCTCGCCTGCGCGGGTCATACGAAGGTTATTGATGTAAGAGTTAATGCTGACACCGGTCTCGTCCTTGAAGATCCGGCAGAGATAGCCGGAGCTTAATCCTACGTGGTCGGCTACGGAAGCCAGACTGATCTTCTTACTGTAACTGTCCTGGATATAGGACAGTGACTGCAATACCTCGGCACTGTACTGCTCAGTAGCAGCAGACCGGGTGTCAGCAGGGGTGAAGACTGTTTTCAGAACTTCTTCCAGATGCCGTTCCAGCTCTTCCAGTGTGACGTCATTTCGAATGTGCTCGAAACTTTCCGCGATCATATCGTGGGCGGCGGCGCTTACATCCGTCAGCCGGTATTCCAGTTCGCTGAGAAACCGGACAAAATACTGGATTAATTTGGATGGCATGACGTTCCGGTCACAACATTTCTGTAATAATCCGTGGATCCGCTCCGATGCATAGGCAAGACAGGTTTCATCCGTATGGTCCAGAATTTCAGAAACCAGGTCTTTGTAGGAAACATCCGGCACCGTTGTCGTGAGCTGATAATCATCTGCATGAATCTGTCCTAACGTTCTGTAGAAGCTCAAATCCAGGAGATCCTGGAAATGGTGATAAGCTTTCCGCGCTTCCAATAGGTCGGAGAGCCCATCCTGGCAGATAATGGCAGGAGAAACGGGCATATAGTAGCGGAACAACTGCTCGATACGGGCAGACAGTCCGGTGATGGTACTCTGGTGCTGTTCCAGTTCCTTCTGAGGAAGCACAATCAGCGTGTTGCTGGGACTGAAGAAAATAATCCGTCTCCGGTCGTAGTGCTCCAGCGCATTTTTCAGGGTGTTGCGGATCAGATCCGTATCCGGAAGCGTTTCCAACTGCTGTACATACCAGTCGAATGAAATTTCACACAGAGCCAGTGGTCCCAGATCAGAGACATCAATTCCGGTGATGGAAAGAAGATGCTCCAGAGGATAACTTTTGTGTGTGAAAAATTCCCGCCAGGCAGCATGACGTTCCTGATGGAGAAGAGAAGTCTCCACGCTGTCTTCCGGCTCTTTTTGTGCCTGGGCCTGTTTCTCTTCCAGTTTGCTCTTGATTTTCTGAAGCTGGGAAGTCAGTTCCTCCGGACTGATGCTGACCTTTAATATATAGTCGGAAGCGCCCAGCACCAGAGCTGTTCTTACATAATTAAAGTCCTCGTAGTTGCTGATAACAAGAAATTCACAGTCCATTTTCCGCTCTTTGGCAGTTTTGATCAGATCAATTCCATCCATGACCGGCATTTTCAGGTCACAGATCATCAGATCGGGATGGAAGCGGTCCGCCATTTCCAGTGCTTCTTCTCCATTGGAAGTAGTGGCGCAGATGTGGAATCCCAACGACTCCCAGTCAATCATGGAGCGCAGGGCAATTTTTACAATAGGTTCGTCATCGACGATCAGTACCTGATACATTTGTTTTTTCCTCCGTGTGTTTGGCTGATTCAGAATCGATGGCCGGAATCCGGATCTGGCAGAGCGTGCCTTTGCCGGGGGCGCTTTTGACGGAAAGTCCGTATTGATCTGAAAAATATAAGTGGATGCGGTCATTGACATTGCGGCTTCCGATGCCGCCCAGCCCTTTTGGAACCGCAGTTTTGTCGTTCATATCAAATCCTTTTCCGTGATCCTGCACTTCAAGAATCAGGTCATTTCCGTCCTGAAGACAGCGGATGTCGATTTCCATAATGGTGCCGTCGTTGTAGGATCCATGGAGAACAGAATTCTCTGCCAACGGCTGCAGAATCAGTTTCGGCAGCATATAGCGTTCAAATTCTTCCGGAATCTCATAGTTTACATGAAAACTGCCTGCATAGCGGATAGCCTGAATGGAAAAATAGTGTTTCAGGTTGGCAATCTCTTCGCGAATAGGAATAAATTCGTGATCATTGATCAGGGTATTTTTTAAAAGTTCACTCAAAGAACGGATACCTTCCGCAACCACCTTGTCCTGATTCATCTGTGCTACCAGACAGAGCGTATTCAGAGTGTTGAACAGAAAGTGGGGATTGATCTGGTATTGAAGCATTTTCAGTTCCAGATCCCGTTTCCGGACTTCGCTTTCGTGCTGCTGTTCCAGCAGAAGCTGGATCTCTGTCACCATTCCGTCGATGTTGTCGGACAGAAAGGCCAGTTCGTCATTTCCATGATCCTGAATCCGGGCGTCCAGATCGCCGTCGGAAATGTGCTGGCAGGTTTCGGTCATATGATCGATAGGACTTGCAATACTTAAATAGGTATAAGTCGTCATAGTCAGGGCAGCGCCGGCAATTAAAATAGAAAGAACCAGAAGCTGTCCGGTCATGGCAGTACTTCCATAGAAATAGGAATACAGATAGACAAATACCAGAGGAAGGACGGTGGATATAAAATAGGAAATAATCAGTCGGTTTCGGATTTTCAGGCTTCTGAGCCCTACAAGCGCAAAGTTCCGAAGCGTCTTGTAAGCTTCCTCTTCATAAGGTTCATCGTAGTTCATGGGAAATCCTTTCTTATCGAACAATATAGATAAGTCTAGTATAGATTATTTTCATCTGTTTTGTATATTTTAACTGAAAACAGGAAAATAATCCATAGGAAGAATAAAATCGTCCATATAGAAAACTTTTATAGAAAATTTTAAAAATTTATAGATATTTAAGAATCGAAAATAGTCCATAGGGAGGAGAAGATCGTAACTATACATCGTAGGTTTGATTTTATATAATGAAAACAACATACGAACGAGAGTTCAAAAAAGGAGGAATGTAGATATGATGAAATATTTACAGAAACTTGGAAAGTCCTTGATGCTTCCGGTAGCATGCCTTCCGGTGTGTGGTATTCTGATGGGAATCGGATATGCGCTTTGTCCGAGTACCATGCAGGGCGGTGACGTAACCGGTGCAGCACAGATCATAGGATTCTTCCTTGTAAAAGCAGGTGGAGCCCTGATTGATAACATGTCATGGCTGTTCGCTATCGGTGTGGCAGTCGGTATGGCAGATGATAATGATGGTACAGCAGGACTTGCAGGTCTGGTATCCTGGCTGATGATCACCAATCTTCTGTCCAGCGGCGTTGTAGCTACCCTGACCGGAGCAGAAGCTGATCCGGCATTCGCAAAGATCGGTAATCAGTTTATCGGTATCCTTGCAGGTTTAATTGGTTCTGCATGCTATAACAAATTCAAAGGAACCAAGCTTCCGGATGCATTGTCCTTCTTCTCTGGCAAACGTTGTGTTGCCATTGTAACGGCAATTACATCCATCATCGTGGCAGCTATCCTGTTCTTTGTATGGCCGATTGTTTACACTGCACTGGTATTTGTAGGTGAGAGCATCGTTGGTCTTGGAGCAGTTGGTGTAGGTATCTATGCATTCCTGAACCGTCTTCTGATTCCGTTTGGCCTGCATCACGCACTGAACTCTGTATTCTGGTTTGACGCAGCAGGTATCAATGATCTTGGTACTTACTGGGCAGGCGAGGTTCTGAATGGAGCAGGCGGAAGTGCTGGTATGTACATGGCTGGATTTTTCCCGAGCATGATGTTTGGACTTCCTGCAGCAGCAATGGCAATCGTTCACTGCGCAAAACCGGAAAAGAAAAAAGCAGCAGCTTCCCTGATGGGCGCAGCAGCCATCTGTGCATTTATTTGTGGTGTTACTGAGCCGTTTGAGTTTGCATTTATGTTCCTTGCTCCGGCACTGTATCTCGTATACGCAATCCTCTACGGAGTATTCGCAGCAGTTACTGTGGCTCTTGGCTTCAGAGCAGGTTTCTCCTTCTCTGCAGGACTTACTGACCTGGTATTCAGTGCTTCCCTTCCGGCAGCAGCAAAGACCTGGATGATTATTCCGATCGGTATCGTAGCAGCTATTGTATTCTACGTTGTGTTCCGTTTCGCAATCACTGCCTGGAACCTGAAGACTCCTGGACGTGAGGACGATGAGGAAGACGAGACCAAGATCGAACTTGCAAATGATGATTTCACCAGCATGGCAGCCATCATTCTGGAAGGCCTTGGCGGAAAAGACAACGTAACAAGCGTTGATAACTGCATCACCAGACTTCGTCTGGAGATCAAAGACTATACTGCGGTAGATGAGAAGAAAATCAAATCCGCAGGAATCAGCGGAATCATCCGTCCGAGTAAAACTTCTGTTCAGGTTATTATTGGACCGAAGGTACAGTTCGTAGCTGATGAGTTCAAAAAGCTGATGTAATGACATCCACTATCCTAAACACATATATCCAAAGGTGGGCTCCGGGTAACCGGAGCCTTCTCTTTGTTTGACAGCCTCTGACAGATTTGATATGATGAATCATAATGTAGTGTTGCTGAGCCACATTTAAAAAGAAAACAAGGGAGATGCAGGTTATGAAATACGTTTATCGTCTGGGAAAATCACTGATACTGCCCGTAGCCTGTCTTCCGGTGGCAGGACTTTTGATGGGACTGGGATTCTGGATGGATCCGGTCGGACACGGGGACAGTTATCTGATTTCGCAGATTCTGGTAAAGGCAGGTTCCATTCTTATTGACAATATGAGTCTTCTGTTCACACTGGGTGTGGCAGTAGGAATGGCGGATGAGCAGGACGGAACCGCTGCATTGGCGGGGGTGGTCAGCTGGCTGGTCATTCAGCAGGTGCTGACCGCAGAAAATATCCGTGTACTGACAGGAAGCCAGATGGATCTGTCTGCCTTTGAGCATATTGATAATCAGCTGGTAGGCATTTTGTGCGGACTCATTGGTGCATCCTGTATCAATAAATATCGGTTTAGTCAGTTTCCAGGACCATTTGCCGCTTTTGGCGGAAGAAGATTTGCTGTGTTGGCTGCCTCTTTTTATGCGGCATTAGCGTCCCTGTTATTGATGTTCATTTGGTCGCAACTATATGAAATCTGTGTTTATCTGGGAGAATCTCTGGTAGAGACCGGACCTCTGGGAGTGGGAATTTATGCATTTTTAAACCGGCTTTTGATTCCTACGGGATTCCATCACGCATTGAATTCGGTGTTCTGGTTTGATGTGGCAGGTATTTCGGATCTGAAGCGGTTCTGGAACGGAACCGGCATCTATGGACAGACGGGAATGTATATGACCGGATTTTTCCCGGTTATGATTTTCGGACTGCCAGGTGCGGCGCTGGCCATGTACCACGCGGCGAAGCCGGAACAGAAGAAGATGGCAGGCGGACTTCTGCTGACAGCATCCATCTGTTCTGTGGTGACAGGTGTCACTGAACCGTTGGAATTTTCCTTTATGTTTCTGGCACCGGGACTGTTTTTGATTCACGCATTCCTTACAGGATTGATTGGATTTCTCTGTGCGGAGCTTCCGCTTCGGATTGGGTTTAACTTCAGTGCCGGACTTCTGGATTATTTACTGTGCCTGAATGCGCCCATGGCGGAAAATCCATGGCTGTTGTGGCCGGTGGGGCTGCTCTGCGGCTCCCTGTATTATGTGCTGTTCCGGTTCTGTATTCAGAAATTCAACCTGCATACACCGGGCAGGGAAGATCTGTAGAAGACAAAATCTTCCATATAATACCGGAAATAATGAATAGACGCGGTAGTAAGGCTCTGCTATACTGGGGAAGATAAGAAGTAATGGGAATCATCGGACGACAGTAAATCAGGAGGAAGAAAGATGTTTCAGTTATTTAAGAAAAAAAGCGCACCGAAGCGTGAAATGGCGGCAGTGGCAGATGGACAGGTAATCCCGATGGATAAAGCAACCGACCCGGTATTTTCATCCTGTGCCCTTGGTGGTGGAGTGGTGATCCTTCCGGAAGGGGAAATGATTGTGGCTCCCGATGATGGAACCATCACAGCCACCATGGACGGAAGCAATCATGCCATTGGCCTGGCACTGCAGAGCGGCGTGGAAGTGCTGATTCATATTGGTGTGGACACTGTGAAGCTCAACGGTGAGGGCTTTGAGATTTTCGTAAAGAATGGCGATAAGGTGAAGAAAGGGGATCAGCTGATTCGTTTCGATCGGAAAGCCATGGAGGATAAGGGATACTGTATGGAAGTGATGCAGATTGTCATGGACGGAGAGCAGACGGCAGGAATGCAGTATCAGACCGGAATTTCCGCAAAAGCAGGAGAAACGGTGGTTGCAATCTGGTAAAAAGAGTAAATAAAGACGTTTGTGGGAGAATCCATAAGGTGCGTGACCGCCCTGTGGGTTTTCCTTTTTTTTGCCGGGAAAGTATTGACTTCATGAAGTGGTTTTCGTATTATGATATAGACGACAAGGAGGAGAGAGCATGCAGGAGCTTGTAAGAGTGGCTGTCGACGCCATGGGCGGAGACAACGCGCCGCTGGAAATCGTGAAAGGTGCCGTAGAAGCGCTGGAAATTCGGAAAGACCTGAAGGTGATTCTGGTAGGACAGGAGCAGACGGTACGCGCGGAGCTTCAGAAATATTCCTATGATGAGTCGAGACTGGAGGTTGTGAATGCCTCGGAAGTCATCGAGATGGCAGAGCCGCCGGTGCAGGCAATCCGCAGTAAGAAGGATTCGTCCATCGTGGTTGCCATGAAACTGGTGAAGAACGGAGAAGCAGATGCTTTTGTAGGAGCCGGAAGTACCGGAGCCGTTCTGGTTGGAGGCCAGCTGATTGTAGGAAGAATCAAAGGAGTGGAAAGACCGCCTCTTGCACCGCTGTTGCCTACCGAGAAGGGAGCTTCCCTGTTAATTGACTGCGGAGCCAATGTAGATGCAAGACCTTCTCATCTGGTTCAGTTTGCAAAGATGGGATCCATCTATATGGAGAATGTAATGGGCATTCAGAATCCGAGAGTAGCGATTGTGAATATCGGTGCCGAGGAAGAAAAGGGCAATGCACTTGTAAAAGAGACGTTCCCGCTTTTGAAAGAGTGTAAGGATATCAATTTTATTGGAAGCATTGAGGCTCGTGATATCCCATCCGGATATGCGGATGTCATTGTATGCGAGGCGTTTGCCGGCAATATTATCCTGAAACTCTACGAGGGAGTTGGCGCAACGCTGATTTCCATGGTGAAGAAAGGAATGCTGTCAACCCTGCGAAGCAAGATCGGTGCACTTCTGGTAAAACCGGCGCTGAAGGAGACATTAAAGCGTTTCGACACCAGTCAGTACGGAGGCGCACCCATGCTGGGACTGAAAGGTCTGGTTGTGAAGACCCACGGAAGTTCCAAAGCAGTGGAAGTGCGGAATTCCATCATCCAGTGCGTAACCTTTACGGAGCAGGGGATGAACGATAAAATTAAGGCCGGAATCCAGGCGGAAGAAAACTAGGAAGGAATGAAGATCATGGAATTTGACAAATTACGGGAAATCATTGCAGAAGTATTAAACGTGGATGCGGATGAGATTACAATGGAGACCACTTTTGTGGATGATCTTGGGGCAGATTCCCTGGATGTATTTCAGATTATTATGGGCATCGAAGAGGAATTTGATATTGAGATTTCAAACGAGGACGCTGAGAAGATCGTATCAGTCGGGGATGCTGTTGAGCAGATTAAAAATGCAATAAACTAGACAAACGAAAAGCCCCTTTTCTGTAAGGGGCTTTTTTATCGTATAGGAAACTGCGTTTCCATACGACCAAAAAGCTCCGCGGGGATCGCACTGCGTCGGTATGGAATTAGGTTGCAATAGCAACCCGCCGCAGGCGGAGAATCTCGCGAGCGAGATTCTTATTTACTTTATAGGACCGGAGACGGAAAGAAATGGATATCAGAAAACATTTAGAAGAACTGGAAGAAAAGATCGGATATACGTTCCATGACAAGGAACTTCTGGAGCATTCCGTGAGACACAGTTCCTATGCCAATGAACATCACATGGGCAGACTGAACAGCAATGAGCGTCTGGAATTTTTGGGAGATGCAGTGCTGGAACTGACCACCAGTGAGTATTTATTTGAAAATTATCCGGAGATGCCGGAGGGAGACGCCACCAAGACCCGTGCCAGCATTGTCTGTGAGCAGAGTCTGGCATTCTGTGCAAAGAGCATCCCGCTGGGAGATTATATTCTTCTGGGAAAAGGTGAGGAACAGAGCGGAGGCAGACTGCGTGCGTCCATTACTTCGGATGCATTTGAGGCACTGATCGGAGCCATTCACCTGGATGGTGGTTTTACTAGCGCAAAAGAGTTTATCACGAAATTCGTGCTGAATGATCTGGAGCATAAGAAGCTCTTTTTTGATAGCAAGACCATTTTACAGGAGCGCGTGCAGGCGCATCATGGAGAACCCCTGCATTATGAGCTGGTCGGAGAAGAGGGACCGGATCATCTGAAAGAGTTTATCGTAGAAGCAAGGCTGGGCGAGAAGGTGATTGGACGCGGCTGCGGACGCACGAAAAAAGCGGCGGAACAGGAAGCTGCTTATCATGCCCTGACAGGAAAGGACATATGTATTTAAAGAGTATAGAGGTGCAGGGATTCAAATCCTTCGCGAACAAGATCGTATTTGAATTTCATAACGGAATTACCGGAATCGTGGGTCCGAATGGTTCAGGAAAAAGTAATGTCGCCGATGCGGTCCGCTGGGTATTGGGTGAGCAGCGTGTGAAGCAGCTTCGTGGCGGTACCATGCAGGACGTCATTTTTTCCGGAACCGAGAATCGCAAACCTTTGAGTTTTGCATCGGTTGCCATTACCATGGATAATTCCGACCACAAGCTGGCAGTTGCTTATGAGGAAGTGACAGTCACCAGACGGTTATATCGTTCCGGCGAGAGTGAATATCTTTTAAATGGAACAGTGTGCAGACTGAAGGACATTCAGGAAATGTTCTATGATACCGGTATCGGTAAAGAGGGCTATTCCATTATCGGACAGGGCCAGATTGACCGGATTTTGAGTACCAAGCCGGAGGAAGCCAGAGAGCTTTTCGATGAGGCAACCGGTATTGTAAAGTTTAAGAAGCGTAAGAAGACCGCAGAGAAGAAGCTGGAAGATGAAAAGCAGAACCTGCTGCGTGTCAATGACATTTTGTCAGAGCTGGAAAAGCAGTTAGGACCTTTGGAACGCCAGTCAGAGAAAGCAAGAGAGTATCTGAAAAAACGGGAGACGCTGAAAGAATACGAGATTCAGATTTTCCTGATGGAAATGGAACAGACAAAGGCCGGACTTCAGAAACTGGAGGACGCCAGAAAGATTACCCAGGAAGATCTTGATGAGACTCGTACTGCATTTGAAAATACGAAGCTGGAGTACGAGCGTATTGAGCAGGAGCTGGAAGCTGTCGAGCGTAAGATTGACAGTGCCAAGGAAGAAGCTTCCCAGGCCCGTGTGGAAAAACAGCAGATGAAGGGTCAGATCGCCGTGCTGGAAGAACAGGTTCGTTCTGCTCGCCTGAGTACGAAGCATTACCAGGAGCGCATGGAGAGCATCGGAAATGAGATGCAGAACCGCCAGGAGGAGCGCAGCAGAATTCTGGAAGAAAAGCAGGATCTGGATGTGCAGCTGGCACAGGCACAGAAGGTACAGGAAGAGGCGGAAAACCGTCTGGAAGAAATCCAGCAGCGTATTGCGGACAGCCAGACCAACATGGAGAACAGTAAGAGCGAGATTATGGCTCTTCTGAATAACCGTGCGTCCATCAAGGGAAAATTACAGAGATACGACGCCATGACGGAGCAGATCCAGATCCGGAAGGCGGAGGTAAACCAGAAACTCATTCAGATGAAGAGTGAGGAGATGGGGCAGGATGAACTGCTGCAGGCACGGCAGCAGGAACTGGAAGCAGTCCGTCAGGAATTAACAGAAAAAGATACAGAGCGTCAGAATCTGGAAAAGCGGATTGAAGCGTTGCAGCAGCAGATTACCATCAGCCGGAAACGGCTGGAGGACGGACAGACTGCTTATCATAGAGAAGCATCCCGTCTGGAATCTTTACAGAACCTGGCAGAGCGCTATGATGGTTATGGCGGAAGCATCCGCAAAGTCATGGAGCGGAAAAATCAGGAGCAGGGCATCTGCGGCGTGGTTGCAGACCTGATCCAGACGGAAAAGACCTACGAGACTGCCATTGAGACTGCACTTGGCGGAAGTATCCAGAATGTGGTTACGGAGGATGAGGAGACGGCGAAACGTCTGATCCAGTATCTGAAGCAGAATCGGTTTGGCCGTGTGACATTCCTTCCATTAACAGCAGTCCGGAATGTGCAGGAATTTAAAAATCCCCAGGCATTAAAGGAACCGGGCGTCATCGGACTTGCCCATACGCTGGTGCAGACAGATGCCAGATACCGGAATATTATGGCACAGCTTCTCGGAAGAACGCTGGTGGTGGATCAGATTGACCATGCCATTGCCCTTCAGAGAAAATATCACCATATGCTCCGTATTGTAACGCTGGAGGGAGAGTCCTTAAATCCGGGCGGCTCCATGACCGGTGGATCGTTCCGCAACAGCAGTAGCCTTCTGAGCAGAAACCGCGAGATTGAGGAACTGCGTGAGAAGGTAGAACAGTCGAAGAAGACACTGGAAGCAGCCAGAGCAAAACTGGTGGAATTCCAGAACGAGAGAAGCAGCTGTTATTCACAGCTTGACCAGTGTGCGGCGGCACTGCAGGAGATTAAGGTGCGGGAGAATACGGCCCGCCTGAATGCAGAACAGCTGCAGGCACAGAAAGAAGCGGCAGGAAGCGGCCTGGCTGCTTTACAGAAGGAAGAAGAAGATCTGCTTCGTCAGACGAAGGAGATTGCAGAATTAAAAGAACAGAATCAGACAGAACTGAAAGATTCTGAGGCTATGGAGAAGGCTCATACCTTTGCAGTGGAAACCTATCAGAAGCGTCTGGATGAAGACAAAGAACAGGAAACCGTTGCTGCAAGAGAGCTGGAAGAGATTCATCTGGATACGGCTTCCATCCGGCAGAAAGCCGAGTTTGCGGCTTCCAACCTTAGTCGTGTGGACGGAGAAATCCGGAGACTGAAGGAAGAAGAACGTCAGCTGACCGAAAGCCGGGAGCAGGCAGAAGCAGATACCAGAAGCCGGGAAGAAGGCATCGGAGCACTGAAGCAGGAGATGGAGACATTGAAGGCGAAGGTGACAGGCCTGGAAGAAAAGACGGCAGAACTGCAGCAGCAGAAGGAAGAGCAGTCTGCTTCCCATAAATCCTTCTTTGGAAAGAGAGAAGAACTGTCTTCCCGTATGAACGAACTGGATAAGGAACTGTTCCGAATTGACAGCCAGAAAGAAAAACTGGATGAAAATTCCGAGAGTCTCATGAACCATATGTGGTCAGAATATGAACTGACTTATAATGCGGCACTTTCATTCCGCAATGAGGAATACAACAACCTCCCGGATCTGAAGAAGAGCTGCAGCCAGGTAAAAGAGGAGATCAAAGGCCTTGGAAATGTCAATGTGAACGCTATCGACGATTACAAAGAGATTTCCGAGCGGTACACCTTTATGAATGGCCAGAGAAATGATCTGCAGGAAGCAGAAGAAGCATTAAAGCAGGTCATTCAGGAACTGGATGAAGGCATGAAACGGCAGTTTAAGGAGCAGTTTGTGCTGATCCAGACGGAATTTGACAAAGCATTCAAGGAACTGTTCGGCGGTGGAAAAGGTACGCTGGAACTGATCGACGAGGACGATGTGCTGGAGACCGGTATCCGGATTATCTCCCAGCCGCCTGGAAAGAAACTGCAGAACATGATGCAGCTTTCCGGTGGAGAGAAGGCACTGACGGCCATTGCGTTATTATTTGCCATTCAGAACTTAAAGCCGTCCCCGTTCTGTCTTCTGGACGAGATCGAGGCAGCGCTGGATGATTCCAACGTTGACCGTTTTGCAAAGTATTTACATAAACTTACGAAAGATACGCAGTTTATCGTGATCACCCATCGACGTGGCACGATGAACGCGGCAGACCGTCTGTATGGTATTACCATGCAGGAGAAGGGTGTGTCCACCCTGGTATCAGTCAATCTGATCGAAAATGATCTGGACAAATAGGAGGGAAATGTTATGGCTGAGGAGAAAAAAGGTTTTTTCAGACGTCTGGCAGAAGGCCTGACAAAAACCAGAAATAATATTGTGTCCGGTATGGACGCTATTTTCAGCGGATTTTCGGATATTGATGATGATTTCTATGACGAGATCGAGGAAATTCTGGTGATGGGTGATATTGGAATCAATGCGACCACATCCATTATTGCCAATCTGAAACAGAAAGTAAAAGAGCAGCACATTAAAAATCCGCAGGAGTGCAAGGAACTGCTGATCAACAGCATTAAGGAGCAGATGCAGGTAGGCGAGACCGCTTATGAGTTTGAGCATCGGACATCCGTTGTGCTGGTTATTGGTGTCAACGGCGTAGGAAAGACCACTTCCGTTGGAAAGCTGGCTGGCAAACTGAAAGACCAGGGAAGAAAGGTCATTCTGGCAGCAGCAGATACCTTCCGTGCGGCAGCAGGCGAGCAGCTGACCGAATGGGCGAACCGTGCAGGCGTGGAGATCATCGGAGGCAGCGAGGGCGCAGACCCGGCATCTGTTGTCTATGACGCTGTATGTGCAGCAAAGGCAAGAAAAGCAGACGTTCTGCTCATTGATACTGCAGGCCGTCTTCATAATAAGAAGAACCTGATGGAGGAGCTGAAGAAGATCAACCGTATTATTGAGCGGGAGTTCCCGGATGCTTACCGTGAGACTCTGGTTGTACTGGACGGAACTACCGGACAGAATGCACTGGAGCAGGCAAGACAGTTTGGTGAGGTAGCAGACCTGACCGGTATTATTCTGACAAAGCTTGACGGAACTGCAAAGGGCGGAATCGCCGTAGCCATTCAGTCAGAGCTGAATATCCCTGTGAAGTACATCGGTGTCGGAGAACATATTGACGATTTACAGAAATTTGACGCAGACACATTTGTAAATGCACTGTTCCTGACTGAGACCGAAGACTAAAATACATTTTTTGTATTCAGAACCCTATTCGCAAAACCGCTGCTACGCAGCCTTACTTTTGCTCATGTATGGCTTCTCGCCATATACATGCTCCGAAATATGTTCTTTCATGCAAGCATGAGTCACATATTTACGGGCATGTGCATGGCTCTGAATAGTTACCATTTTTTCGCAAACACAACACACATATTACAACAGGAGGAAACACCAATGGCAGACAAAATGACTTTGGAAAAATTTGAGGAGGCCTGCGAGATCGTAGGCAAGGTCACCAATAAGACCGGGCTGATGTACAGCCAGTGCTTCAGTGAGCAGACCGGAAACAAGATATACCTGAAACCGGAAAACATGCAGAAAACCGGAGCCTTCAAAATCCGCGGTGCTTACTACAAGATCAGCACGTTAAGCGAGGAAGACCGTCAGAAAGGACTGATCACCGCATCCGCAGGAAACCATGCACAGGGTGTCGCTTATGCGGCAAGAGAGTATGGCTGTAAAGCCGTGATCGTTATGCCGACCACTACTCCGCTGATTAAAGTAAATCATACCAAAGAGTATGGTGCAGAAGTGGTTCTCTACGGAAATGACTATGATGAGGCATGCGCTCACGCAGTGGAGCTTTCCAAGGAGCATGGCTATACCTTTATTCATCCGTTTGATGATCTGGATGTGGCAACCGGACAGGGAACCATTTCCATGGAGATTTTCAAAGAGCTTCCGCTGGTAGACTATATTCTGGTTCCCATCGGAGGAGGTGGATTGGCATCCGGAGTGGCAACTCTGGCAAAAATGCTCAACCCGAAGATCAAAGTCATTGGAGTGGAGCCCACCGGAGCAAACTGCATGGAGCAGTCTCTGCAGCAGGGCAAAGTAATATGCCTTGACCACAGTGCAACGATCGCAGACGGTACCGCAGTCAGAAAACCGGGCGAGAAGATTTTTCCGTACATTCAGAAAAATATTGATCAGGTGATCTCTGTACCGGATGATGAGCTGATCGTTGCATTCCTTGATATGGTAGAGAACCATAAGATGATCGTGGAAGGCTCCGGACTTTTAAGTGTGGCAGCCCTGAAACATATGGATGTAAAGAATAAGAAGATTGTCTGCATTTTAAGTGGCGGCAACATGGATATTATCACCATGTCCTCTGTAGTACAGCACGGACTGATTCAGAGAGACCGTATCTTCTCTATCTCCGTACTGCTTCCGGACAAGCCGGGCGAGCTGGTCCGTGTGGCTTCTATCATTGCAAAAGAGCAGGGTAATGTCATCCGTCTGGATCACAACCAGTTCATCAGTATCAACAGAAATGCAGCTGTAGAGCTGAAGATCACGCTGGAGGCATTTGGAACCGAGCATAAACAGCGGATTATCAAAGCACTGCAGGACAACGGATATACACCGAAAAATATCAGTGTAAATATCTAAAAAACAGGAGAGAAAACTATGGACAGCAGAATTAAAGATACCATCGTAAGACATGACAAAGGATTTAACTGCGCGCAGGCAGTGGCCTGCACTTATTGTGACCTTCTTGGTTACAGGGAGGAAGATATTTTCCGCATGACGGAAGGATTTGGTGCAGGAATGGGCGGCATGCAGGCCACCTGCGGCGCTCTGTCAGGAGCAGTGCTGTTGGCAGGACTGAAGAACAGTGACGGGGCCATTGATGCGCCGAAGACGAAGGGAAGAACTTATCAGCTGTCCAAAGCTATGGTAAATCAGTTCCGCGAGAAATGCGGATCGACCGTCTGCTGTGAGCTGAAAGGGATCACAACCGGAACACCGATTCATTCCTGCGCAGACTGCATCATGGATGCGGCTGCCATTGTGGAAGAGGTACTGTTTGGAGGAGAAGAATGAGCAAATATAAGGAAATCAAGGCGGCACTTCTGGGTGCCGGAACCGTAGGCGGTGGCGTCTACAAGCTGGTGGAGAGAAGATCTGCCGAGATGCAGGCCAAAGTGGGTGCGGATCTGAAAATTACCAAAGTGATGGTAAAGAATCTGCAGAAGAAGAGAGAGGGCATTCCGTCAGAAGTGCTGACCGATGACTGGGAAGGTATCATTAACGATCCGGAGATCAGCATCGTCATTGAGCTGATGGGCGGCGTGGAACCGGCAAGAACCTATATTCTGCAGGCATTGGAAGCCGGCAAAAATGTAGTAACTGCCAACAAGGATCTGCTGGCAGAGCACGGACAGGAACTGATGGAAGCAGCTGAGCGGAATCACTGCGATATCTGTTTTGAGGCAGCAGTTGGCGGCGGTATTCCGATTATCCGTCCCTTAAAGGAGTGTCTGGCAGGTAATGAGATCACGGAAGTGATGGGAATTGTCAATGGTACCACCAACTATATTCTGACCAAAATGACCCAGGAAGGCTGGGATTTTGATAATGCACTGAAAGAAGCACAGAGACTTGGCTTTGCAGAGTCGGATCCGACTGCTGACGTGGAAGGTCTGGATGCAGGCCGTAAGATGGCGATTCTTGCTTCCATCGCATTTCATTCCAGGGTTACCTTTGAGGATGTGGATGTGAAGGGTATCACAAAGATTACTGCAAAAGACATCCAGTATGCCAAAGAGTTCGGCTATACGCTGAAGCTCCTCGGCGTGGCAAGAAATGAAGAGGGTAAGATGGAAGTCGGTGTATCTCCCATGATGATTCCGAGTACCCATCCGCTGGCAAATGTCAACGATTCCTTCAATGCAGTCTTTGTTCATGGTGACGCGGTGGACGACGCCATGTTCCAGGGAAGAGGAGCAGGGGAGTTCCCGACAGCCAGCGCAGTAGTAGGTGATCTCATCAGCGTGGCAAGAAACATGCAGTATAGCTGCTGCGGACGAATTGGCTGCAGCTGCTATAAGAATCTCCCGATAAAACCGGCAGGAGAGGCAAGACATAAATATTTCCTGCGCCTGATCGTAGAAGACCGCACCGGTATTCTGGCAGGTGTGGCAGGTGTTCTTGGCAATAACGGCGTCAGCATCAATCAGGTGATTCAGAAACCGGCCGTTGACGGTGTGGCAGAGTTGGTTGTCGTTACCGATAAAGTAGAGACCAGACATCTCGAAGATGCACTGATGATTTTTGGCGAAATGTCCATGATCCGGGAGGTTGCTTCCGTGATCCGCGTTTACACCCAGAAATAGTTTTACTGATTTTGGGGCACACTGCTACTGTGCAGTTCAGAAAGGAGTGTGCCGATTGGAAATCAAAAAGATTGCCGGGGACAATTTTCAGACTGAAGTGACAGAGGCGGGTGTGCCGGTGCTGCTGGACTTCTACGCAGACTGGTGCGGCCCCTGTAAAGCACAGCTCCCCGTTCTGGAACAGGCAGCGGAGGAAGCCTGCGATGTGAAATTCTGTAAAGTCAATGTGGACGAAGAACCACAGCTGGCAGAACAGTTTCAGGTCATGCAGGTACCCACGATGCTGATCATGAATGGTGAGCAGATATTCCGGAGAATCACAGGATTTCATCCGCTGGAAGAGATTCTGGAACTTCTGGAAATGTAAAAGAACGGAAAAAGAGGCTGCGGTGTGCCGCGCCTCTTTTTCTGTGGAGAACAAAAGGAGTACCTATGCAGCTTCAAAAGCTATTAAGTCTTGTCCGCCAGGCGGTGGACCGATATAACATGATTGCAGAGGGAGACAAAATTGCGGTGGGAGTGTCCGGCGGAAAGGACAGTCTGACGCTTCTCTATGCGCTGAAAAAGTTATCGCAGTTTTATCCCAAGCATTTTACGGTCTGCGCGATCTGTGTGGATCTTGGTTATGATAATACGGATTTTACGGGAATTGAGGAATTCTGCAGAAATCTGGATGTGCCACTGACGCTCATTTCCACGCAGATTGGAAAGATCGTCATGGAGGAGCGGAAGGAGAGCAATCCCTGTTCCTTATGCGCGAAACTTCGAAAGGGAGCGCTGGTGGATGAAGCAGTTCGGCTTGGCTGCACCCGGATTGCTTACGCACACCATAAGGATGATTTTGTGGAGACCATGCTCATGTCTATGATTTTTCAGGGGAAATTTTATGCATTTCCGCCGGTGACCCTTTTTGAAGACAAAAACCTGCGGGTCATCCGTCCATTGATGCTGGTGGAAGAATCGCAGGTTAAAGGCTTTGTAAAAAGGCAGGAGTTTCCGGTGTTGAAAAGCCCCTGCCCCATTGACGGAACAACGAAACGTGCTTATGCGAAAGATCTGGTAGCGCAGCTGCAGAGAGAGCATCCAGGCACCAAAGAGCGATTGTTCCATGCCATTACGGAAGGAAAAATCGAAGACTGGAATCTGCCGGGAGTTTAACTGTTTTCCAGCTTCTGAAGCACCGATTGCAGCCGCTGGATCGCTTCTTCCACCTGGTCTCTGGCGGTGTTGATGCGGTCCTGCACCATCCAGTCCACGAAAAATCCATCAAAGAACCAGTCGGCAAAGGAGAGAAAATCATCGGTCTCAATATCCAGATGAGAAATCATATTCACATCTTTCAGTTCTTCGCTGAAATTTCGCAGATCCCATTTGGCCTGTTCCATATTCTGGCGGGCCTTTTTCATTTTAGATTGCTTTGCCAGACTGGAGATAAGCCCTCCGGCGAACATATCAAAAAGTCCCCAGTTGTGGGCACTGTCCAGATTTTCTTTTGCGGTAAGAAGGCTTTCCAATGCCTTGTTGCCAGCGTCAATGGCTTCTCTTTTTTCTTTTTCAAAATCGTATGCCATAAATTTTATCCTCTAAAATACTATGAATGTTACTGTAGTATAGCACAAAAGTCGTGCAGTTGTCACCTGTTCACACAGCGGCCAGACACTTGCTGTCAGGCTGCGTAAGAACTTGATTCAGGAGTGAGCAGTAACGTGCAGTTTCCAGACTTTGGAAAATATGATAGAATAAAGAAAAATTTCAGGTACGGAAGGAGGAAGCCATTATGACATATACAGATAGTAGAGAGTTCTATAGAGAAATAGCAGATGAACATCGAAAGAGTCAACGGGAAAATATTGGCACATTAAAACCGTTGAAATCAACAGGGCAGCTTGGAATATTTGTTATGATTTTCTGTGGGATTATGCTGTTGCTTATGCCTTTTTGTGAAGATGATGATCTTCGTGCAGAAATTATTTGTGGAAGTGTGTTCGTACTCTTTGGGCTGCTGGGCCTTTATCTGTTTTTGTATGAACGCAATTTTTTGGTAGTATATAAAGAGGGCAAAATCACATACAGAAATACATTTCGGAAAACAAGGGTTTATGACTGTAAAGACATTGTACATACCTATTATACAAATATGGGCGGAATACAGTTTGTATTCAGAAACGGGAAAAAACTGAATTTTGACGAAACAGAAACATTTTTTTGTTATGTGATTATCGTGAAAGAACATTTAAAAGGGGAATTCAAGGGTGGGTTTCCGACTGTGATTAAAGTGTACTTACACCCTATATACATGACCATATTATGGGGAATTGAAGCAGCTCTGCTGATATGGGCCTATATTGTCTCAGGATCCTGGATCCTTTTTATTGCCATATGTTGGGCACTGGTTTGCCTGGGAGTTCAGACAAGCAGAACCACCTATGATAGAGAGAAACAGATCCTGACATGCAGAAGATGCGGATTTGCGAAGCGATATGATATGCGCGAGTATCATGCAAAAACGGGATATGAGTACTCGTTTCTGCGAAAAATAAAAATTTATGACGATAAGAAAATGGTCACTGAATTTACAGTTTCTCCGGCATATAAAAACCAGATAAAAATGATTTACGCGATCTGTAATGAGAATGTGTAAAAAATAATTGCTGGCCTTTCGTTCATGTTTTCAAAAAGATCCACCGTATAATACACGATGTACGATGGATCTTTTCGTCAGAAATTTAATGCTTCAGCAGTTCCTTAATCCGCTCATAAATCTCCGGCGTACAGGTGAGAATATCGGAATTTGCAAGGAAGGGAAGGCGGGTATCGTTCCAGTCGGTGATCTTTCCGCCTGCTTCTTCGATGATCAGAGAACCGGCGGCGTAATCCCACGGTTTTAAGTTCAGCTCAAAGAATCCGTCAATGCGTCCGGCAGCCAGATAGCAGAGATCCAGGGCAGCGGAGGCGCTTCTGCGGAAATCAGCGGTTTCCATGAAAACTCTCTGGAAGATGGGGAATAACATAGAGGCACGCTCTTTTTCATAAGGCGCAGAGCCAAAGGCAATGATACAGGTATCAAGGGCTTCCCGGTGGGACACATGGATGGGTTCACCGTTTAAGAAAGCGCCCTTTCCGAGAGAAGCGTGGAAGGTTTCTTCCGTAAACGGGTTGTAGACTACGCCGAAGGTCATCTGACCATTCTCATAGAGGCCAAGAGAAACTGCGCTCATACGGTAATCGTGAATCAGGTTGGTGGTGCCGTCAATGGGATCAAGAATCCAGTAGGATTTTGCCGGATCCAGATTGTTATTTTCCTGCTCCTCTGCAAGCAGAATGATATCCGGCGTCCGGTCAGCCAGCTCTTTTCGCAAATACTCCTGGACAGCGACGTCCACTTTGGTCACATAGTCCGCAGCACCTTTGACGGTGACGGCATGGGCCATTTCTTTGTTGTAAATAATGGATTTTGTGTTGTGTACCAGCTCTATGATTTCTTTTTCGTTAATATTCATGGGGATACTCCTTGTTTGTTTTGAATTCTACTGTAGTATAGCACAGGAGGCGTGTGGTTTCCAGACTTGGGAAAATATAGAACAGCATGCCTTGTGACTATAACGGAATTCGGTTATAATTATAACAGGAGATGGTTATATGAACGATCAGATGCAGGATCTTTTAAATCAGTTTCTGCTGTTGGAAAACAGTAATGGATATTATCAGGGGATTCATTACAAATGGATTCGGTCAGAGAAAGGCATTGAACTGCATATTGAAGATGCAGGTGAGGATAGAGTCCTGACGACTTTAAAGAAAATGATTCCGAATGCCTATGAATATTATGTACATGAAATTCCGGAAATGCTCATAGAAGATTATTTTGAGGAAAAGAAGGAATTGGAGGAAATGCTATGAGTCAGTATTTTTTAATGCATAAAAATGAAATCTGTGGATCACTTCTCATTGATGACGATACAGGAACGTTAAAGAATTATAAGGATCATGGTACTGGGTTATCTCCATTTCTTGGAAATGCGGATGTCAGAAGAATGAAAAAGTGGTGGGAAGGCCGCGCGGTCCCTGCTTCCAGAAAAATGATACAGGAGGCATTAAAAGAGGACGGATGTTTTACTACGAAAAATTATCTGGCAAAAAATCTGGCTCTTTCCATGACAGATGCCTATTGGATTTGTCCCATAGATGTGGATTTAAATTACGAAGATGTAAAATTATCAGGATTGGCTCCTTACAGCGATGGGAAAGTTCCATATCACAACCATACTTCCTATGATCCCAATGCGTCACTGGGCGGGCAGATGGAAAAATACTGGAATGTGAAGGCGTTTCCACCGGTTCTTGTAAAAGAAAGTTATAAATATTTTGGACAGCAGGCAATTAATGAAGTGTTTGCTACTCATATTCATAAGGAGCAGAATACAGAGATTCCCTATGTAATGTATCATGCGGGGAAAACGGAGGATAATGGAATTTATTGTTGCTGTGAATCTTTTACAAATGACAATGTTGAATTTGTATCTGCGTATGAGGTCCTTGAAGGATCAAAAATAAGAAATGACAGATCTCTGTATGAAAATTATATTGATATCTGTGTGAGCCTTGGAATTGAGGAAAGGGCCATCCGAAATTTCATGGATTATCAGACGCTGACAGATTTTATTATCAGCAATACAGACGAACATCTTCTTAATTTTGGAATTCTGAGAAACTCGGATACGATGGAATATATAGGGCCGGCACCTATCTTTGATTCAGGAAACAGTATGTTTTATACAGATTCATTAAAGCGATATTCCAGATATGAACTATTAGAGAGGAAGATTACAAGTTTTTATGATTCGGAAGAGAAGTTGATGAAAAATGTCAGAAACAAGGATCTTGTCGATTTTAATCGATTGCCGACGGAAGATAAAGTAACAGATCTGTATAGGTCTTATGGACTTCCGGAAGAAAGAGCAACCACAATCGCACAAAACTATCAGACAAAAGTTGAGATGGCTTTCGATTTCAGCAAAGGAAAGCCCATTTCTTTATATCACGAGAAAAAGCTAACCTTTAGTTAATGTTTTTCTGAAAAAATCCATCGTACATTGTATATGTACGGTGGATTTTTTACAGGGAGGAAAGAAACATGAGAAGGCAATGGTTCATTGGAATACTGGCAGTTCTGCTGCTCACGGTCTCTTCCTGCGGCAGAGAGGCGGAAACGTCAGAGGAGATTCCGAAAGGCGATGGAAGAGGGGATCTGATTCCGTCAGAGACGGTAAAGCAGTCCATTCCCGTTCTGATGGGAGGCACACTGCCGTTTACGGGGATGGAAAATCTGCGGACGGAGAATGATGAGGATGGCACGTATCTCTATGAAGATATGACAGAGGACGGACAGACGGTTATTGTCAATGGTTCCTACCGAAGTTCCTGGCTGGGGGAGTGCCCGGTGGAGGAATATCTGCAGGATGCGGCTCTTGCCGTGGCGGAATCGGATACCTGCGAACTTCTGTCCTTTGAGCAGGATGAAAATCTGACCGCATCCCTTTCCTATCCGGCTTATATGGCGGTGTATACGGCAGGTGAAAATGAAGATCTGCGGCAATGGGATGTGCTGGTGATGGAGACGGACGGCTATACGTATTTTTATGGAATTTCAGCAACGATGGATGCAGCGGAGGAAAATAAAGAATGGTATCAGGATTTGTTCTCACAGCTGTATTTATCAAATCCGGAATAAAGAAAGGAGCGAGGGGAATATGAGGAAAAGAAAAGGAATGGCATGGACTTTGTCACTGATACTGGTGATGGCGCTGACAGGATGCGGAGGTTCCGGGGTGGAGGAGTCAGAGACGACAGAAGCAGTCCGGCAGAATCCGCTGCTGGAAAATGATGATTTTGATAACACCTCACCGGCGGAGCCGGTCAGTGATGATGAATTTTATTCCGAGATGGAGTTGGATGAAATGGCAGTTACGGCCAGCGTGATTGAATATGTGGCGCAGGGAACGTACTGGATTGGTTCCGGGGATGACACTGCCATGATATTCTATTTTGAAGACGATCATGCATTTTTCGATCTTCTTTATGAAGAGGACGGAGAGATCAAGGATCAGCCCATTTCCGGGCTCTGGAGTCTGGATTATGACTATCTGACCATCCTTGATGATGAGACGGATATATCCTATGAGCTGGAATGGAATCTGTCACAGGAAGGGGATAATTACTGCTTTGAACTGACAGAGGACGGAGAGACCTACTATCTCTATGAATCTGCGGCGGAAGATGTGAGCAGCACGCTGGAGATTCTGACCAGCTATCTGATGACGGAGGAAGAGGTGGATGAGACGGAGATTGATATCAGTACTTTCCTGGAGGGTTATGTAGGTCATTCTGTCATTGACGCTTTCATGCTGAGCGGACTGTCCCCGGATTTTGAAACCAGAAGTTATTGTGCATCTATCCTCGGATATTCCAGCTACAGCGGTACCAGTGAGGAAAATCTGACCATGATCGAACTTATGGGCGGTACTGTCCGGTAGAAGGAGAAGAGATGAACGATCAGCAGTTGTCGGAACAATTAAGACGCAGTCAGCGAATCCGTCGGATCTGTCTGCCGGTGATGGGCTTTTGCTTTCCTGGAGGTCTTGTGGCCGGAGTATGGTTCCGGAATCTTCCAGTCTATCTTGTGCTCACCTTTGGCGGGGCAGGGGGAGCATTTTGGCTGAGGCATCATATTAGAAAAAGAAATCGAAAACTTATCGATGAGCATCTGAAAGATTTTTATAAGGAAGAACTGGAGCGGGTGTTCGGATCCAAACGACATACGCCGGAACTGGCAATCACAAAAGAAGTGGTTCAGGCAAACGGATTTATGGAAGGGGAATGGGAAGAGTGCCGGGTGGAAAATGAATATGAAGGTGTTTATCGGGGGCATCCCTTTTCCGCGGCAAACATTTCCCTGTATCATGTTTATCGGAGGAAAGTGGATCAGGGATACAGCATCGAAAGAAAAGAAGTATTTCAGGGAATCTGGCTGATCGGCCGGATGGCGCATCAGGATCGCTGTCTGACCGTGGAAACGAAAGTGAAATTTGCGGAAGTGCCGGATGAGGACATCAGTGATATGACTAAGCTGCGTCAGGGATTTTTAAAATCCCTGGCGTATGTGGAACAGCTACTGGATGAAATGCTGGAAGGTATGATAGAATAGAGAAACAGAAGAAGGGGAGGCATACCATCATGCCAAAAGGGAAACAAAATCTGAATACCATCTATATTTCCGAGCGGCTGCAGGAATGTCTGCGGCCGATTGCCGGTTGTGCGCTGACGACGATGATAGCACCTATGGGCTATGGAAAAACAACGGCGGTAAACTGGTATCTTGCGCGAAAAGTGAAGGTGGAGCAGGCAGTAGTGGTACGGATCAGTGTGTACTCGGATAATCTGTCTATTTTCTGGCAAGGGATACAGAATGCCTTCGCGTTTTCCGGTTTTGATTTCCTGGCACAGTATGAGTGCCCGTCGGACGAGGCGTCAGCCGGATTTCTTATGGACCGGATTGTACATACTTTGGCAGGTGAGACGCCCTGCTATATTTTTATTGATGATTTCCATCTGCTGACTGACGGCCGGATTACGGAATTTTTATGTACGCTGGCGAACCGTCTGCCGGAAAATGTCCATCTCATTGTGGCGAGCCGGGATCGTTTTCTGTCCGGGCAGGCTATTGTCCGGCTGGGCGGAAAGCTTCACCGGATACAGGCAGATGAGTTGCGGCTGAATCATACAGAACTATCTACCTATGCCCACCAGTGCGGGACGGATTTGAGTGAACCGCAGGTGGACGCTATTTTGCATTCCAGCGAGGGATGGTTTTCTGCTGTTTATCTGAACCTCTGTGCCCTGGTGAAAAATGGCGAGCTTCCGGATCAGCAGTCAGATATTTATGAAATGTTTACGTCGGCCATGATTGATCCGCTGCCGGAAGACCGCCGGGAGTTTCTCATTGTCATGGGGCTGGCGGATGAATTTACACTGGAGATGGCAAAATTTATTACGGAAAATGCGGAGGCAGAACAGATTCTTTCCGGGCTGACGGAACAGAATGCATTTGTCAGCCGCCTTGATAACCGGGCATTCCGGTTTCATCACATGATGAAGGAGTGTGCAGAGCGGGCATTTTCCGCGCTGGATGTTCAGAAGCAGAGGCAGTACCGGAACCGTTACGGAAAATGGTATGAGGAGCATGGATTGTATCTGCATGCCCTGTCTGCTTACTGGGAGAGCCGGAATTTTGATGTGGCGCTTTCGGTGATTCTGGAAGATGCCGGAAATCTTCTGGCTTCCATGAAACCGACCCAGGTGCTGGAGTTCCTTGCTCGGTGTCCGGTAGAGATTCTGAAGAAGCATCCGTTGACGCTTCTGGTGCTCATGCGGCGGATGGTGACCTGGAGAATGGTACCGAAAATGATGGAGCTGAAAGAACTGCTGCTCACTTCCATCGAAGAACACCCGGAGCTGCCACAGGAAGAGAGAGGAAATCTTCTGGGTGAATGTGATCTGATCATGAGTTTTCTCATGTACAATGACATTACGAAAATGAGCCAGTTCCATCGAAGTGCCAGTGCCCAGATGACGCGCCCGGCCATCAGTATTCAGAAGAGCGGAAGCTGGACCTTTGGTTCCCCGTCGGTGCTCTGGATGTTTCACCGGGAGTCAGGCGGACTTGCAGAAGAACTGCAGGAGATGAAGGAATGCATGCCCCATTATTATCGAATTACCGATGGACACGGGCAGGGAGCGGAACGGATTATGAGCGCGGAAGCGGACTATATGCAGGGACGCTTTGTGGACGCGCAGATTGCATTGGAAAATACGTATCTGCATATTGCGGAGAGCGGGCAGATCAATATGATTCTCTGCTATGATTTTCTGGCGCTGCGGCTTGCTCTGTGCATGGATCTGCCGCTTTGTTATGGAACGGAAGAACGGCGGAAAACACTGATGCAGCAGCATAATATGATGTGGCTGAACCTCTATGATAGTGCATGTGCGTTCCACTATGCGCTGGCGGGACAGACCGAGCAGATACCGGCGCTGTTCCGGGAACACCGGCTGTCGACAGTCAGTTTTCTGACGCTTGGAAAACCCATGATGGAGATGATTGAAAATCAGGTGTATCTGGCGCAGGGCGCTTATGCGGCTGTGATTGGAAGAAGTGAAAGCCTGATGGGCATGAGTGAAAAGCTTCATTATGCGCTGCTCACGCTGCATCTTCGGGTACAGACGGCGGCTGCTTATGAGCAGCTGGGAAAACGCCCGGAGGCCAGAGCTCTTATAAAGCTGGCATTGAAAGAGGCGGAGCCGGATCAGTTTTACATGCCTTTTGTGGAAAATTACCGGTATCTTGCAGAACTCCTGGAAGGGGAATATGCTTCCGGAAAAGAGGCATTTTTATCCTGGATTCAGGAACTGGGACGGCAGTATGAGAAGAGGCAGAAAGAGAAAAAACAGACGGATGCTTATCCGGAACAGTTCTCCGTTCTGACGGAGCAGGAGCGGAAAATTGTCGGGCTGATGGCGGAACATCTGAGCAATAAAGAGGTTGCGGAAAAGCTGTTTCTCTCGGAGGGCACGGTAAAACAGTATATCAATCAGATCTACTCCAAGCTGCAGATTAACGGGGATACCCGTTCCAAGCGGAAGGAACTGCTTCGAAAACTAACTATTGGTTAATATCATTTTCAGGAGATCCATCGTACATTTGAATTGTACGGTGGATCTCTTTTATCGTATAGGAAACTTTGTTTCTATACGACAAAAGAGCGCTCCGCGAAGATCGCACTGCGGCGATATGGAATTATGTTGCAATAGCAACCCGCCGCAGGCGGAGAATCTCGCACGCGAGATTCTTTTCCATACAAAAAATAAGTCTGACAGGAAAAGGGGCAATCATGGATCGAAAATATATCGTAGCGGTAAAGCCGATGGACCAGTACATTTTACAGGTTGATTTTATATCCGGCAGCAGGCTGTTGCTGGATATGAAACCTTACCTGAATAAACTTCGATTCCGGGCGCTTGAAGAGCCGGGGGTCTGGGAGAGTGCAGTGACCAATGGCATTTTTGTTCGGTTTGGAAATGTAGAATTAAGCCATGATGAGATTCTTATTATGGCGGAACAGTCCCATGGAAGTGAAAAAGGAGGGTATCTATGAAAAAGAAATGTGTGTATCTGTTGACAGGATTGACGGCGGTTCTGCTTCTGACGGCCTGTGGAGGAACTGCATCGAAGAAGACGTCCAATGAGACGGCGGAAGCGGAGACCACGGCGGTGGAGGAAGAACCTGCAGAAGTGAGCGATGAGGATGCCATCAACGATCCCAACGAGGGACTGGGCGGAGACATTGTAGTTTCGGAGGACGATCCGGCCTTTTACGAAGGCATCTGGCTGCCAACGAAGATTGGCGACTATATTTATCTGGAAATCGATGAATACGGATACTGGACTTTGTATGGGGACACGAAGGATATTGCCGGATGGCTTGGGTACGATGATGATCTGGGAACGCTCTGTGCATACGAATACAACGGAGACTGGGGTGCCCTGTTTCTGGAAGATGACGGAACGATCATGTTTTCCAGCTATGGCCACTATGAGTACAGCAGCATGGGGCTGACGGAGGATCAGGAAACCGCATCCTATGCAGATGAAGATTTTTATCAGGTTCCTGTCAGTAATTTTAAAGGCGTCTGGTATCTGAACGGGGATCTGGATGCGGACTGTTTTATCGTGATTAATAAAGAAGGTACCTGGTCTTATTATGAGCGGATCAACGGAGATCCGGAAGCGGCAGAGATGGATTATGGAGAACTTATTCCATCAGACAGCGAAATGGGCACCTTTTATGCGAAATCGTATCCTTATGATTTGATGTACCGAATGTTTGATTTTGATACGGACATGATCACCTGGGATGGCGACAGTTATGAGAGGATCGATTAGAAAGGAGTGTGGAGGATGAGAAAGAAAAAAATGTGGATGGTTCTGGCGATTGCAGCAGTTTTCTGTATGGGGATGACTGCCTGCGGAAGTAACGCGGAGGACGAGGATGAAGTTGTGGGTGGAGACTGGAGAACCTGGGGAGATGTGGTGGACAGCGGAACCATTACGCACGACGGCCTCGATGTGGATGTACTGGTAACGGTGGAACCTACCAGTGCGGCATTTTACTGGGATGAAGAAGAACAGGTGCTCTTTGACAGCGTACTGTTCCCGGAGGAAATTCCGGATGCCAAAGAAGCATTTACCGGTATTTATTTTGATGATGTGACCGGAGATGACGAGACGGATGTGGTGGTGGAAATGCAGCATGACGACGGGGCGGAAACGCTGATGATATGGTTCTGGGACCCGGAGGAACGATATGTATACCAGTGGGATATTTCCTATATCCATGCGTTTGAATAAAGAAAAGAGGTGCAGTGATGGCAGCAGTAATTGGAATTTTGGTGGTGATCGTTCTTCTCTGGTGTATTTCCACGAAAAATGGATTTCGAAGAAAAGAAATCCGTGTGCAGGAAGGACTGTCCGGGATAGAGGTGGCTTTAAATAAACGGTATGATATGCTGACCAAGATGCTGGATACAGCGAAGGGCTATATGGGACACGAGGAGGAACTTTTCACCAGAACCATTGAGCTCCGCCGGGGCATGAGCATCGGAGAACTGAATCTGGCGCAGAAAGAGATGAACACCTGGAGCGGACAGTTTTTTGCGGTGGCGGAAAATTATCCGGAGCTTCGTTCCAGCGAGGTGTTTGTGGAACTGCAGCGGGGAATCCGCGATTCAGAGGAACATCTGCAGGCGGCGAGGAGACTCTATAACGCAAATGTAAAAGACTATAACACATCCATTTCCATGTTTCCGGCAAGTCTGCTGGCCGGCGGGCGCACGCCAATGGAATTTTTCACGGCAGAGGAAGGAAAACGGCAGGATGTGAAAATGGTATTTGTAAAGCAGGGAGAAAAAGCATGATCGATGAAAAATGGATGCAGGAACAGAAAATGGAACGGTTGGAATCGGATCTGAAAAGCCAGAAATCCATGGTACTGCTTGGCAAAATCATCAAGGGCATTGGTACCATTCTGGCAGTGGGATGCTTTATGATCGGCATGATTCCAATGGTACTGGTGGGAGCCCTGATTATTTTTATCGGAGGAAAAATTCAGGACAGCGGCAGTACCACGATTAAAAAACAGCTGGGAGACCAGCTGATCCGCGGCGTGCTGGAGGAGGTATTTCAGAATGTGACATACGATCCATTTAACCATATTCCGTGGAATTATGTCAGGGAGTCTTATATGATGTTTCCCTTTCAGATTGACAATATCCAGGGCAGCGATTATGTGAAAGGAACTTATAAGGGGCTGCAGGTGGAATTAAGTGACCTTACATTTCTGGAAGAAATTCCGGATACGGACGAAGAGACAGGCATCCGGAGAACCAATGAGAGAGAAGTGTTCAAAGGGCAATGGCTGGTCTGTGATTTTGGAAAAGAACTCTCGGCGGAAGTGCAGCTTGCCACCCGTACGCGGTTTGAACGGCTGATTAAGGCAGCTACAATCAAGACGGAAAATGAGGAATTCAATAAGAAATTTTCTGTCCGGTCGGTAGTGGAAGAGGAAGCATTCTATATTCTGACGCCCCACATGCAGGAATACATTCTTCATATGGCGGGAAAAGCAGGCGGAACGGTGTATATGAGTTTCCTTAGAAATGGAAAGCTACATCTGGCAGTGGGAACCGGCCGGGATTCCTTTGAACTGGGAAAGGGAAAAGTGGATGCGGAACGGCTCCGGCAGAAATTCGTGGGAGAACTCCGGTGGTTCACGGATCTCATAGACGAACTGCAGCTGGTGGACACCTTGTATAAAGAAGGGAAATGAAATGACATTTGGAACAGCCGGGGTGGTATTTCTGCTGGCAGTATCCGGAAGCGTAATGGCGTTCCGGGCCCGCAGAAAAACGGCCTGTAAAATCCTGTTTGGAATCCTACTTTTTCTGGCGGTGGTAAGCTTTCTGTATCTGCTGCTCACATTGCTTCTGGTCAGTGCGGTGCGGTAAGAAAGCCCGCCGGAAATTAAAGGATCTTCAAAAAATTCAACGTTCCTTCCGGATTTCCGGTGCCCCGTTCCATGAGGGAGACCAGTCCCTGAATGGTCTGTTCAATCTCCTCCTGGGTGGAAGGAACCAGTGTATTATCAATCTTTACGGCAAGTACAATCAAGGCAATCTCGGAGAGTGCTTCGGGATTGTCAAAGTCAATGAGTCCGTCCTCAATACCCTGTGAAATAATCCGGGTGAGGGTGGGCTTTAATTCTGTAATCAGGTGATTCAGAAATTTTTGATGAATATAAGCGCTTTCCGGCGCGTTGGCAGCCGAAGCGGTCTGGTCATTTTTGCGAAATTCCAGAGAGGAGCTGTGGCAGGCCTGAAAAATCATAGCCATCCGTGTAAAGGGGGAAACCTCCGTCTGATCTGCCAGATTTCTTGCGGTCAGCAGCGGCTTTTCATAACTTCGCTCCACCAGTGCTTCCACCATGGCATCTTTGGATGGAAAATAATAATAAATGCTTCCCTTTCCGATCCCTGCGGTCTGTGCAATCTCGCTGACCGAGATGGTCTGCAGATCTTTCTGTTCCAGCAGAGACTGGAGCGCATCCAGAATCATATCATATTTCTGAGTCTTGGACATTTCTGTATTTCTCCTTCGTCTGAAAATCCCTTTTAGTATAACATACCCAAAAGAAAACCGCCAACTGGAAATATTGTCACAAAAATTGACCGCTGGTCGAAAATAAACTGTGCAAAAATAATATTGACCGCCGGTCGAAAAGATGCTAATTTAATAATCAAACTTATTCGACCAACAGTCGAAAAAAGATAAGGAGGAAGAATCCGGTGAACAAATGGAAAAAAGCGGGAATTCTGTTAAGCCTTCTGTCGGTGGCGGAAGCTGGAAGTTCGGCTTATTTTTACAGAAGAACCATGAAGCGCGGGATGATGAGCACGGAAAGTACGACGAAGATGGCGGGAACGGACTGGAGCCAGTATGCGAACCTGTTAAAAGAGCGGAAAGAAAGATTGCTGGCACGTCCGCGGATGGATGTATCTATCCGGTCAAAGGACGGACTGCGCCTGAGAGGTACCTACATACCCAATGGGGACGAGAAGAAAATCGTGATCTGTTTCCATGGATACACCAGTCAGGGCATGAGTGACTACATCGGCCTTTCTGATTATGTGGATTTTTCCAACGCAACCATGGAGGAAGCAGAGAAGACCATGACTGCATGGACGGCGGTTCCGTTCAAGCCCCAGGATTCTCCCATGAACCGGATTGTCATGATTAAGACACCGGACGGCTATGAAGGAATCTATTTCCTGGCGGATCACAGAACCATGGACGCCCAGTCTTTGATTTGTTTTTTAAGAGATGTCATTGAGCTTTACTGCAGCCAGAAATACGAGGGCGTTCCGGCACCGAAAGAGATGGCGTCCTACGTGGAACAGCTGAAAAAAGATCTGGCTTACGAGATGGGAAGCAAAGCAAAAGAGCGGGATGAGGCCTATTTCCAGAAGCTGATCGATGAAATGCCGGAGCCTATTTACAATGGCATTGCCGGAACTGATGCGCTGGAAGCAGAGCGGAAAAAAACCGGAGATCCCAATGCCAGAGCGGCAGTCAATGTATCCGACAGTGTGGATTCCGCCTGGATACCTTTCATCTGGAAGCAGAACCTACCGAGCGGCTGATGAAATTTTGTGAGCAGCAGCATATTTCTCTGGCGAGTCTTCTGCTCATGGGGCTTCGTACCTATTATCAGAAAATGAATGGAAATGACGATGTCTCCATTAACACGGCCATTGCCCGTCGTGCGACTTTGAAGGAAAAGAAATCCGGCGGAACCAGAATTCATTCTTTCCCGTTCCGGACGATTATTTCCAGAGATAAGACATTTCTGCAGGGACTGTATGCCATCCGCGATCTGCAGAATGAGTATTTCCGTCATGCCAACTATGATCCGGTCTCTTATTTTGCATACCGGGGAAGAAAATATCCGCATCCGGGTGGGGAGACGTATGAACCCATGTCTCTGACCTATCAGCCTATGACGCTGAAAGACAAAGGACTTGACGATCTGGGCGGTATCAAATACAAGACCAAATGGTATCCCAACGGGGCAACCACCCAGGCCATGTACCTGACCGTCATGCACCGGCCGGATGATAATGGACTTGATTTTAACTTTGAGCATCAGGTGAAGGCGGTGACCAGAGAAAAACTGGAGTATTTATACTATTATCTTTGCAAAATATTGTTCCGGGGAATTGAGTCCCCGGATATGACTGTGGGCGATCTGATCGCACAGGTATAAGAGGAAAAGGGAGAAAGAAGAAATGTTAGAACAGTTAAAAGAAGTGATCTGTAATTATGTGGAAGTAGAGCCTGAGCAGATTCAGCCGGAATCCCGCTTTATGGAGGATCTGGGATTTACGTCCTTTGATTTTATGAGCATGCTCGGCGAACTGGAAGATACCTTTGAGGTGGAAGTGGATCAGCAGGAAGCTGCAGGAATCCGCACCGTGCAGGAGGCAGTGGATTATCTGGAGAAGCTGACCGGAGAGGAGTAAGCATGAAAGTAAGCACCATACGGGAACTGTTGGTACAGGCGGAAGAGACCTGGGGTGATGGAGCAGCCATCCGCTACAAAGCGGGAAAAGGTGTGGTTGCTGAGAAAAGTTATACGGATCTTCGAAGAGATAGTGAGCATTTTTCAGATCTGCTGGAAGCGTTGAAGGTCAGAGGCGGCCATATGGCGCTGATTGGCCCTACCTCCTATGAATGGATTCTGTCTTATTTTGGAATTGTGAACAGTGGAAGCGTGGCAGTGCCGTTAGATGCATCTCTTCCGGCAGCAGATGTGTGCGAACTCATCGACCGGGCTGATGCGCTGGTTCTCATTGCGGATGAGACGAGGAAAGATGTGCTGGAGCTGGCACGGATTAACTGTCCGAAACTTCGGTATCTCATTTTCATGCAGAAGACGGAAGAGGGGGACAGCATCCTTTCGTTACCGAAGATGCTGGAAATGGAACTGGAAAAATGGGACCGGGAACTGGTGCGAAGGCAGAGTTACAGCCGGATCAGCTGGCGTCTATTCTCTTTACGTCCGGTATTACCGGAAAGAGTAAAGGCGTTATGCTCACTCACCGGAATCTGGCGGAAAATGCCACCTGTCTGGATATGAAATTTCCGGAGCGGAGTGTGCTTCTCTCTGTTCTGCCCATTCATCACGCTTATTGCCTGAGCATGGATATTTTAAAAGGCATCGCAGGAGGTTCTGTGATCTGCATTAATGATTCCCTGTTCCGGATGGCAGCCAATATCAAACTATTCCGTCCGAATTTGATGCTCATGGTGCCTATGATGATTGAGACCCTGGCGAAAAAGCTGGCGGCAGCAGGAGAGAAAGACCCGAAAGTGGTGAAAGAGGCAGTATTTGGAGAGCAGTTTCACACCATCTGCAGCGGTGGCGCTTATCTACAGCCAGAGCTTCTGGATCTCTTTGAAAAATATGGCATCACCATTTTACAGGGATATGGGATGACCGAGTGTTCCCCGGTGATCAGTACGACGACCAGCTGGAATATCCGCAAAGGTTCCGTAGGACAGCTGCTTCCCAACTGTGAAGCAAGAGTGGTGGATGGAGAACTGCAGGTGCGTGGAAGCAGTGTCATGCAGGGATACTATCATATGCCGGAGGAGACTGCGGAAGCGCTGCAGGATGGCTGGCTTCTGACCGGAGATCTTGGATATGTGGACGAGGATGGATTCCTTTTCCTGACCGGAAGAAAGAAGAATCTTATCATCACAAAGAACGGGGAAAATGTCTCGCCGGAAGAACTGGAAAATAAACTGCTGGAACAGCCGCTGATCCGGGAGATTCTGGTAAGAGAGGCGGAAGGCGTCATTGAGGTGGAAATTTTCCCTGACGAAGAAGAGATGAAAGCACAGGGACTTGATGAAAGCAGCACCACAGAGACGCTTCAGAAACTCATCGATGCCTATAATGAGCAGGCGCCTGCTTATAAACGGATTTACCGGCTGAAGGTGAGAGATACAGAGTTTCCGAAGACGCCGTCGAAGAAAATCAAGAGATATTAGAAAAACAAAATTTAACCAGCAATTAAGAGAAGCACTTCTGGCGGTGGTGGAGAAAGATGAGCAGTTTGCATTTCTTCGGGAAAAATATGGAAATGTGGTGGAGCTGTTGAAATTACAGTGACTGAGTAAAATATCATATATTCTTTGGCTTGTTATTGCTAATGTAATTGCGTATAATGAATATGTAACTAAATATTGTTATAATAACTATAAGCAGTTACTATGAATATTCAAGGAAAAGGGAAGGTGCATTTATGCCAGAAATTTCGTTGTTTTATGGAATAAGAGTTACCATGTATTACGAAGATCATAATCCACCACATTTTCATGCGGAATATAATGGAAATAAAGCAATTGTAGATATTAACGATGCAAGAGTAATAAAAGGTGCTTTGCCATCCAGACAATTAAAATTGATATTGGCATGGTGTGTAATCCATCAGGATGAGTTGATGCAAAACTGGGAACTTTCAAAAGACGGACTTCCGCTTAACCGGATTAATCCGTTAGTATAGGGAAGAGGAGGCACATATGTTTTTTGATATCGTACAGGTAATTCCATATGAAGATTATACGGTATATGTATACTTTGAAGATGGAAAGATTGTGTGTTATGATGCAAAACCTTTGTTGCAAAAGAAAGTTTTTGAACCACTGAAAGATATAAATTTTTTTATGAATGCGTGCACCATTTTGAATGGAACACTGGCATGGGACGTATCAGGAGACAGAGATGCCAGCAAATGTTTGGATATAGATCCGGATATGCTATATGGACTTGAAAGTGTCAGTGAAAAGATTGCGTAGAGGATTGCCGCCATTTGATGGCGGCAATTATTATATAAAAATTCCAACACATTGTTGAGGTGTAAAGATGATATATACATGTACATACAAATCGCCACTGGGTAATATATTACTGGCGGCTGATGAAATCGGCCTCACAGGGCTGTGGTTTGAGGGGCAGAAATATTTTGCAAATACGCTTTCGAAGGAACAGATTTCAAAAGAAACACCGGTTCTTGCAGAGGCGAAACACTGGCTGGATCTTTATTTTTCCGGTGAAGAACCGACATTTACGACGCCGCTTCATCCGGCTGGATCGGATTTCCGGCAGGCTGTATGGAAGATTCTGCTTAAGATTCCGTATGGCGAGACCATGACGTATGGAGAAATTGCCAGAGAGATGGCAAAGATACAGAATGTTCCGCATATGTCTGCGCAGGCGGTAGGCGGGGCAGTAGGGCATAATGCAATTTCCATGATCATTCCCTGCCACCGGGTAGTCGGAACTAATGGAAGTCTGACAGGATATGCAGGTGGAATTGATAAGAAGGTTGCACTTTTGGAACTGGAACGTGCGAATATGAGTAAATTTTTTGTTCCGAAGAAAGGGAATGAAACCACATGAAAATGTATGAAGTACAAGACCGGGTCGCTTTACTCCCCGCTCTTTTGGAAATCTGGGAGGCTTCCGTCCGGGCGACGCATCTTTTCCTCTCGGATGCAGAGGTAAAACAGATTAAAGAGTATGTACCGCAGGCATTGACTGGGGTGGAGCATCCGATTGTGGCGGAAAATGAGAGCGGAGAGCCCAGTGCGTTCATGGGAGCGGAACATTATCGTCTGGAAATGCTCTTTTTATCTCCAGAAGAACGGGGGAAGGGTGTCGGCAGACAGCTGCTGGAGTATGGCATGGAGCATTATGGAATCAATGAACTCACCGTCAATGAGCAGAATCCGCAGGCCGTTGGGTTTTATGAGCATATGGGATTTATAACCTATAAAAGAACGGAGTATGATGAAGAAGGAAATCCTTATCCGTTGTTATATATGAAGAGAGGAGATTAAAGATGTTAGTATTACAGCTTGTATTATACTGTCTTTTATTTATCTTTTTAGTAAAGTGCGCGGCAGGAAATAATGGAATTCACTGCCTGTATTTTTATCCGAAGGAGTTCATAGACGAGGCCCAGAAGCGGGGACTTGCGGATAAAGATGCGGTTATGAAAAAGGGAAAACAGTTTATGGTGCCGTTTTGCATCATCATGCTGGTTGCGCTGATTGCGATAATTACCATCTGGAATCAGGTGACGGATTTTAAGACGGCCTATGTGCAGGCAGTAATTTTTCTGGTGGTTATGAACTGGTTCGACGGCATCGTGATAGACAAACTGTGGGTTGGATATGGTAAGATCTGGCATATCAAGGGGATGGAAGATGTTCCGTATGTGAAATCGTGGAAGTATATGCTGGTGAAACGTGGAATTGGAACCGTCCTGTATTTTGTTATTGCGCTCGCGGTAGCCGGGCTTGTGGTGCTGGTTGGAAAAATCTGAAAGCAGATCAGGAAACCGCGAGGAAAATATGAATTATTGGACTGGTCACAGTCAAGTACCTGTGTTATGATAATATTATAAACTGATTATGCAAACTTGAACAATTATTTGCGTAACAAGGACATTATTTACAAAAAAGAATAGCTAGTTTATAATATGTATATGATAGTAAAGAGATTATTTGAGGTGGTAAATTTCGTTGCAACCACGCACCCAATGGGTTAAAAGAGATGCAGGAGCCGCGACGCCTGCAAAATAATCTCTTTCATCTATAAGTGCTCTGTCTGAAAGGACAGGGCTTTTTTTCGTTATTGACAATCGTTCTGCAGTTGCATATAATAAAACTAACGAACGTTAGTTAGGAGAAAGAATGAAACAGGAAGATACAAAGAGAAAAATATTGGATAAAGCATTGGAACTGTTTTCAACACAGGGATATGATGCGGTCAGTGTGGGACAGATTGCGAAGGCGGTTGGTATCAAAGCACCGTCATTGTACAATCATTTTTCCAGTAAACAGGCTATTTTTGATGCCATTGTGGAATCCACGGCGGCGCAGTATGAAGAGGACACCGGAAAAATTGACATTCATGTGCAGGATGTGAAGCAGGATATTTCTGTTTTTTCAGAGATTACGGAGGAAGCTCTTTTTGAAAAGGTGTGGCAGATTTTTGAGTATTCGCTTCATAATGAGCCGATCAGCCGTTTCCGGCGCATGATGACCATTGAGCAGTTCCGCTCGCCGGAACTGGCAGCACTGTATTCCAGAAGATATGTCGATCGCATGATGGAATATCATTCCAACATTTTCCGGGCATTGATTGCTGCGGGTGAGATTCAGAAGGAAGAACCGGATGTTCTGGCAATGATGTATGTGTCGCCGGTTCTGACGTTGCTTGGAATCTGTGACCGCCAGCCGGAGAGAGAAGCGGAGTGTATCGAAAAGCTTCGGCAGCATGTGTCACTTTTTTTCCGGATGGTGCATGCAAAATAAATTTTTAAGGGAGTTCATATCATGGAAAATAATATAATGATTCGTCTTGAAACAAAAGAAGAATATCGAAAGCTTCCTGTATACTTTAAATAGGTCAAGAGATTGACACAAAAAAATACCTCAAGTAAATTTAGATTATTACTGACCGGCAAGTTGGTAAAAATCTAATGAATACAAGAGGTATATACAATGAATGTTAAAGG
>CAVFMZ010000009.1:0-42594 GCA_963623675.1 Firmicutes bacterium CAG:176 | reverse complement strand
AAGCCTACGAAGTTCTGCAAAAACTCAGTGCCGACGAGCGGAAACGCCTGGAATATGAGGCACGTCAAAAGGCCATCCTTGACTATAACTCCCAGATGAGCAGCTCCAGGGAAGAAGGCAGAGAGGAAGGAATTCAAATTGGAGAGGCGCGTGGAGAAGCCCGTGGAATCCAGATTGGAGAAAAACGCGGAGAAAGGCGTGGAGAAGCCCGTGGAATAAAAAAGGGCGAAAGCCGTCTTCTTCACTTGAATGAATTACTCTTGAACAACAATCGCATAGACGATTTGAAAAGAGCTGTCTCCGATACAGAATATAGAGAGATATTATATAAAGAGTATGGCTTATAATTGAAAACTGCATAAGAAACATAACCTATGTTTGAAATAGGGGTTCACTGGCAAAGCGTCAGCAGAGTAACATCTGCTGGCGTTTTTTGTGCAGAAAAACATGTGCCGCGGGGATTGTGTGGGTCTATATCAGAAAACCAGTCCGCGGGTTCCTGTTTGTAAAGGCCACAACAAGCTTTAATAGGTGAGATGGGCCAGGAGCGGGGGCTGACAGCGAAAAATTCCTGCGTTTCAGGGAAAGTGTGGGTCTGGGGAAAATTCAGAGGGCGAGAGTTCCACAGGGCCGCCGAGCAAGGAAATATAGTCCGGGCAGTGTAGCAGAACTGCCCGCCGGGCAATTAATTCCACAAAATGCCTGAAAAGCCTTGATTTTTCCGGGGGAGTAGAATGAAACTGCTATACAGACGGAACATACTGTCAGACTGAGAAAAATGAGCAGCCCAGGCGGCTGATGGAATACAGGGGAGACGCTGTTATGGATACACTGATTACCGTTCCGGCAGGGACTTTCTTTACGGCGGAAAATGTAACCTCTCATGGTTCTCTGGGAACGAGAGAGGGCGTGACAAAAAGTACCAATACCATCTTTGAAGCTGCCGGATCGCTGACACTGGGAGATAAGACGGTGGTCACCGGAGCCAGTACCCAGTTACTCCATATGACCGGAAGTGGCAGCGCTGTGGTAGAAAAAGGTGCCAGTCTGAATGTTACGGATGGAAATGGAATTACCTGTGATAACGGTACCGTAGATCTGGCGGGTACAATCACCGGAACCTCTTCGGTCAACGAGCTCCAGATGTATGGAATTCAGATGACCGCAGGTACATTGAAGGCAGAGGAGACGGGAACCATTACCAAAATGCGGTTGTCCGGTATCCGGGCAGATGGCGGAGCCGTTGAATTATATAATGCATCCATTACAGGCAATGGTTCTACCGGAGTGACACAGGGAGGCGGTCTGTATCTGGGCGCAGATATAGAACTGAAGGTAGAGAAGAACAGTACGCTAAGCGGTAACAGTGCAGCCAGTGGAGGCGGACTTTTTTGCCAGGCAGGTGCCAAAATCACTCCTGTATCGGACACAGTACTGATCTTAGAGAAAAACAGTGCAGTCAACGGAGGTGGTCTGTATATTGCAGCAGCTGAGGAGAACGCAGACGCAGGATTTACACTGGACAGTAGATTCAAGATCGTGGAAAACAGTGCCACAAATGGAGGCGCGGTCTATGGGGCAGGCGGCATCATTACCTATGACGGCACTGCTGCATTGACAGACAATACAGCCACGGCAGATGGAGCAGATCTCTATGTAGGAGAAAATGCGACTTTTAAGCAGCAGAAGGGCGCCATTGGTGAGGTGGCTGCAGAAGGAAGCTATCAGCTGAATATGGCAGATGAGACCGTGGACGTGACGAAAATTACGTTGAGGAACGGTAATTCTCCACTGGTGTTGAATGGTGCGGAAAATAAACTTTCAGAAAAGACATTCCCGGTTTATGTCGGACTGGCCTTCCTGAATAACTGTACCATATCCGGTAACAGCGCAGAAGGAGAAGGCGGCGGAATCTATGTGGGCAGTAAGTCAGATGTAACCATCTCCGGTGATACGACGGTGTCAGATAACACAGCTTCCCAGGGTGGTGGACTTTATCTGGACAAGGGAACTGCCACTGTTGCTCAGTCCAGTGTGACCTTAGGAGATATGACCATCAACGGCAATCATTCTACATCAGACTCGGATAATTCCTCTGGTGTCTATGTAGGACAGGCTACCGCTAATTTTCAGGGAAGCAGAGTGAAGATCAGTGATGTGATTTCCTTGAACGATAAGGATAATCCTCTGATCCTGACAGACTCTATGCACCGGGGTGTTACCTATCGGATGTCTTTGGGCGGTAACTACGATTTTGGCAATGTGGTAGTGAAGCTGGGAGGCGACCTGACCAACGCGGCCCAGTATCTGCGGTACACGCTTCCCATTAAAGCGGGCACAGTGTTTGTAAAAGGAAAAGCGTCTGAGGCCAGTACGTTTAATGACGCGATTGTGATGGAGAAGTGCGTATTTATTGACGGCGAAAATGGAGATGACAGCAATGACGGAAGTTCTCCGGACAGGGCAGTAAAGACCATGAATACGGCGATTGCATCTGCTTCTGGATGATGTTTCTGATGGAAGAGTGATCGCGTCTTATGCGACGACTCCGGCGGAGACAGATCTGGAGAAGTATCAGCTGCCGGACAGCATTCTGGAGCAGTACAAACTGGAAGTGAGTGGCACGAATATCGTTCTGAGAGCCAAGACCACAGCCTATGTGGATGGGGTCAGCGGAAATGATTCTAATGATGGAAACAGTCCGACGACGGCATTTAAGACCCTGAACAAAGCCTACACGACTTTGGGCGGTGGCGGAGGCACTATTTTCATCGTGAATACGGTGAGCATTACCGGAACTACCCAGCTGACGGGCACGATGTATCTGGACAGCAGCGGAAAAGAAGCACTTGATAGCGGAAAAGTGACGATCAGCCGTTATGCACAGCCGAGTGCATATAACGCGAATACGGTGGATGAGACAGGATTAACAGGCTTCTCCACAGAAAGCTTCACGGGAGAGCTGTTTAACGTACAGTCCGGCGGTACTTTGAAGGTATCCGATTTGGTGATCGACGGGCACGGAACAGGCGTAGACGTGGGTGTGGCAGCCACAACCTCAGATGGTGTGGAAGCAACAGCAGCAATGATTCGGGTATCAAAGGATGGAGAACTGGATCTTTCTGACGGAGCAGTGTTGAAGAATAACAATAATACCAGCAATAACGGCGGTGCGGTGCGAATTTATTCCGGCGGTACGGTGTCCATGGATGGCGGTGAGATCCGGGATAATATATCAGCCACGGGCGCAGGCATCAGCGCCCTCAGAAATGGCGCCGACTCCGACACGGTGGCAGAACTCCTGGGCGCCTGTTCCTCCCGGCAGATCATCCGCCGGTATCTGCCGAAGCAGCGGATGGATGGAAGGACCATTGTGGAGGAGATGTATGCGAGGGTGAATTCTTAGTGCAAAGTGCAGCCAGCGGGAGGAGGTGACAGCCTGTGAAAGGAACGTCCGCAGTCCCGGTACTTCATGAGAACAAGCCTTGGGCGCAGTTCGAATGTTAGTACCGCTGGATCGAGGACTTAGCGCGAGCGGTTCCGCTCACAGCCTGTCACTCCGTTCGTCTGGCTGTTTTTTACACAACCTGAATATTTTTATCATATACTTGAAACCAGGTTGACAGTTCCGGCCTTCCGTGATATAACAAACTCAACAGGACACCCCAGGGGGGTATCTAAAATATAAGAAAGGACATCATCACAGATGAAACAGAAATATAATGTGACAGGCATGAGCTGCAGTGCGTGCAGTGCTCATGTGGAAAAAGCAGTGAGTAAAGTTCCGGGAGTCAACAGCGTGCAGGTCAATCTGCTGCAGAACTCCATGGTCGTAGAT
Organism: Firmicutes bacterium CAG:176; assembly: GCA_963623675.1. Lineage (GTDB taxonomy): Bacteria > Bacillota > Clostridia > Lachnospirales > Lachnospiraceae > Hominiventricola. The sequence goes on along the minus strand of CAVFMZ010000009.1, from coordinate 38,756 downwards.
TATGATGAGACTGCGACGAATGATCAGGCAATCATTCACGCAGTGGAAGAAGGCGGATACGGTGCTTCCGTCAAAAGTGCAGAAAAAGCAGAGGAACCCAACGCGGTTCAGAAGAAGGCCGAGGAGGAAGCACGGAAGATGAAGACCCGTCTGGGACTTTCCATCGGATTCCTGGCAATTCTCATGTACATTTCCATGGGACATATGTTAGGATGGCCCCTCCCGGGTATTCTGCTGGGACATGAGAACATGATGATCATGGCATTGACCCAGCTGTTCCTGACCCTGCCGGTGATGTATCTGAACCGGAAATATTATGAAAACGGTTTCCGTTCCCTGTTCCATGGGGCACCAAATATGGATACCCTGGTGGCTATGGGATCTACGGCAGCCGCAGGCTACAGTGTGAGCCGTCTGTTCGTTATGGGTTATGCACTGGGACGCGGCGATATCGATATGGCCCATATGGCGGGCATGAACCTGTATTTTGAAGCGGCAGCCATGATTCTTACTCTGGTTACCATTGGAAAATACATGGAGAGCCGTTCCAAGAGCCACACCTCCGATGCCATTACCAAACTCATTGGTCTGGCACCGAAGACTGCACTGGTCTTACGTGACGGACAGGAAGTGGAGATTCCGGTAGAGCAGGTGCAGGTCAGTGAGACCGTCATCGTAAAACCGGGACAGAGCATTCCGGTGGACGGCGTCCTGACTGAGGGAACTGGAACAGTGGATGAATCCGCCATCACCGGTGAGAGTATTCCGGTAGAGAAGAAAAAAGGCGACCGGGTGACCGGAGCTACCGTCAACCGTGCCGGTTATTTCCAGATGAAAGCAGACCGGATCGGCGAGGACACCACCCTTTCCCAGATTATCCGTCTGGTGGAAGAAGCTGGCGGATCCAAAGCGCCCATTGCCAAACTGGCAGATAAAGTCAGCGGCGTCTTTGTACCGGTGGTAATTACCATTGCTCTGATTACGATTGTAGTATGGCTGCTCCTTGGACAGACCTTCAGCTTTGCACTGGCGTCCGGTATCGCCGTACTTGTTATTTCCTGCCCCTGTGCACTGGGACTGGCAACTCCGACGGCTATCATGGTAGGAACCGGAAGAGGGGCTGAGCAGGGCATCCTGATCAAATCCGGCGAGAGCCTGGAGACCGCGCATCTGGTGGATACCGTGGTACTTGATAAGACCGGAACCATCACGGCAGGTCATCCGGAAGTAACAGACGTGGTACTGGCAGATGGCGGAAATGCAAAAGAACTTCTGAAACTGGCCGCTTCTCTGGAGCAGGCTTCCGAGCATCCGCTGGCTGAGGCCATTGTGGAGAAAGCGGAAAAAGAGCAGATTTCTCTGGAAAAGGCTGCAGATTTCAAAGCAGTGGAAGGACAGGGCGTTCTGGGAACCGTTGCAGGCAAGACCGTGCTGGCTGGTAATTTACGTATGATGCAGGCACAGAACATTGCCACAGCAGGACTGGAGACGAAGGCAGAAGAACTGGCAGACCGGGGACGCACTGTTCTCTATATTGCAGCAGATCAGAAGATCCTGGGACTGCTGGCAGTGGCTGATACGGTGAAGAAGACCAGCGCACAGGCTATCCGTGAAATGCAGAAGATGGGACTTTCCGTTGTTATGCTGACCGGTGACCATGAGAAGACAGCAAAAGCCATTCAGAGAGAGCTTGGCATTGAGCGTGTGGTAGCAGAGGTGCTTCCGCAGGATAAGGAAAAAGAAGTCAGAAGACTGCAGGCAGAGGGCCATAAAGTTGCCATGGTAGGCGATGGTATCAACGACGCGCCGGCACTGGCAAGAGCCGATGTGGGTATTGCCATCGGCGCAGGAACCGACGTAGCCATTGAGTCCGCAGATATCGTCCTCATGAAGAGTGATCTTCTGGACGCGGTATCTGCCATTCAGCTGAGCCGTGCAGTCATTAAAAATATCAAAGAGAACCTGTTCTGGGCATTCTGCTACAATGCCATCGGCATCCCGCTGGCGGCAGGCGTTTTCTATCAGTGGCTTGGCTGGCAGTTAAGCCCTATGTTCGGAAGTGCGGCCATGAGTTTCAGTTCTGTATTTGTAGTTACCAACGCACTTCGCTTAAAAGGTTTCAAGCCTTCCTTCAGAAAAGGAAAGCAGGAAATAGAACCGGAAGAACTGCATATTGCAGTGGCAGAACCGGAGAAAGAAATCAGGGAGGACAAAGGAATGAAGAAGAAAATCAGCATTGAGGGAATGATGTGCAGTCACTGCACCGGAAGAGTAGACAAGGCGCTCAATGGCCTTGACGGCGTGGAAGCACAGGTAAGCCTGGAAGACAAGGCTGCTTATGTAACACTGACCGGAGACGTATCCGATGATGTTCTGAAAAAAGCTGTCGAAGATGCAGGTTACGAAGTAACCGGAATCACGCAGGAGTAAGCGTATGCAGGCAGACCATAAGAAGATAGAGCGGCTTTTGAAGACCGCAAGAGGACAGATTGACGGCATTCTCCGCATGGTGGAAGAGGACCGCTACTGCATGGATATTTCCGCGCAGGTAACGGCCACAGACGCCATTTTGCGGAAGGTCAATAACGAAATTATCCGGGCCCATATGAAGGGCTGCGTCAAGTCGGCGATTCTGGAAGGAGCCGGAGATGAGAAGATTGACGAACTCATGAATGTAGTGGATAAAATCACCAAATAAAACGGGGCATTGACAAACTCCTGTAGATATTATAAAATTGTACACGAAATGTAACAATTTTGTAATATTTACAGGAGTTTATATGTGGAATTTATTTAATAAAAATGTAATAAAAGGAGCCGGAGTTCTTCTGGCAGGAATTATGGTGGTATCTGCAGTTCCCATGCATGCAGAGGCATCCGGTGCGCTGGGAATCAGTACACAGGTCGGTATTTCCGGTGAGCTGGCACAGGCAGAGAGCTCTGAGGCAGTAGAAAGTGCAGTCAACCAGGCGGTGCTCAATGCATTTCATCTGGACGGCTATTCCAATCTGGGAATTGTGACCGTTTCCGAGGGTAAGGTGAATATCCGTGAGAGCGCTTCCACCGATGGAAAGATCGTAGGAAAGATTGGAAATAATGCAGGCTGTGATATTCTGGATGAGGATGGCGAATGGATCCATGTGAAATCCGGAAAAGTGGAAGGTTATATCAAGTCCGACTATGTGTTGACCGGAAGTGATGCATTGAACAAGGCATCTTCCCTGTTAAAGAAAGTGGCAGATGTAAATACCGAAGGACTGAAAGTAAGAACGGAACCGAGTACCGAGAGTGAGGTTCTGGATATTGTAGGAAGCGATCAGAGTTTTGATGTTCTGGAAGAGTTGGACGAGTGGGTGAAGATCGACCTGGACGGTGACGAAGGATATCTTTACAAAGATTATGTTAATGTGGGTGCAAAGCTGGAGGAAGCACTGAGCATTTCCGAGCTGATGTATGGCTCCGGTGTATCCGATGTGAGAGTGGCACTGACCAACTTCGCAAAGCAGTACATTGGAAATCCGTATGTATGGGGCGGAACCAGCCTGACCAAAGGCGCTGACTGTTCCGGATTCGTTCTTTCTGTATTTAAGAACTATGGAATCAGCCTGCCGCATTCTTCCCGCGCACAGGCTAACTGTGGAACTACCATCAGTCTCTCCGACCTGAAACCGGGAGATCTGATCTTCTATGGCAACCGTTCCGGTATCAACCATGTAGCCATCTATGCAGGAGGCGGACAGGTGGTACATGCCAGCAACCCGAGAGTCGGCATTACTGTATCCAATGTATATTACAGAAGTCCTGTAAAAGCAGTGAGAGTGATCAAAGACTGATTTTAATGGAAAATAAGAAGGCTGGAGAGCAGAAAATCTGCTTTCCAGCCTTTGTTGTTATATAGAGATATATGGAAGAAGATATGTGTACAAAAAGACACCGGCTTTTTGTGCAGGGAACGTCCGCAGTCCCGGTACTTCACGAAAACGAGTCGAAGACGACGTTTGAGTGTTAGTACCGCTGGATCGAGGACTTAGTGCGAACGGTTCCTCTGCACAAATACCGGTGTCTATTGTCAGCCACTAATTTTCCAATGCCAATTTTGTGAACACATCGCCACGTTCTTCAAAGTTTTTAAAGATACCATAACTGGCCGCGGCCGGGGACAGGACGCAGGCATAGCCTGCAGGAGTTATTTCTTTGGCAAGCGCAACTGCTTCCTCCAGCGTGTCCACCAGATGCAGTCGTTCCGGTTGATGGAAATCCGGGTAAAAAGCATGGATCTCTTTGTAAATCCGCTTTCCGGTGGCAGCCATCAGAATAATATGAGGTACCGGGTCAACAGACAGGTGAGAGATCAGATCCTGATAGTCGATGCCGCGATCCATGCCGCCGATGAGGACGGAACCTACGGAGGAGACGCTTTTCAATGCCTGGATCGTCGTATCGCAGATGGTGGAGATGGAATCATCATAGAAACGGATACCATCCTTTTCACCGATCAGGCGCAGACGGTGGGGAAGCGGCTCATAGGAAATCAGTCCCTGCTCAATCTGGCGGTCACTGATGTCCAGGGTACGGCAGATGGCATATACAAATGCAATATCCAGATGATTGTGGTGTCCCAGCAGCGGAATCTTATCTGTGGGAATCTGATAATCATGATCCTCAAAATGAATTTTGCTTCCGGACAAGAGGACGTCCGCCTCAAAGTCCCGGTCAGATACAGAATAAATCCGGGAGCGGCAGGTACCGTCTGCAGGGATTACATCCATGCCGCAGAACAGAAGATCCTGCGGTTTCTGGTGCAGGTAAATCTGTTGCTTGGAGTGGATGTATTTCTCCATGGTGCCATAGTGATCCAGATGCTCCTCATGAATATTCAGAAGCACGCCGATATGCGGGGATACATGAATGTATTCCAGCTGATGGCAGGAAAGCTCGCAGATCAGACGGGTGTCCGGGTGGATTTCCTCCAGAATATCAAAAGCCGGAATGCCGATATTTCCGGCAAGTACCGTATCCTGACCGGATTTCTTCAAAATATGATAGAGAAGCGTGGTGGTGGTACTCTTTCCCTTGGTTCCGGTGATACCGATGATCCGGTCACGGTAGGCTTCGAAAAATACTTCCATCTGGGAAGTGAATTTGCAGGTATATTGCTCCGGATCTTTGGGAAGAACCACACCGGGACTCTTGAAGATCAGGTCATAATCATCCAGCGTGTCCATATAATGCTCGCCGCATAATGGTTTTACAGGGTTCGGAAGCTGTACCTGATTCTTGTCTGCAACGGTGACGGAAGCAAAGCCGCCCACTTCCAGAATCCGGTGCAGGGTGGAATGCCCTTCCCTTCCATATCCAAGAATCAGTACATGTTTATCTTTAATCTGTTCTTTTAAAATATTCAGCATAGCAGCTCTCCTTGTATAGGATTCATAAATGTAATTCTGGGGTTATTGTATCACAGACCCTTTTAAATGGAAAGGGGATTTACCCCCCTTTCCATTCGCAGACTCATTGGAAGTTTTGTTCCGCAAAAGGAGTCTGCTCACTCCTGAATCAAGGCTATACGCAGCCTGACAGCAAGTGTCAGGTTGCTGCGTGAAACTGCACTTATTCACAATTATTTTTCAACTGTTCTTCGCACAGGGGCGGCCCAAGCTCCAGCGGCTTGATGTTCAGGTTCAGAAGATCTCCGTTGACGAAGTTCAGACACAGACTGTCATCGGCGGTTTCCAGACTTCCCTTCGGTACCCGTACCTTGCCCTGGTGAGGAATCAGATACTGGGAGAAGAAGACGCTGCTGACGATGAGAGTCAGTCCTACGGTGATTTCGCTGTTTGCCACATCCAGGTTCAGTACCTTCGGATAGGCGATGGCATTTAATCCCTGGGTCATGGAATGATTATCAGCGGTAAATCCCAGGTAGGAAATGAGCGGTGTAACGCTGGTTCCAGCCGTATCCAGTGTATAGGAAATGCCGTAGGGCGTGAAAAGTTCCAGCGTGACGGAGCTGGGATTGGTATCCTCATTGTAGCCCGCGTCCGTGGCCGGAGGCAGATAGGTGAATGACTGGACAAAGGTACCGAGCAGCTGGTCTGAGCAGCTGTAGAGCCGGATGAGCAGCGTGACGGCAATGTTCTGCAGGGTAATTTCTGTGCAGTTGGGGCGGCCGCTGATGGGCGTGATTTCACTGTTGGTGAAATCAATATTCAGCACCTGGACAAAGGCCTTTTCTGCTGTGGCAAGCGTTGGAAATGTGGTGTCATTTACGGTGAGCGTCTGGCAGATATTGATGCCGATCTCATCATAGACTACGGGTGCATAGACCGCCAGAAGGTTCGGGTCTCCGCATAACGGGGAGGAACACAGATCCGTACAGGGATCATCCAGATGGCAGGAGATGCTTTTACGACAGCATTTTGGCATGAAAGAGACTCCTTTCTGCAAAGATATTTCTCTTTATAGAGTATGTATGCGGTTCATTTTTGCCTTTCCAAATCATATATATGGGTAGGAAAGGGAGGAGATCCGGATGAATGCAGTCTTTGATCAGGGAACACAGCAGAAGCTGGTGCTATATACAGAAGGAAATGAAATTATTGCCGTCCGGCTGCCCATCCGGATGGGCGGAGAATTTGTATTGCGGGAAGGATATTTGTCAGATCTGACGGCTGTTGCTTTGGAACAGACCATCCGTTTTGCCTGGCATTCACTGGAGCATCGCATCATACTGTCGGATATCCATGAGAAACGGGACCGGGCAGTGTTAAGCGACGCCATGAATGCGCGGCAGTATGGCGGACTGCGGCTTGTGAACCGGAATGGGAGGCTGTGGCTTTTCTATACAGCGAAGGAGCCAGCAGAAGCCGTCTGGAAAGGGTATCTGTGCCAGCCGGAGGAGGAAGAAGATGCCAGGGAACTTCCGGGTGCTTATGATAAACGGCCGGTGTTGGAAATTCACAGGCTGGGCGTATGGTGGGTTCTGGAAATGGGGCTGTCCGGCAGCCTTTTGTATTTTATATGGGAAGAAAATGGAAAAATAGTGCCTGTCAGGGAGCAGGCAGTGCGGGAAGAGCAGAAGAAAATAAAAGAGCAGGAGCAGCAGATTGCCTATATCTCTGAGCAGTATGAGCAGCTGCGGAAAATTACGATAGAACTTCAGGAGGATGGCAGACGGATGATGGACTATATCCGGCAGAAAAAAAGCGGGCACCCTCCGAAGAAGGTACCCTGAAAAGATTTAATATAATTTCTTGGCATGAACGACAAAACGTTTTGCACCTTTGTTGGTACAGGTGGAAAGCGTGAGGACAGAATCATCGGTTCCCACGGATACACCGGTATCGTAGAGTGAAGAAGCAGTCAGCTCGTCCAGAAAAGCAGCATAAGTGTCGTCGGAATGATAACCGATGGTGTAAGTAACATCGGTCACATCTGCTTCATGGCAGGAGAAGATCTGATAGCAGTGGGTGCCGTCCTCCTGATCCAGATAAATGTAAGGATGTGCTTCGTAGTAATTTTTCTTTCCGTAATTCTTCAGACTTGCAAACATGGAGCCGTTCTTCATATTGTGACCGTAAACAATGGTGTGGAGATCAGAAAAATCTCCTGCATTGCTTGCTTCCACGAAGATAGCGCCGGATTTGTTCTCCTGACGGCGGAAGGTGTGGGTCAGATAGTAAACATTGTCGGTCGTATGTACCACCGGATAACTGATCTCGGTTCCGGGAATTTCAATCCAGCCAACGGCTTCGTCGTTGATTTCTTTCAGAGAAGCAAAATCAATACGATCCTCTTTTAAGGAAGCGGCTTCGGTCGCTTCCTCTTCCGTTGCATCATCAGAAGTGTTATCTGCGGAAGCATTCTGATCCGGAGTCTCCGGTTCGGAGAGCACGTACTGTTGAAGGTTTTTGTACTCCTTATCTCCGGAACTGTATCCGATGAAAATCGTTGCTAATTTCCAGACGCTGAAGGCCAGAAGGCAGATGCAGCATCCGAGAAACAGCCCTTGCAGAAGAGCGCTGACCGGAGTGCTCTTGCGGCGTCCATGTTTTTTCTTTTTTCTTTTTTCTTTTTTTCTGTCCATAGTTTTTACCGTCCCATATTTTGATTTGTTCATAAAGATTAATAGTATTTTATCAGATTCTACGGATAAATACCAGAGAAATACAAAAGTATCATGTATAGGGAAAATATATCGCCAACTATCGGAAAAAATATGTGTCAATCATCGGATTTCTGTTGCCTGTCCAGGAAATATGGTTATAATAATGGGTAGGAAACAAAGGAGAAAAATCATGATTCAGGATATTGCACCAAAGAAATATATCAATCACTATGAAGAACAGAGTCCGGCAGCAGAGGACTGGATGCTGGTATACCGGGACGGTAAAGTGCTCTGCCGGTTTGACAATGAGAAAATTTATTTTCCAAAAGTAAAAGAAATTATTCAGGAAGAACAGGATGTGACCTATCTTTTCACCATTAGTGAGGAGCGTTTCTTCCTTCTGAAAAATGGTCTTGACGGGGAACTGGAAGGCTATGGATGGGAGAAGCCGGTGATTTTCCGGAATGCAAAGCCGCAGTACCGGGGATTTGCAGGAATTACGGGCATGCAGCTCTTTGACTGGTATCGTTCCAACAAATTCTGTGGTCGCTGCGGCAAGAAGATGGTTCCGGATCATAAAGAAAGAATGGTTCACTGCGAATGCTGTGGCAATACTGTATATCCGAAAATCTGTCCGGGAGTCATCGTAGGCGTAACCAATGGAAATAAGATTCTGCTTACGAAATATGCGCCGACGCCGGGAAGAACTGCCAGCTATGCACTGGTGGCCGGATTTACGGAGATCGGTGAGACGCTGGAGGAAACAGTACAGCGGGAAGTGATGGAAGAAGTTGGCCTGAAAGTCAAAAATATCCGGTACTATAAGAGCCAGCCCTGGTCTTTTTCTTCTACTTTATTATGTGGATTTTTCTGCGAGGTGGATGGAGAGACCGATATTACACTGGACACGGAAGAATTATCCGTGGGAGAGTGGTTTGAACGGGAAGACATTCCCATGGAGGATGACGGCGTCAGCCTGACAAGAGAGATGATCGGGGTATTCAAGGCGGGAGGCCCGGAGAATCTTTAAAGGAAGTATCATTGTAACTATTCAGAATCCCATTCGCAAAATCGCTGCTTCGCAGCTTTACTTTTGCTCATGTATGGTTTCTCGCCATATACATACTCCGAAATAGGTTCCCGTATGCAAGCATACGTAACCTATTTACGGGTATGTGCATGGCTCTGAATAGTTACAATTATTTCTTATATAATACTCTTATGGAGTTCAGTACGCACAGCATAGCCACACCGGTGTCTGCAAATACTGCCATCCACATGGAAGCGAATCCACACAGACCAAGGATCATAACCAGGATCTTGATAGCAAGTGCAAATACGATGTTCTGCCAGGAGATGCTGACAGCTGCTTTTGCAATCTTCATGGAATCCGGGATTGCAGTCATGCTGGAAGTCATGTAAACAACGTCTGCTGCTTCGATAGCTGCATCAGCGCCGCTTCCCATAGCAGCACCTACATCAGCACCTGCCAGTACCGGAGCATCGTTGATACCGTCGCCAACGAACATCACATGCTCGTGCTGGGAACGGATTTTCTGAAGCTCGCTTAACTTATCCTGCGGAAGCAGTTTTGCGTGTACTTCGTCGATACCGGTTTCTTTTGCAACAGCTTCTGCACTGTTCTGAGCGTCACCGGTCAGCATAGCGGTGGTGATGCCCTGTTTCTTCAATGCTGCGATAGCGGATTTTGCATCAGCCTTGATAGTATCGGAGATGGTCAGGTATCCGGCATACTCGCCCTCGACTGCAACCAGAACCTCGGTTCCGAATACATCATTCTCATAAGCAGAGAGGTTGACACTGTGATGTTCCATGAGCTTTCTGTTACCACAGAGAACTACATTTCCATCAATGATGGCCAGGATTCCCTCGCCTGCGATTTCTTTTAAAGTAGAAGGTTTGCTTAACTGCAGACCTTTTTCTTTTGCTGCAGTTACAATACTTACTGCAATCGGGTGAGTAGAATTCTGCTCACAGCTTGCAGTGATCTGAAGAAGTTCATCCTCGGAAAGTTTTCCTGCGGATACGGTTTTCTGAAGAACAAAGTTACCTTCGGTAATGGTTCCGGTCTTATCCATAACGACTGCTTTGACATCAGCAAGTGCTTCCAGAGCAACGCCGCCTTTGAACAGGATGCCTTTCTTGGAACCTGCACCGATACCGGAGAAGAATGCCAGCGGTACACTTAATACCAGAGCACACGGACAGCTCATAACCAGGAAGGACAGTGCGGTGTAAATCCAGTAGTGCCAGTCGCCGCCACCTACCAGCGGAGGAAGCAGGGCAGTACCAAGTGCCAGGAATACAACGATCGGTGTGTAGACTCTGGAGAATTTGGTAATGAAACGGTCTACCTTCGGTTTGCTTGCTGCTGCATTTTCTACGGAATCCAGAATTCTGGTAACCATGGACTCGCCAAGCGGTTTTGCTACACGGACGGTCAATTGGCCGGAAGTGTTGACACAACCGGAAGTAACTTCATCATTCACTGCTACATGAACCGGTACCGGCTCACCGGTGATCGGTGAAGTATCGATACGGCTGTCACCGTCGATGACAACGCCATCCAGCGGGATGCGGTCGCCAGGACGAACAAGGATGATGTCGCCCGGAACAGCATCTTCTGCCGGAATCACCCTGGTCTCGCCATTCTCTACAAGGTTTACAGTTTCCGGACGAAGGTCAACAGCCTCTATGATCTGTCCGCGGCTTCTTTCAACGGCTTTCTCCTCGAAGAACTCACCGATGCGATAGAACAGCATAACGCCGACCGCTTCCGGATAGGACTTGATTGCGAAAGCACCGAGGGTTGCAATACTCATAAGGAAGTTCTCGTCGAAGATCTGGCCTTTTCCCATGTTGCGGACAGCGGTCAGAACAACTCTCCATCCAAGAACCACATAAGCGATGATATAGAACGGAAGCAGAACTGTCATATCCATGTTCACATGCTCCAGAACTTCCATCAGGATGAAGAGAATGGCACCAACAGCGATGCTGGTAATGGTACGCTGCTCAGCGGTCATACCGAATTTCTTCTCTTCCTCTTTCTTAGCGGAAGGTTTGCGCTCCATCTCTTTGATCACTGCATCCGGCTCTACAATGGCGCATACTTCCTTGATTTTCGGAAGAATGCGGTCCGGGTTGGCAGCGGTAATACGGAGCTGCTGCGTTGTATAGGTAAGAACTGCTTCATTTACTTCATCCAGTTCATTGATTTTACGCTCGATCTTTGCTGCACAGTTAGCACAGTCCAGATTTTCCACGATGTAAACTTTGGTTTTTAATCCGTTGGAAGTTTCCTTCGGAACAACTTTTACCTCAGATTCGATGGAAGAACAGATATCCTGAATCTGCGGAAGGAGTGCATCGTAGTTCTCAGCGGTGATACGAAGCTGTTTGGTCGCGTAGGTAATGGTTGCCTCTGCAACGCCCGGCAGCTCGTTGATGCGTTTTTCCATCTTTGCTGCACAGTTTGCGCATCCCAGGTTCTCCAGAATGTACACACGTTTTCCATGGGCATTCACGCCTTCATGATGATGACCACATCCGCATTCATCGCCATGCTCGTGATGATGATGCTCATGCTCCTCATGATCATGTCCATGGTCATGACCGCATCCGCATTCATTGCCATGCTCGTGATGATGATGCTCGTGCTCATGGTCGTGGTGATGATCGTGACCACATCCGCATTCATGTCCGTGATCGTGATGATGATGTTCATGCTCCTCATGATCGTGGTCATGGCCGCATCCGCAGCCACACTCATCATCATGCTGGTGTTCTAATAACATCAGGAATTCTTTCTTCATAACTTTATAACCTCCAGAAATCGTGGTATTGATTATTTGGTTCATTTAAACATCTGAACATTTGCTCATATGAAGACTATAGCATACATATTAGGAAAACGCAATAGTTTTCTAAGATCTTTTTTGGATTCTTGACATCCATAAAAAGGTATATTATTGTAAACCTTGAATGTGTAGAGTTACCGTTCACACAGCAGCGGGATACTTGTGCATAAGTTTGCAGAACAGGAGAATGTAGCATGGGAGAAACAGAAAAGACACTGAAGAAAAATACCATGACCAAAGAGTGCATTTTCACGGCTCTTCTGATCCTGATGGAAAAGAAACCATATGAAGAGATTACGATTACGGATATTGCGAAAAAAGCGGGGGTATCCCGGATGTCCTATTATCGATTATATAAATCAAAGGATGATATCCTAATCCAGTATTTTAATGAAGTATTTGAAGATCTGCTGGAGCGAGCCAAGACTATGGGGAGTATCACCCGGTATCAGTTTGGCCTGATGATATTTCAGACAACAAAAGAAAATGATCGTCTTCTGAAGGCGGTGTTGAAAGCAAAACTCTATGAACTGGTGCTCAGACGTCTTATTAAGTTCTGTTATTATCTGGCAGACCATATTGTACAGATGGATATGGAAGAGAACAGGACGGATTATTGGGTCTATGAGGAAGCTGGACGTTTCAGTCTGCTTCTGCTTTGCTGGATTGAAAGGGATCTGAAGGAATCTCCGGAGGAAATGGCGCATATTTTGTTTGAAAATCCGTTGCGTTATGTGGATGCTCAGGTGCTGGAAAATGGATTGAGAACAGAAAAAACAAAATTGTCACATTAAATAGGAAGATTCTTGAGATTTTTGAATTCGTATATTATGATACGATACAGCATAAAATGAAGTTACACTTGTAACATGAAATGAGGAGGAAGAGACTTGAGAAAACTGGCAGAGTTTATTGTTGACAAAAGAAAGTTTCTATTAATAATCTTCATTGCGGCAGCCATTGGCAGCGTGATCATGTCCAGCCATATTAATGTCATTCAGGAACTGACGGATTACCTTCCGGAGAGTACAGAGACAAGTATCGGCCTGAATATCATGGATGAGCAGTTCACTACATTTGGCACGGCAAAGGTGATGGTACAAAATGTCACTTATGAACAGGCAAAAGCACTTGCAGACAGCCTGAAGGAGATCAAGGGCGTTTCCGCAGTGACATTTTATGAGGAAGATGAAGATGACGAGAACAGTGATACGGAGGAGAAAGAGCTCACAAACAGTGAGGATATGAAGGATTCTTATAAGGATCTGGCTGCACTTTACTCGATTTCTTTTGAAACTCCGGAGGACGACAGTCTGGCACAGGCAGCCATTGCAGACGTGCGTACAGCCCTGAAGGACTATGATGCCTGGTTTTACACGACGGTAGATAAGGATGATGCGGCAGACCTGCAGGATGATATGAAAGTGATTCTGGTGATTGCCGTTATTATCATTGTTGGGGTATTGCTGTTTACTTCCGGCACTTATATGGAAATTGCTATTTTCATGCTGGTATTTGGCATGGCGGCACTCCTGAATATGGGAACCAACTTTATCTTCTATAATATATCCTTTGTCACCAATGCGGTGGCGACGGTGCTGCAGCTGGCCATGGCTATTGACTATGCGATTATTCTGTTCCACCGTTTTATGGAAGAAAAGGAGAAGACAGATACAAGAGAGGCTCTGGTTCTTGCCCTGGAAAAGGGTATTCCCGAAATATCCTCCAGCTCCCTGACGACCATGGCCGGTATGGTAGCCCTGATGTTCATGCAGTTTGGCATCGGTCTTGACCTTGGCCGTGTCATGATCAAAGCAATCCTTTTGAGTATGCTCTCCGTATTCGGCTTCATGCCCGGATTGATCATGCTGTGGGAAAAACAGATTGATAAAACATTACATAAAAGCTTCGTGCCAAATATCGAGTTCTGGGGAAAAATCGTACTGTCAATCCGGCACGTGACGCTGCCGATCTTCTTTGTGGTAATGGTGGTTGCCTGTGTGACATCCGTGAACTGTAATTATGTCTATGATAACAGCTCCGTTGTCTCGGCGAAGATGAATGAATATATGACAGCCAAACGGGAAATATCGAAGGTATTTGACCTGAACAATACGCTGGCCGTGGTAGTCCCCAAAGGGGATTATGAGAGTGAGGCCAGGATCATGAAGGAAGTGGAGGAACTTCCGTTGGTAGATTCCACCGTGGGTCTTGCCAATGTAACAGTGGATGATGATGAACAATATGTACTGACAGATTCCCTGACACCTCAGGAGCTGGCAGATATCACGGATATGGATATTGATACCATCCGTCTTCTCTACCGGTTCTATGCATGGAAGGAAGAAAAATACGGTGCATTCCTGAATTCCATTGACGAGTTCGAGATTCCGCTGCTTTCCATGATTGATTTTATTTATGGGGAGGAAGAAAACGAGACCTTTGATTTTTCAGCGGATTTCTCACAGGACATCCAGGATATGCACAAGACGGTATCCGATGCCAGGGAGCAGCTGGAAGGGACGGAATATTCCCGTATGCTGGTTATGACCACCGGGGCTGTCGAGGGTGACGAGATCTTCGATACGATTGACCAGATCCGGAATATTGCGCTTAAATATTACCATGAAGCCTATGTGGTGGGAGATTCCACCAGTGACTATGACTTGAGCAAATCCTTTACACAGGATAACCTGATGGTAAGCATTATGACCGCTGCTTTTGTAGCAATCATCCTGTTATTTACCTTTACCAATTACAGCCTTCCACTGATTCTGGTGGCGACCATTCAGACCAGCATCTGGATTAACTTCTCCATCCCGGCGGTGACCGGAACAGGAATGTTCTTCCTGAGTTATCTGATTGTCAGCTCTATTCAGATGGGTGCGACCATTGACTATGCGATTGTCATTACCAGCCGTTATACCGCATATAGAAAGCAAAATGTCGATAAGAAGACTGCCATTATCAAGACTCTGAATGAGAGCTTCTCTACGATTATTACTTCCGGAACGATTATGACATCTGCAGGATTTGTAATAGGACAGATTACATCCAATCCGGTTATTGCTTCCCTTGGTACGACACTGGGAACCGGCACTCTGACTTCGATTGTGCTGGTTATGCTGATTCTGCCGCAGCTTCTGTATGTATTTGACGGAATCATCAATAAGACCTATCGTAAGAGAAGAATCAATATTGGCGGCGGAGAAATACAGGCGAATGGAGGGACAGAATCATGAGAAAAAACAGAAGTTTAGCATGGCGCGTAACCGCTTCTTTCCTTGCTGTGTCCCTGCTGGCTGCCCAGCCGGATCTTGCCGTATTTGCGGCAGAAGGATCTGACAGCGGCGTGGTATCCATTACCAGCGAGGACGATTTTGTTCTGCTGACAGAAAACTGCAAGACCGAAACCTTTTCCACTGGAAAGACTTTTCGGCTGGATGCGGATCTTGACCTGTCTGATTATGAAAATCTGTTCCTTCCGGTAATGGACGGAACTTTTGACGGAAACGGACATCAGATTACCGGAATTACTCTGAATGAGGAAATGTCGGATTACGGTCTGTTCCGCTATGTAGGCGCCAACGGCGTGATTAAAAATCTGTCCGTGGAAGGAGAGATCCTTGGCGGAGACGAGCAGGAAAATATTGGTATTCTGGCAGGAAGCAATGCCGGATCTATTGAAAACTGTACCAGCCGCGGTACGTTAAACGGCGAGACCGCCATCGGCGGTATTGCCGGAAAGAATGAGGAGACCGGAACGATCTCCCGGTCTACCAATGAAGCGGTCGTTGACGGAAAGATGCAGACCGGAGGAATTGCCGGATTAAATGAAGGAAGCATCAGCGACTGCATCAACAATGGTAAAATTAATACCAATCAGAAAATAAAAAAACAGGCAGAGGGAGACGGAAACAGCGTGAATATTTCCATCCCGAATGCAGTGAGCGGGCTGACAGCGGATGAGAGAGCCAATGAGACCGGAGGAATCGCCGGAAATTCTTCGGGAGATATTTCTTATTGTACCAATACAGCCACTATTGGATTTGAACGCCTGGGAAGTGCAACCGGTGGTATTGTGGGAAGACAGCAGGGCAGCTTAAGCTATTCTGCCAATAAAGGTGTGGTTTATGGACATAAAAATGTAGGCGGTATTGCAGGTGTGCTGGAGCCCTACGAGGAATCTTCCTATGACAGAGATTACCGTCAGGAGCTATCCGATGAACTGGATCGTCTGGGAGATTTACTGGATAATGTATCCAGCCAGAGCGAAAAACTGGGCGACAACCTGTCTGATAATGCAGATATCCTGTCTGATCAGCTGAAAACACTCAGAAATTCTCTCCGTGGATACATGGATGATTACAGTGATATGGCCAGCGATGGAAAAGACGCCATCCATGATAACGTAAAGAAAATGAAGAAAACCATCGACGGTATGCAGTATGATGTGAAGATCAAACAGCTGAATACCGCCATCGAGCAGATTTCCAATGATATTACGCAGATGGAAAAAATCATGGGGCAGCTGCAACCCTATGTAGATCAGGGAAATGCGAAACTGGATGCCCTGTTTAAACAGTATGAGGAGAAGATTCAGCAGTGGATCGATTCCCTTGGAAAACTGCAGGAATATCAGGAAAGTCTGCCAGCGGAAGCACCGGATGAAATTACACCGGCAGCTCCGTCTGTAGATGAGATTGCTCCGGCAGATGACAGTACAGAAGATGCACAGAAAGATGCGGATGCAGCCAACGATACCACGGAAGATACCACGGGATCTGACAGCCAGGCTTCATCCGCTGATACCGGCAGTTCTGACAGTGAGACCACTTCTGGTGACAGTCAGAAAGCAGCTGAAGATGCCGGGACTACTGACGGTGGCGTGACAGCTGATACCGAAGATCCCGGTAAAAATAACGACAGTACAGTCAATGATCAGGCAGGAAGCAGTTCTGATCAGGATACTTCCGATGAGGTGACTTCTGGCAATGACAGCAGCGCTGGCAGTGACAACAGTTCCGATCAGGGAACCTCCTCCGACAGCAGCACGGACAGCAAGAGCAGTTCCGAGAGCAAGAGTGATGATCAGGCATCCACGGGCAGAATGGCAACCGTTTCTTACCGGGTGGTAACTTCCACGACCACGCCGGACGGCACACAGCTGCCGAACGTGAATCTTCCGAATGTGGATGTGAAAGTTCCGGATGTGCAGGTTCCGGCAGAGCTGACAGCAGCATTACAGCAGCTGCAGACACTGAGCAAAGATGTCCGCACCCAGATGAGCACCATCGCAGGTCTGCTGGGCGAGATGCCGGGACAGACCAATCAACTCATGGCCGATATCAAATCCATCACCGGAAATGTGGATAAGATGACGGATGAACTGGATGATATTCTGGATGATTTTGATGATGAGATGGATACCATGAAGGATGATCTGCGTCAGAAAGGCAACAACATTTCTGATACGCTGGACAATACATCCGACACCCTTCATGCAGACTTTGATTCGGTGAAAGATTCCCTTGACCGGGTAAAAGATCAGTTCGATGTGATCCGCGGCACCGTTTCCGATGCACTGGATGAGCTGAAGAACCGGATTGATGACAAATCCATTTATGTGGATGTATCAGAACTGACCGACGCCACACCGGGCAATGGAAAGATTATTTCCAGCAGCAACTCCGGAGAGGTGTATGCAGATACGCAGGGAGGCGGTATTGCGGGAGCTATTGTAAAGACGAACCCGCAGAAAGCAGCCAGCTGGTTCTTCCAGGATAAGAACGATGAGGATGATGACGAAGATGACAGCGACGGCATTACCCGTCACCTGCTGGCAGCGATTTTCTCCAGCTCCAATACGGCAGATATTACTGTAAAAGGTGATTATGCCGGAGGAATTGTGGGGAAAGCCGACTATGGAATCATCGTGGCTGGGGAAAACTATGGTGATATTCTGGCCGACGGTGGAAAATATGCCGGAGGAATTGCCGGAAGATGTGATAATACCATCCGTGACAGCTATGTATTAAGCGGCGTCAGTGGAGACGGCTATGTAGGCGGTGTGGCTGGAAGAGCCGAGGACGTGAGCGGCAACTACGTATGCTCTTACCTTGACATGGACAGCTATGTAAAATCCAGCGGTGCAGTGGTTGGAAAAGCCGATGGAACCGTGGAAGGCAATTATTTTGTAGACAATGGCTATGGCGCTGTGGACGGGGTGACCAGAAGCAGTGAGGCGGAGAGCATGGACTATGCTTCCATGATTCAGCTTGGAAATATGCCTCTGAATTTCACCCAGTTTACCGTTCGTTTCATGAACGGCGACCAGGTAATCTGGCAGAATACCTTTGCTTATGGGGATGAGCTTTCCGAGGACAGCTATCCGGATCTCCCCAAATCCAAGGACGGATATGTATACTGGGAGGAGAAAGATGTAAGTCCTATCCACAGAAATGTCACCGTTCATGCCGTATACCGTGCCTATATGCCGGCACTGACAGCAGATACGGATACGGACACTGAGAAATCCCCGGTGCTGATCGGCGGCGAGTTCTATCCGGATACCAGGATTTCCGTAAGAGAGGCGACGGATGAAGAACTGGCACAGATCAAGGCCAATGTGGAAAATGACAGCCTGTTCTATAAATACTATCTGAAGAAAGTATATTATTATGAAGTAACGCAGGCACAGCCGCTGAGAACCAGTGCCATCGTGCGTGTGCTGAATGAAACCCGGCTGGCCGACAGTATGATGACCATGGATACCGAGTATCAGACCGTAGGAAAAGTGCAGAAGGCAGATTCCATCGGAAGCTACCTGTCATCTGATACACAGATCAGTTCCGCCGGATATATTGTGGTTCTGAACCGCGTGGATATCTGGGTGGAGATCCTGATTTCAGCAGCAGTGCTTGTGCTGGCCGTCCTGATAGTGGCAGGACTCCATGTGCGTAGAAAAAAACGCCGGGAGGCAGGCAAGACAAATGAAGCTGAGGCAGCACCGGAAGCAACAGACAGTGCACCGATAAAACCGGAAGAATAAGAAGTAAATGATTACAGCGGCAGAGTTTTTTCTGTCGCTGTTTTTGTGTGTTCTCGGATGTGGCAGAAGTGACAGCCTGTGAAAGGAACGTCCGCCATATAAATGCACCAAAATATGTTTCTTCATGCAAGCATGAGTCACATATTTATGGGCATTTGCATGGCTCTGAATAATAAAAAATAACCCCCCACCCGGCTTGTGAAGAATTTAACCATGTGCTAATCTAGTATCATGAGCGGTCGGAAGTACGTGAAAATCCGGCTGTATTTCGAAGAGACCCACAGGAGGATATGGGGATGATATTATCACAGATTGAACAGTACTGGACGGGAAGGGCGGAAGGCTACTCTCAGGTAAACCAGCATGAACTGGCCACCGGACAGGACAGGGTATGGTTAGGAGAGATCCGCCGCCATCTGCCGGAAGGGGCACTGAAAATTCTGGACGTAGGAACCGGCCCAGGGTTCTTTGCCATTCTGCTTAGCAAGGCAGGATATGATGTGACGGCGGTGGATTACACGGAAGCCATGCTGGAGGAAGCAAAGAAAAATGCGGGGGCACTTGCTTCTAAAATTCATTTTCAGAGAATGGATGCACAGAAACTGGACTTTCCGGACGGATATTTTGATGTGGTCATTTCCAGAAACCTGACCTGGAATCTGGAGGAGCCGGGAAAAGCTTATGCCGAGTGGATGCGTGTGCTGAAAAAAGGCGGTCGACTTCTGAATTTTGACGCCAACTGGTATCATCACCTCTTCGATGAGGAGAAGAGAAAAGAATATGAAGAGGACCGGAAACGGGTAGAGAATCTTCATATGGACGATCATTATACCTGCACAGACATTGATGCCATGGAGGATATTGCAAGACAGATCCCCATGAGCAGAACCATGCGTCCGGCGTGGGATGTACAGGTGTTAAGGGACCGTCTGGGAAATGAAGTGGAAGCAGATGAGAAGGTCTGGGAGAGAGTCTGGGATTCCACAGAGAAAGCAAACTATGCGTCCACTCCCATGTTCCTCATCAGTGCTGTGAAGATGGGTGGAGCTAAAGCAGCCTGTCCCAATAAGGAAGGATATACTTCATGATTGAAACCAAGCAGCTGCAGTACCTGGTGGTCTGTGCACAGCTCAGATCGTTCAGCAAGGCAGCAGAAGCGCTGTATACCACACAGCCCAATGTGAGCAAAGTCATCCGCATGTTGGAGGATGAGTTGGGATTTCCGGTATTTGTCCGCCAGAGCCGGGGAATTACACTGACAGCCAGGGGGCAGCGGGTTTATGAATATGCAAGACGGGCCATGGAAAATGTGGAACAGCTCCAGTCTTTTGCCAGAATGGATAAAGGAGAAGAACTGCTGGCGTCCTGGAATCCCAGTTCCTGGATGGCAGCCTGCTTTGCCGCATTTTATCAGGAGCACCGGCAGGAAGATGTCTGCTATCATGTGATGACGGCGGGAACCGAAGAAATTCTGGAACGCTGCCAGGCCGGAAAGGATGACATCGGATTTGTCTATGTACTGGAAGAGCAGATGCCGTCCTTTCAGTACCGTCTGGAATGCGCGGGACTTGCCTTTCAGGAACTGAAGCGGACGAAGGAATATCTTTATTTTGGAAAAAATCATCCGCTGGCAGGAAAATCCGGCATTGAGGAAATTCCTTTGGATGAAATCCGTCTGGTGCAATGCTATGAGGATGAATATACGCTGGGTCGTAATATGACAGAGGAAAAAGATCAGATGTCACCGGCAAACCGGATGAAGATTTCTGTTATTACCAACAGTGACTATGTCATGAATGAACTGCTCGGGAAAACGGATCTGGGAAATGTGAGCGGCGGCTATCTGAGCCGTGAAAAAGAGTCCAGGGGCTATCCGGGATATTCTCTTTATGGAGAGGAAGAGCCGATTCTCTTCGGCTATGTCATCCGTCAGGGTGAACCTATGGACGGCTGGGCAGAACATTACCTGGAATTCGTGAAAAACCGGCTGGAAGAAACCGTGTGACGGATAAAATAAAAAGGCAGATAAAGAGAGAAGACAAAGAGGAAAAATAACAGTTGCATTTTTTAAAACCATACGGTATAATTAATCCGTTGTCGGGGTATGGCTCAGTTTGGCTAGAGCGCACGGCTGGGGGCCGTGAGGTCGCAGGTTCGAATCCTGTTACCCCGATTTTCAGGGCTGCCTGAAGCGGCTCAATCCGAAGAGGGAGGCTGTGAGAACAGACTCCCTCTTTTTTTCGGCAGAATTAATAGCTATGTTCTGCCGTGTTCGCAAACAAACTATACAATGATGAGGAGTAAGATGCAGATGAAGAAAGTACCATTTGTTACCAAAGACCAGATCGAAGGTATCGCAAAAATTTATCCGACACCGTTCCATATTTACGATGAGAAGGGAATCCGTGAAAATGTCAAACGTCTTTACGAGGCATTTTCCTGGAATCCGGGATATAAAGAGTATTTTGCAGTAAAGGCAACGCCGAATCCGTTCCTGATGCAGATTTTAAAGGAGTATGGCTGCGGAAGTGACTGTTCCTCCAAGGCAGAGCTGGTGCTGTCTGAGGCAGTTGGAATTACCGGACATGATATCATGTTCTCTTCCAATGATACACCGCTGGAGGAGTTTGCATATTGCGAGAAACTGGGCGGCATCATCAACCTGGATGATATTACCCATATTGAGGCAGTGGAGAAATCTGTCGGCTATCTGCCGAAGACCATGAGCTGCCGTTACAATCCAGGTGGATATTTCAAAATGAGCAACGGTATCATGGATAACCCCGGAGATGCCAAATACGGCATGACCGAGGAGCAGATGATAGAGGCTTACAAGATCATGAAATCCAAAGGTGTTGAGAACTTCGGAATTCATGCATTCCTGGCAAGCAATACTGTAACTAACGAGTATTATCCGATGCTTGCAAAAGTATTATTTGAGCTGGCAGTCCGTCTGAAAAAAGAGACCGGCGCTCACATTACATTTATCAATCTGTCCGGTGGAATCGGTATCCCGTATCAGCCGGATCAGGAGCCGAATGATATCATGGTGATCGGTGAGGGCGTTCGAAAAGTATACGAGGAAGTGCTGGTACCGGCCGGTATGGGCGATGTATCCCTGTGCACGGAGCTGGGAAGATATATGATGGGACCGTACGGTGGACTGGTTACCCAGGCCATTCATGAAAAACACACCCACAAAGAGTACATCGGTGTGGATGCCTGCGCAGCAAACCTGATGCGTCCGGCCATCTATGGCGCTTATCATCACATTACGGTTCTTGGCAAAGAGGATGCACCGTGTGATCATGTCTATGATGTAACCGGATCCCTCTGCGAGAACTGTGATAAATTTGCCGTAGACCGCAAACTTCCGAGAATTGACAAAGGTGATTACCTGTTTATCCACGATGCAGGTGCACATGGTCATTCCATGGGATATAACTATAATGGTAAACTTCGTTCTGCAGAACTGCTTCTGAAAGAGGACGGTTCTGTACAGCTGATCCGCAGAGCAGAGACACTGAATGATTACTTTGCAACTTTCGACTGCTTTGAGATTGGAAAAAAATTAAAAGAGCTTGTAAAATAACCTCTTGCACTTTGGGAGAACCTGTGATATGATAATTGAGTTAGATGCGCAGAAGTGGCGGAATGGCAGACGCATCAGACTCAAAATCTGACGAGGGTGACTTCGTGTGGGTTCAAGTCCCATCTTCTGCATAGGAAAAAAGGCTTCATACCAGACGGTATGGAGCCTTTTTTGCGAAGCGGAGAGTCCCTTGAACCCAGGTTCAAGGTCTCCGCTTCGCTCCGGTCGGCACAAAGCAGACGTCCCCCGGACGTCTTGCGCCCCATTTTCTGCATAGCAAATATTTCGTACCCTCTGGTATGGAGCCTTTTATTCGTTCAACTTGCATTCCTATATTTGTTTGGATATAATGTAACTATTCAGAACCATGCAAAACTGCGTTCTGTGAATGCTTGCATTCAAGCAGATAAGCAGTTTTATATGGCGAAGTAACCACATGAGCAAAAATAAAGCTGCATAGCAGCGATTTTGCGAATGGGGTTCTGAATAGTTACGCTATAATAAAGCATATGTAGCTATTTATGACAGGAGCGATAAGAATGAACTGTAAGCAGGCACAGCGGTTGTTGGTACCTTATATTAATGGGGAACTGGACGAGCAGGAAGAAGGAGAATTTGTAAAACACATCCGGCATTGCCCGGAATGTTATGAAGAACTGGAAGTGTATGCCACAGTTTTTGCCGGTATCCGACAGCTGGATGGAGCGGAGGAGACGGTGAATTACCGGACGCTGGTAAATGATTCGCTGGAAAATTCAGAAGAGGATGTACGGGACGAGCATTTCCTGTATCTGTATGTACTTTTGATGCGGCTGGCTGCAACCGCAGTATTATTCTATATGATCGTGAGGTGGCTCATCTGATGAGTGAAAAAATAGTTTTGATTGACGGGCACAGTATTATTAACCGTGCCTTTTATGGTGTCCCGGATCTGACGAATTCCGAAGGTCTGCACACTAATGGAATCTATGGATTTCTGAATATTATGTTCCGGATTCTGGACGAGGAGAAGCCGGAGTATCTGGCGGTGGCCTTTGACCTGAAGGCACCCACATTCCGGCATAAGATGTATGATGCATATAAGGGAACGCGGAAACCCATGCCAGAGGAACTGCGGGAGCAGGTACCGGTATTAAAAGAACTGCTCACAGCTATGAAGATTCCGCTTCTGATGAAAGAGGGTTATGAGGCGGACGATCTTCTGGGAACGGCAGCCAGAAAAAGTGAGGCAGCAGGCATGGACGTGGTGATTGTATCCGGAGACCGGGACTTGTTGCAGCTGGCAACGGAGAAAATCATGATCCGGATGCCGAAGACAAAGCGGGGCGTGACAGAGATTGAAAATTATCATGCCCAGGATGTGAAGGATACCTATCAGGTAACACCGCCGCAGATCATTGAGTTGAAGGCGCTTATGGGAGATGCATCCGATAATATTCCGGGTGTGCCGGGCATCGGAGAGAAGACAGCCACCAATCTGGTCGTTGCTTACGGCAGCATTGAGAATGCCTATGCCCATGTGGAGGAGATTAAGCCGAACCGGGCCAAAGAAGCGCTGAAAAATCATTACGATATGGCGGAAATGAGCAAGAAGCTGGCAACTATCTGCGTGGAAGCGCCCCTTGAACTTTCCTTTGAGGAAGCCAGACTGACCAGCCTCTATACACCGGAAGCCTATGAGTGGTGCCGGAAGCTGAATTTTAAGAAATTGCTGGGACGGTTTGAGCAGACAGAGGCAGGCATGCCGGCGGAGCCGGAAGTGCAGCTGATTACGGATTTTGCAGAAGCGGAAAATCTGTTTGCGCGGATGAAAGGGCAGAAGCAGATTGCGTTTGAACTGTATTATGAGGACGGACTTCACGTATCTCTGGCAGATTCTGATAAGGAAGTATTCTGTATTTCCGAGGAAGGCTTCCTGACGGAGCAGTATCTGCTGGACAAGCTGACGGAAGTGATTGAGAAAGTACCGGTTTGCGGGGCTTCTGATGTGAAGAAATTATTGAGCAATGTGCATCCGGCCCATCGGGAGCATCTATTTGATATTGAGATTGCGGCTTATCTCATCAACCCGCTTATGAGCAGCTATGAGCATGAGGATCTGGGAAAACCGTATGCAGCGCTCACGACTTTCAAAAAAATGCCGGATCTGCTGGAAAAGCTGGATGAGATGGGCATGAGAAAGCTTTTTGATGAGATCGAGATGCCGCTGGTATTTACCCTGTACGACATGGAGCAGGCGGGCATCCAGGTTAACGGCGAAGAACTCCGGGAATACGGAGAAGCGCTGGTGGGCCGGATCGAGGAGCTGGAGAAAAATATCCACGAGGCGGCAGGAGAAGTATTTAACATCAATTCTCCCAAGCAGCTGGGTGTTATCCTGTTTGAAAAGATGGGAATGAAGGGCGGCAAGAAGACCAAGACCGGTTATTCTACATCGGCAGATATCCTGGAAAAGCTGGCAGGCGACCAGCCTATGGTGCGGGATATTCTGGAATACCGTCAGCTGACGAAATTAAAATCCACTTATGCGGACGGACTGGCAGGCTGTATTGCAGCGGATGGACGAATCCACAGCAAATTTAACCAGACCATTACGGCCACCGGAAGAATCAGCAGTACGGAGCCGAATCTTCAGAACATCCCGGTGCGGATGGAACTGGGACGGCTGATCCGGAAAGTGTTTATCCCGACGGAGGGATGCATTTTCCTGGATGCGGATTATTCCCAGATAGAGCTTCGTGTGCTGGCACATATGTCCGGGGATGAGAAGCTCATCGAGGCTTATCAGCAGGCAGAGGATATTCACCGGCTGACAGCATCCCAGGTATTCCATGTGCCTTTTGATGAGGTGACGCCGCAGCAGCGTAGAAATGCGAAAGCAGTCAACTTTGGTATTGTGTATGGTATCAGTTCTTTCGGACTGTCCCAGGACCTGAGCATATCTACCAAAGAAGCGAAAGAATATATTGAACGGTATTTTGAAACTTATCCGGGAATCAAGTCTTATCTGGACGGGCTGGTGGAGCATGCCAAAGAAGAGGGCTATGTGACCACCATGTACGGCAGAAGAAGACCGGTTCCGGAACTGAAATCGTCGAATTTCATGCAGCGTTCCTTTGGCGAGCGCGTGGCCATGAATTCCCCCATTCAGGGAACGGCAGCGGACATTATCAAGATTGCCATGAACCGGGTACACGACCGGCTTAAGGAAGAGGGGCTGGAGTCCCGACTGATTCTGCAGGTACACGACGAACTGCTGGTGGAGACAAAGCTTTCCGAGGCAGACCGTGTAGAGCAGATTTTAAGAGAAGAGATGCAGCAGGCCGCTTCCCTGAAGGTGCCGCTGGAAATTGATCTTCACAGAGGAAATAACTGGTACGAGGCGAAATAACAGATGAAAATTATCGGAGTGACAGGCGGTGTGGGTGCCGGAAAGAGCACCGTATTGAATTATCTGGAAACCCGCTATGGGGCAAAACTCGTTCTGGCAGATCTGGTAGGCCATGAAGTCATGGAACCGGGACAGGAGGCTTATGATCAGGTAATAAAGGCATTTGGTTCGGAAGTGGTGGGTGAAGATAAAACCATTGACCGGAAAGTGCTGGGAGCCATTGTATTTGCAGATGAGAAGAAACGGCTGATTCTGAACCGGATCATTCATCCGGCAGTGCGGCAGGAAATCATACGCCGGCTGAAAGCGGCAGAATTGGAACATCTGCCCTATGCAGTGGTGGAGGCCGCACTTTTTCTGGAAGAAAATTATGATGCATTCTGCGATGAAACATGGTATATTTATACGGATGAAAAAATTCGGCGTCAGAGACTGAAAGAAAGCCGCGGTTACAGTGATGAGCGTGTTGACCAGATTTTCCGCAGCCAGAAGACCCATGAAAAATTTCAGGAACGATGCCAGTTCATGATTGATAATAATGGCAGCGAGGAAGATACATTTCGACAGATTGACAGAAGGATGAATGAATAGATGAGATTATGCAGTATTGCCAGCGGAAGCAGTGGAAACTGTATTTATACAGGAAGTGATAATACCCATCTGCTGGTAGATGCAGGCGTCAGTGCAAAACGGATCGAAGCGGGACTGAAGGAACTGGAGCTGGAGGGAAGTGATATCCAGGGGCTTCTGATTACCCATGAGCATTCGGACCATATTAAGGGAGTGGGCGTTCTGGCCAGAAGATACGGTGTGCCGATTTATGCAACGGAGGGCACGATCCGTCAGATGAAGACCATGAGCAGTCTTGGCGCGATTGACGAAGGGCTGTACCATGTGGTACATGCTGATGAGGATTTTTTCATAGGGGATATGAAGGTGGAGCCGTTTGCTATTTCCCATGATGCGGCTGAACCGGTGGCTTACCGGTTCGAGTGTGGGGAGAAAAGTACGGCGGTAGCCACGGACATGGGGGTCTATAACGACTATATTGTGGAACATCTGAAAGGACTGGATGCAGTTCTTCTGGAAGCAAACCACGATATTCAGATGCTTCAGGTAGGGCCTTATCCCTATCCTTTAAAACAGAGAATTTTAGGGGAGAGAGGTCATCTGTCCAACGAAAGTGCCGGACAGCTTCTTTGCAGAATTCTGCATGATGACATTAAGAAGATTTACCTCGGGCATCTGAGCAAGGAAAATAACTACACGGAGCTGGCTTATGAGACGGTGCGTCTGGAGATTGAGCTGGACCCGGTGGATTATAAACCCGGAGATTTTGACATTCAGGTGGCAAGCCGGGAGCAGTGCTCAGGAGTAGTTACATTTTAACCAGTATGGAGGAGAACCTATGAAGAACAAATTTATCATTACGGTAGTCGGACACGATACGGTAGGTATTATTGCAAAAGTCTGCACGTATCTGGCAGAACATCAGGTAAACATTCTGGACATTTCCCAGACCATCGTTGACGGTTATTTCAACATGATGATGATCGTTGACGCCGCACAGGCAGGAGATGTGACAGAGCTTTCCAGTGATCTCGGTGCACTGGGACAGGAGATCGGCGTAGTGATCCGCTGTCAGCATGAAGATATCTTTAACATGATGCACCGTATCTAAGGAGAGATAAGAAAACTATGATAAATATTACAGAAGTTCTTGAGACCAATAAAATGATCGAGGAAGAGAATCTGGACGTACGTACCATTACGCTGGGAATCAGCCTGATGGACTGCATCGATTCCGACCTTGAGACTCTGAAGAAAAATATTTATGAGAAGATCACCACGACGGCAAAGGATCTGGTATCCACCGGAAAAGCCATCGAAGCACAGTATGGAATTCCCATTGTTAATAAACGAATTTCCGTGACTCCTATCGCTCTGGTGGGCGGACCGGCCTGCAAGACGCCGGATGATTACGTAGAGATTGCCAAAGTGCTGGACAAGGCAGCCCATACCGTTGGCGTCAACTTCCTGGGCGGATTTTCCGCACTGGTATCCAAAGGGATGACAAAGAGCGACGAGCTTCTCATGCGTGCGATTCCGAAGGCACTGGCAGAGACTGAGCGTGTCTGCAGTTCCATCAACGTAGGTTCTACCAAGACCGGTATTGATATGGATGCAGTCCGTCTCATGGGTGAGATTGTGAAAGAGACTGCGGAGATGACCAAAGAAAATGATTCTCTTGGCTGTGCAAAGCTGGTTATTTTCTGTAATGCGCCGGATGACAATCCGTTTATGGCAGGTGCGTTCCACGGTGTGACCGAGGGAGATGCGGTCATCAACGTAGGTGTCAGCGGCCCTGGTGTCGTAAAGACCGCTCTTTCCAAAGTGCGCGGAGAGAACTTTGAAGTACTCTGCGAGACGATTAAGAAGACGGCATTCAAGATTACCCGTGTAGGTCAGCTGGTAGCGCAGGAAGCATCCAGAAGAATGGGCATTCCGTTCGGTATCATTGATCTTTCCCTAGCACCGACTCCGGCCATCGGAGACAGTGTGGCTGAGATCCTGGAGGAGATCGGTCTGGAGCATGCAGGTGCACCGGGCACCACCGCAGCGCTGGCACTTTTGAATGACCAGGTAAAGAAGGGCGGCGTGATGGCATCTTCTTACGTAGGCGGCTTAAGCGGTGCATTTATTCCGGTCAGCGAGGATCAGGGTATGATCGATGCGGTACAGGCAGGTGCTCTGACACTGGAGAAACTGGAAGCCATGACCTGTGTCTGCTCCGTAGGTCTTGACATGATCGCCATTCCGGGTGATACCAAAGCAACTACCATATCCGGTATCATTGCTGATGAGATGGCAATTGGTATGGTCAACCAGAAGACAACGGCAGTCCGCCTCATTCCGGTCATCGGAAAAGGTGTGGGTGAGATGGTAGAGTTCGGTGGATTGCTTGGTTACGCACCGATCATGCCGGTGAATAACTTCTCCTGTGATGCATTTGTGGGAAGAACCGGAAGAATCCCGGCTCCGATTCACAGCTTTAAAAACTAAAAGGTAAATATTGCTAATAAAACAGCCGGACGGTTGGAGAAAATTGGGAAAAATATCCCGAAACTCTTGACAGTCCGGCTGTTATTGCATATAATAATGAATGTGCAGAGAATGCTGTATCAAGTGCGTACCTGCCATACAACAGGTACGAAAAGGGAATCAGGTGAGAGTCCTGAGCGATCCGGTCACTGTATTCGGAGAGTCTGTTTTCAAAATCCCATTGCATAACCCAATCATACATGTGAGAAGGGGAAGACAGACGCTGGCATCCGTAAGTCAGGAAACCTGCTTGGTATATGAGATGAGCTTCCGAGCAAGGCTTAACATCCAACAGATGGAGTGAATGGCGCACTTCATTTTGCGAAATGTCGGCTTGTGGGTTATAGCGGCAATTTTTTTATTTATGTGAAATCTCATGCAGAATGCACAAATATATGACTGGTGTTTATGCGTTATCCTCCATATCCATCGCATATGAATGGCACATCAGTCCAGCAACAGACAATGACCCCTCCGGGCGCAGGTTCCTGAACATCCTGCCTCCCGGAAGGGTCATTGTCGTTGATGATTATCTTATGTATCTTCTTCCGCCATTCGGTAGCCGACACCAATCTCGGTAAAGAGATAGACGGGTTCTGCCGGATTGGGTTCCAGTTTTCTCCGGATATTTGCCATATGAACCCGGAGGCTTGTATTGTCCGTTTCGGAATAAGGTCCCCAGACATGTTCAATCAATTTATCATAAGTGAGCACACGCCCACTGTTCTGAGCCAGAAGTGCCACGATCTTGTATTCATTTTGGGTCAGGTGGATGTCGATGCCGTCTCTGGTGACCAGCCGTTTCTCAAAGTCGATGGTCAGGCCGTCCCGGTGATAGGAATGCGGAAGGACATCACCGCCTGCCTGGCGCTGTAAGGTGTGGCGGAGTGCAGTCCGGATTCTGGCCAGCAGTTCGGAATTGCCGAAAGGCTTGGTAATGTAGTCGTCAGCACCCAGATCCAGTGCCAGCACCTTGTCCCGCTCCTGGGTACGGGCAGAAATGACCAGAATGGGAACCGCAGACCAGGTTCTGACTTTCTGGATGACTTCCGTTCCGTCCAGATCGGGAAGTCCCAGGTCCAGCAGAATGAGATCAGGAGAAGCGGAAGCAGCCTGGGAAAGGCCTTCTGTGGCATTAAAAGCGGGAATCACTTGATAATCCTGAGATTCCAGAACGGATGTAATAAAGTTCAGAATATTTTTCTCATCTTCAATGACGAGGATTCGTACCATCGGTTTCATGATGTGCTTCCTCCTTTGGAATGGTAAAACAGAATTCAGCGCCTTCTGCATGGTTTCGTGCGGTAATTTTGCCGTTGTGGGCATTGATGATGGCTTTACAGATGGAAAGGCCGATGCCCATTCCTTTTCGGGTGTCCACGGAGGTGGCGGCGGAGCTGGGGGCAGAGGGAACCGCGTCAAAGATACTGTTTAAGCGGTCCGGTGCAATGCCATTTCCATAATCCCGGATACAGAATTCGATGTCCTGCTCCGAGCTGCTTAAAATACATTCCAGCGGTTTGGTGCTGTGTGCATGAAAATATGCATTTTCAATGAGATTTAAAAGCACCTGCTTGATGAGCAGCGGATCCATGGGAGCTGTCAGAAATTCATCGGGAATGATGGTCTTAATCTGCAGATCAGGATACCGTTTCCGGGAAGTGGATACCGCGTCAAAAAGAACTTCCTCGGCAGCTTCCGGTGTCTTTTTCAGTACATTGGCGCCGCCATCGGTAATGCGGGTGACGGACAGAAGATTTTCTACCATATGAAGAAGCCAGTTAGCATCCTCATAGATTTCAGAGACCAGTTCCCGCTTTTCTTCCGGAGGAAGAGCGGATTCATTTTCCAGATAGGAGGAGCTGGCGCCGATCATGCTGGTAAGAGGAGTCCGCAGATCATGGGAGACTGCCCGCAGCAGGTTGGCACGGAGCTTTTCCTTCTCGGCCTCTGCAAGAAATTTTTCCGTTTCATTGATTTTCCGCGCCTGATCCTTCATGCGGAAGGTGGTGGCACTGGTCAGAATGGAAATAAAATACATGACCACAAAGGTAAACGGATAACCGGACATGGTAAAACTGAATCTGCCAAACGGGTAAGTAAACTGATAGTTAATAAAAAAGACACTGATAATGCCGGAGATAATGCCGTACCGGTATTTGTCCGTGTGATAGGAAATCATAATAATGGTCAAAATGTAAATCAGCGCCACATTGGCGGAACCGGTCGGATTGGCGTGGTGGTACAGGGAAGAGATTCCGGTAGCCAGCGCCATGGCTCCAATCGTGAAAAGCAGGCTGAAATGGGCGTGAAAGGTATGGGTGCGGGAAATCCGTTCCACGAAATTTGTGAACAGTTTCCAGATATAATTTCTCAAATGGTATTCCTCCTGGGTTTATACAACGAGCATTTTTCTCCGGTATTCATTCCGGAAAGGCCGCCCGTGCAGCAGGGAACGGACGGATTCATAAAGGTGATCCGCATAAATCTCTTCCGGCGGTATCCCGGTCTGGGAAAGCGAGGTGACTACGGGCAGTTTTCCATGGGTGGTCAGTTCTTTTAATAAGATGCCGGACGACTTCCGGAAGCCAAGCACCCGGAACTGATCTGCCGGGGCGTATTCCCGGATATCTAAGAGAATATGAAGCAATGCGCGGCTGACAGCCGTTCTGGTCAGCTCCCGGGTCTTCAGAAGATCTGTAAAAGCGGAAAAAGATGAGAACTCATCCAGCCGGTTCCAGATCCGGTTGGAAAGTTCCGCGCTGACACCGAAATACATATCCAGAGGCTGATCCTGTAATGCCCGCAGTTTCTGTAAAAGGAGCAGGGAAAAAGCATTCTCTGTGATGGGCGGCAATCCTTCATAATCCTGGTAGAGTTCGGGAAACAGAAGCTGTTGTAAAACGTTGTCGGTGAAGCCACCCTGACTCTTGATCAGAGTGTCCCGGATGCCGCTGGCAGAAGCCGATTTTTCATGGGCAATAGTTATATCGTGGTAACCACTGCCTTCCCGTTGAATGGTATGAGGACGAATGCCGCTTTGCAGCCGCTTCAGTGCCTTTAGATATTCCAGCCCCAGCAGGTTGTTGGGCGTGTCGAGAAGCGTGGTGGGAAGCTCCGGCGCATAGTCCTTCATGGCCTGTGCCCGGGCAGCAGGAAAACTCATTCCCTTTTTTAAATAGCTCCGAAGGAGAAGCTGGTACGCTTCCGGTTCGTCTGCCAGAATATCCGCCAGCGCCTGCAATTCAGTAAGAGAGCCGCATTCACTGCCAAAACAGAGATCTGTCACGATCCCCGTGTCAGTCAGCAGCTTCACCGCCCCGAAAGCAAAATATTCGGCACTTCCAGTAGCCGCAGAAACCGGCAGCTCCAGCACCAGGTCCGCGCCGCTCCGCAGAGCCGCCTCCGCACGGGTATACTTATCGAACATGGCAGGCGTCCCCCGCTGCACATAATTGCCGCTCATGACGACGATTACATAGTCCGCATGCGTTATTTCCTGCGCACGTGATAAGTGAAATTTATGACCCTGGTGAAAAGGATTGTATTCTGCGATAATACCTACAATATTCATAAAAACTCCTGTTGAAAGCCAATGATGTAGAATGTAAGCGAACGGTTCCGCTCACAGAATATCATGGCCGTTTCGCCGGCCCTTCAGCCACTGTTGTGTTCGGGGAGGCACCCCGATATCATGGACATTATAGCATAAGTATGTTACAATTGCACATGGCAAAGACTGAGAAAGAGAATACATATGAACAAATCTTTATATATTGCGGAGAAGCCCAGTGTGGCCCAGGAATTCGCAAAAGCACTGAAACTGAATATGGCAAGGAAGGATGGCTACCTCGAATCCGATGAAGCCATCGTGACCTGGTGTGTGGGTCATCTGGTAACCATGAGTTACCCGGAAGTCTACGATGAAAAGTACAAACGCTGGTCGTTAGAGACCCTTCCATTTCTGCCGAAAGAGTGGAAATACGAGGTTATCGGCAGTGTGAAGAAGCAGTTTCAGATCGTAAGCGGACTTCTGAA
The DNA here is from genome assembly GCA_963623675.1 of Firmicutes bacterium CAG:176. GTDB lineage: Bacteria > Bacillota > Clostridia > Lachnospirales > Lachnospiraceae > Hominiventricola. The sequence goes on along the minus strand of CAVFMZ010000009.1, from coordinate 5,594 downwards.
CCGGCCGGATGTGACCTGCATCTATGTCTGTACGGACTCCGGGCGGGAAGGAGAATACATTTATCGCCTGGTAGAGCAGATGGCAGGCGTCAAAGGCAAAGAACGCCGGAGAGTCTGGATTGATTCCCAGACGGAGGAAGAAATCCTGCGTGGTATCCGGGAGGCAAAAGACCTGTCCGAATATGATAATCTGGCAGGAGCCGCTTATCTGCGAGCCAAGGAAGATTACCTCATGGGAATTAATTTCTCCAGACTGCTGACCCTGCAGTACGGAAGAGCCATTTCCAGCTTCCAGAACACCAAATACACGGTGATTTCCGTGGGCCGCGTTATGACCTGCGTCCTCGGCATGGTGGTTCGCAGAGAGCGGGAGATCCGAAGTTTTGTGAAGACGCCTTTCTACCGGGTACTGCTGGTGCAGGATCTGGGCGGCAAACCCTTTGACGGGGAATGGCGGGCCGTGGAAGGAAGCGCGTATTATCAGTCTCCCCTCCTTTATAAAGAAAATGGATTTAAAAAGGAAGAGGACGCGAAAGCGCTGATTCAGAAATTAAAAGCCATGGAACCCCAGGAGGCGGAGATTGTCTCCATTGAGCGGAAGAAAGAGACCCGCTATGCACCCCTCTTATTTAACCTGGCGGAGCTTCAGAACGAGTGCTCCAAGCGGTTCAAGATCAGCCCGGATGAGACCCTGAAGATTACCCAGGAGCTCTATGAGAAGAAGCTGGTGACCTATCCAAGAACCGATGCCCGTGTATTATCCACGGCAGTAGCGAAAGAGATTTATAAAAATATCGGCGGCTTACGGAATTATCAGCCTCTGGCGGAAGCGGCGGCAGAGATTCTGGAGAAGAAATCCTGGCAGGGGATCGGCAAAAGCCGTTACACCAATGACAAGCAGATCACCGATCACTATGCCATCATTCCTACCGGACAGGGATTTGGCGCGCTCCGGAGCGTGTCCCAGACCGGACAGCAGGTGTATGAACTGATCGTAAGAAGATTTTTAAGCATTTTCTATCCACCGGCGGTCTACCAGAAGGCAGCTCTGGTCACCCGCATGGGAACGGAGAAGTTTTTTTCGAATTTCCGGATTCTCATGGAAGAAGGGTATCTTAAAATTGCCCCGAAGGCGCTGGAATTCAAGAAGAAAAAGGACGATGCCGGGGAGGAAGAGGAGACCGGAGGAGATGCTTCCACGCTGGAACTTCTGATGAAGCTCCGGAAAGGCATGAAGCTTCCGGTGAAGAACGCGAAGATCAAGGAAGGGGAGACTTCTCCGCCCAAGCGTTACAATTCCGGTTCTATGATTCTTGCCATGGAAAATGCGGGACAGCTCATTGAGGATGAGGATCTCCGCGCACAGATCAAAGGAAGCGGTATCGGTACCAGTGCCACCAGGGCAGAGATCCTGAAAAAGCTGGTGAACAATAAATACATCGCGTTAAATAAAAAGACACAGATTATTACACCCACCTTGCTGGGCGAAAATATTTTCGACGTGGTCAGCGTATCCATCCGGTCGCTTCTTAACCCGGAACTGACTGCCAGCTGGGAGAAGGGACTTACCTATGTGGCGGAAGGCCAGATTACCCAGGACGAATACATGGGCAAACTGGAGCATTTCGTCCGCAGCAGAACCGAACAGGTGCTGGGAAGCCGTCAGCATTTTGCCATGAGGCCTTATTTTGAAGCGGCAGCAGCATATTATGATGCCAGGGTCAAAAGGTCTAAACCCACATGAGCTCGCTCATAAGTGGGTGAAAGACCTTGGGACCCGCCCCGATATGAGCATAAAAGTGGGATGATAATCCCACGATATGCGAATATTGGGTAGGATTGTGGGAGTGCGGAGCACGGAGCAATCCGTAGGCATCAAAGTCGGGGGCTTTTGACCCCGACATCATATTATAAAAAGACAGAACGAACAAAAACGGAGCGGAAAGCCCCGGCAAAGAGTAAAGGAGAATCACACCATGAGTAACATTACCATCAAGGATCTGTATGATTTGAATGAGACCATCGCAGCAGAGCTGTTCGACGGGCTGACCTATCCGTGGGAGGCACTTCCGAAAATCGGCGAATTTATCAAAAAATTAGGTGCCACGCTCGATCCGGAGGAGTATGACAAGGTGGGAGAGGACGTCTGGATTGCAAAATCCGCAAACGTATTTCCCAGCGCTTACGTACATGGACCGGCCATCATCGGAAAAGAGGCCGAGGTACGCCACTGTGCATTTATCCGCGGCAACGCACTGGTAGGAGAGGGCGCTGTTGTCGGCAACTCCACCGAGCTGAAAAATGTCGTGCTCTTTAACAAAGTACAGGTTCCCCATTACAACTATGTGGGAGATTCCATTCTGGGATACAAGGCGCATATGGGAGCAGGTTCCATCACTTCTAATGTAAAATCCGACAAACATCTGGTGAAGGTACATACACCGGAGGGAGATATTGAGACCGGAATTAAGAAATTCGGTGCCATGATCGGTGACAATGTGGAGGTTGGCTGCGGTTCTGTCCTGAATCCGGGCACGGTCATCGGCAGACAGAGCAATATTTATCCGCTGTCTTCCGTAAGAGGTGTGGTACCGGCACATTCTATTTATAAGAAACAGGGCGAAGTAGTGGAGAAACATGAAGACTAAATGGGGCATCAGCGGCAGTGTGCTCAAGTGGTTCGCGGTCATTACCATGGTCATTGACCATTTCGGGGCGTCCATTCTGGAAACCTATGTGATGAATGCCTGGGGACGGTCCCCACTGGGAAATCTGTTTCATGACCACTGGAACGAACTGCTGCGGGTGGATCGGATTCTGCGGTATATTGGCCGTCCGGCCTTTCCGATTTTCTGCTTTTTACTGGTGGAAGGATTTCTTCACACCAGGGACGTGAAAAAATATGCCATGCGGCTTGGAATTTTTGCGCTGATCAGCGAGATCCCTTTTGATCTGGCAGTGCGCGGGAAATTCTTTGACTGGCAGTATCAGAATGTGTATGTGACGCTGCTGATCGGACTTCTGACCATCTGGGCGCTGAAAAGCCAGAGGGACGTCTGGTATCTGTGGCTGGTGATTGCCGCAGCCGGATGTGCACTGGGCGAACTGGTGCACTGCGACTATGGGGCAATGGGCGTGGCTCTGATTGTTGTGCTTTACCTTATGCGGGAATCCAGATTCCAGCAGTGTATCACAGGAGCTATCTGTACTTACTGGGAACTTCCGGCACCGCTTGCTTTCATCCCCATCTGGTTTTATAACGGGGAGCGGGGGCGCCAGCCCAAATGGTTTTTCTACTGGTTTTATCCGGCCCATCTGCTGCTTTACGGAATCATCGGCAGGTGGATATTGCCGGCAATTTTTCTATAAGAGAGAAAAGGGACGATGATGAATATTCAGATTTTGGAAATGATAGAAGGAGCCAGACAGGCAAAAGGACTGACGGTCGTCATCGACGTATTCCGGGCATTTTCCCTGGAATGTTATCTGATGGCAAAGCATCCGGCGCAGCTGTGTCCGGTGGGAGCCACCGAGACCGCCTATGCATGGAAGGAGAACCATCCGGACGCAGTGCTGATCGGTGAGCGGCACGGTGTGATTCTTCCGGGATTTGCCTATGGAAATTCCCCGTCCCAGACGGCGGACGCAGACCTTGCAGGGAAAACACTGATCCACACCACCAGTGCCGGAACCCAGGGAATCGTCAATGCAGCCGGGGCAGAGGAGATTATCACGGGAAGCCTGGTCAATGCGGCGGCCATTGCCCGTTATATCAAAAGCAGACAGCCAGAACAGGTGTCTCTGGTTGCCATGGGACTGGAAGGAAAGACTTCCGCGCCGGAAGACGTCCTGTGCGCCCGCTATATAAAAAGTCTGGTGGAAGGAACGTCTCTTGATATGAAAGCAGAACTGGAAGCGCTCCGCCACACGGAATCCGGAGAAAAATTTTTCCGGCCGGAGACCCAGGAAGTATTTCCATTGGAAGATTACCGGATGTGCACAGATGTGGACCGGTTTGAGTTTGTGCTGCAGGTAAGCAGACAGTCTGAAGATATGTTTGAAGTTCATAGAGTGGATTTATAATTAGAAAGTATGCAGGTGTTTCTTCAGAATTTCTTTAGAAATACCTGCATTTGATTTTAAGAAACAGCAGATAGAATACAAGTCATGAAGGGCAGGAAAGTGAAATGGAGAAATATCATGTGTTGGTCGTCGAGGACGACAAAGAGATTCGGGACGGAATCGAGATTTATCTGAAAAGTCAGGGCTACGAAGTATTCAAAGCTGCGGATGGAATCGAAGGACTGGAAATGATTTACCGGGAGGAAATCCACCTTGCCATTGTGGATGTGATGATGCCGAGAAAAGACGGCATCCAGATGGTTATGGAGATGCGCAAAGACTACGATTTTCCGGTGATTATGCTCTCTGCGAAATCAGAGGAAGTGGATAAAATTCTGGGACTTAATATGGGAGCGGATGATTATGTGACCAAACCCTTTACACCGCTGGAGCTTCTGGCCAGGGTCAATTCCCAACTGCGCCGCTACAGCCGCTATCTGGAAAAATTAAAGGACGGCGGACAGAAGGAAGAGGAGCAGCATATTTTCCGGATCGGCGGTCTGGAGCTCAACGAAGAAAAGGTAGAACTCCGGGTGGACGGTGTGCCGGTGAAGGTGACTCCCATGGAATACCGGATTCTGCTGCTGTTGATGAAGCATCCGGGAAGAGTGTTCTCTTCCGATGAAATCTATGAGCGGGTCTGGAATGAGAAAGCGGTCAATTCCGATACCATTATGGTGCATGTGCGGAATATCCGTGAGAAGATCGAGATTAACCCGAAAAATCCAAAATATCTGAAGGTGGTGTGGGGCGTTGGTTATAAAATGGAAAAACAGTAAATGGAAAGGGATCTTTGTAGTATTCTTCTGTATGGCACTCACAGGAGTGATCATGTGCAATCTGTATCCGATGTTCCGGAAAAATGCAGAAAACGCCATACAGGCAGGGGAGAAGGCTCAGCAGGAGCAGGAGGCGGCCAGTAAGGAACAGTCCGCTTTTACGGTCGACGATGAATTTGAACGGTATCTTTTATCGTCCATCTATTATCTGAACTATGAGATTACGCCGAACATGGATGCTTATGCGTATCTGACCCAGAATTATGATACAAACAAGCTGACTTCTGACGAACAGGCAGGTGTAAAAGAAGCGGCGTCGAGACTCATGAAAAATATGAGAAATCAGTATGTCATCGGACAGGATATCTATCATTATGCCGGTTACGCAAAAGGTGTGGATAAAAGTTTTGGAAATGATTCCCTGCTGGCACAGGCGGTCTACGATTCCAGTGGTTACGTTTATGATTATTATGACGCCGGTCTGGTAATTTCCTATGACAGCCGGGGTGTTCCGGATATCCGTCAGTCCTGGAATCTTGATCTGGAAGATGGAGATACGCAAAAGGAGATTACCGTTTATCTGGAGCAGGCAACCACCGGCCAGCTCATGGACGATAACGGCATGGATGTAAATGCGGATTATTTTGAAACGTATTATGACGAAACGGCGGAGGATAGTGTGGAGACTGAGAC
>CAVFMZ010000008.1:0-43691 GCA_963623675.1 Firmicutes bacterium CAG:176 | reverse complement strand
GATGTTCAAACTGGTTCACATCCTCTACGGTGTAGCCATTTTCTTTCGCACACTGTGCTTTCAGCCGCTCTGCACCTCGCAAATGCCGTACAACAGACACAATAATCACTGCCAGTGAAATCAATGCAAACAGACCAAAGAACGCCAGGATCACTCCGAAGAAAATGTATACCATATAGGAAATCTTTGCCGTATTTTTATGAATGGTATGGAAGATTCCTTCGTTGTAGTGCTTTCTCCGGTATTGCTCCGTCATAATCGGTACAAAGCTTAACACCGCAATGGTCTCATGACCTAATTCTGCCTGATAGATTGTCTGCGCAATCTGATCCCAGGTACGTTTCCTGGGATCAAATAAATCCGGATTGTATGTCGGCATATGTCTCTTCCATTGTTTTACGCTTTCCTTTTACTGGATGTAACGCTTCGTCTTCTCCATTACATCCGCCAGCATCTCCAGATTCTTCATGGTATCCGGTGTTTCGATTGAGTGATTCGCTTCCTCATATACATGAATCGGTACCTTCTGCCGCTCTGAAAGCTGCACCACCTCTTCCGTATTGCTCCACGGATCTTTCGTTCCTATAAATGCGATGGCATTCTCATGTGGAAATGCATAGGTCTGTTTCAGTGGAGTATACAGCACCTGACGGCACGGAACCTTGTATTTCCATGCATAATTCAACGCGATAATCGTTCCCACACTCTTTGATACAAACAGAATCTCACTGTACTTTCCGAAATCCACTTTTGACAACTGCTGCTCGACCTGTACATACAATGCCTCAAACACCTGCTGCATCTTCTGCTCATCCCCGCGGATATTTCCGCCATCATAGGAATAAGAAAGTGAAACGCTCTCCTCATATCCACATTCCTGCGCCAGTTTTCTTGCATAATAAAGTAATGGCTTGTCACAGTGGTAACCAATTCCCGGGAAAAATATGGCTAACTTCATTCTTATCTTCTCTCCTCTTCAACTGATATATTAACGGAATAAATACATATATTTATCTATTTGCTGATACAAAATATTAGCAACTCGCGCTCTTATTTTTGTATCATATAACTGTACTTTCGATTCAGATAATAATTTCTCCACGTCTTTTTTCGTAAACGAAAATTTCAGATTTCTTCCATACAAATGTTCCGACGCATCTAATTGTTCATCAAAATCCGTACTGACTGTTTTCGCCTGAACTTCTTTCATAAGAATCAGTTCATCCTGCCCCAGCGGATAGTCCATCGTTGTGTCCGAAAGCAATGCTCCTCCATTATCAAACACCGGACAATACGAAAACTCACCTTTTCCATTCATCATCACAGCAATATTATGCATGTGCCTGTCCTCGTTTAAAAAAATCGCATCTATTGTCAATAATTTATTCAAATAACCGCCAAAATCTTCCAAACCAGTCATCCGCTCTACCTGTTCTGTCAAAAACAGTAACCTATCTTCCACTTCTGGAATTTTCCATAACACACTTGTCAAACTCTCATTATGGATTGTTTTAAACAAGCGTTCCAATGTAACTATCTGCCAGTCTTCTGACAGAAAAGAATTGCTTTTTACTCCTTGGAAAATCTGATTTTTATATTTGATCTGCTCCGGCTCATAAAGAACATATTCCGTCTCTCTTAAAGACGATTTTATCAGCAGATGCGATATCGTGTATTCTGCCAGTCCCTCATAGCCTGTATAATCTGCTTTATACCAAACATTGGAATCTTCCCATTTTAACTGATTTCCTTTTGACGACTGTCTGTCCTGCGTACGTATATTCTGATCAAAAAGTTCTACCATAAGGCCTCCATCATTTTTCAATCCGAATCCAGAAATCATCCTCGGCCATCCGGCCTTCTGTTTTCTGTATAATCAGATACGGATCATAAAAAGGTACTCCGATATCCTTCAATACAAGTTTCATTTTATCCCTTGTCCTGGGGAAGCATCTGGATTCCAAAAATTCCCGATAATCATCAATATCTGGCTTTTGATTACTTCCAAATGCCCGAAACATAATATTATCTGCATAATTTTTTATCCGAACAATCTGCTTCACTTCATCCACATCAATCAATGTACAGACTTTATTTTTGTACATATACCACATACGCACCGGTAACTCTTTGGGTGGAATTTCAAACTGCAATGCATAATCCGGATCATGAATCAGCATCTGAAGGAGTAAAACGATGGGACCTTTCACCTGCATATCTCCCCGCTCCCAGCGCTCCACTGTTGGTTTGGAACTTCCGATTAACTGTGCAAATTCTTTTTGAGTCAATCCCAAGCGCTTTCTCACATCTTTGATTTCCTCTGATGTTACATAATCACTTACCGCAAATTGTCTTGTCTTCATATTCTTTCTCCGAAACGAATCTCTTTTCTATAACTTATCATGATTATATCCATTTGTAAATAAAATAAACCATCAAAATGATGGTTTATTTTATGAAAAAACAATCATTTTGATGGTCTCAAGTTTTCAAATATCATGCTCATTCTCTCATATATATTTCCTGATCTTATACAGGCATTTCCATACACGCATATATGGTTTCCAGCACCGGCTTCGTCCAGTCGTTATCACCAAACAGCCATTGCTCATGCTGCATGTTAAACTCATGAATGTCAGGATCGTGGAAATATTTCCGATACCGTTTCTCATATTTTTTACCCATCTGATTCGCATAGATAAAATGTGTCCGCGTATGTGGCACCTGAATATCTTCATCCAGACAGGTAATCAAATCTGTATAATATTCATTCAATATGGATTCCGGCTTGAACTGCGCGAAGCACGCCATGAATTTGTCCGCGGTCTCATCGCTCATCTGAAATCTCTTGACCAGAAGTTTGCGCATCAGGCCCTGTTTTCCGCTTTTCTTCGAAGCACTTGCAATGATCGGATACATGATTTTCGTCTGGAGCTTCGCCACAAATACGCCGCTTTGGTCAAGATCAGAGCTTCCAAAAATACCATGATCCACATGCACATTTCTCCGCATAATCAACTGCCCGACAAAGCTTCCTCCAAGCGATGAGCCAAGTGCTCCATCAACCCTTCCATCATGTTTTTCTTTTATGTATTCCTCAATCTTCTTCGTCACCGTAATCATATCTGGAAATATTTGATCCGAACCGTCAAAGCCATCATAGTTTACACAGACCAAATGATAGTGATTCCCAAATTCTTCTAACACCGTACCAAAATTCGTCTCATAATTGCAGCAGGTACCTGGAAGCAGCAACAACGTTTTTCCGTGTTCCAATCCCATCTCATCAAAAACCATAATGCCCTCCTGATTTTATTACATCATTTTTAAAAATGAGATTTCTCTCACTTTTAATATTATAGAAAATTGACTACAAAAATCAAGACCAATATTGACGGTAAAAAAGCTGGTGCATTCATTACACCAGCTTCATTTCTTCTATCATCCAACTTTCATTTTCCATATGATATTCTTTCCCACAATAGGGGCATGTCTTCTGTCTGACCGCGTCAAAGCTGCCTCCGCAGCCGTCGCAGGAAACGGATGTAATGGAGAATCCGGGAGCTTCCGGATTCCGGATATTTTTTACAAAGGTCGCATCAATGCGATCTCCGACTTTTTTGATCTTCCCGTCTTTCTCATAATAATTGATCCACCACGTCCGAAGCGAGATATGCATCATATCTCCCTCCATCCGAATTCCATTGAGGCAGATTCCATTGGTATAGGTCATCTCCACAATATCCGCAAATGCAGCTTCCCGTTCATCGGCACGGTAGCATGCCAGATTTTCCGGTTTTTCTGCCATGACGGCCATGCGGATTAACGCCACCAGTTGGCCCTCAAATTTATCAAACGAAAAATTCCGGTCATATTTCTGCATGGTATGTGTGATTTTCCGCTTGGAGCTCATCCATTTCCAGAGAGAAATATGTTTCATTCCATCCCGGTCAAGTACACCCGCTATCAGCCGCACATCTGCAATGATGTATCCCAGAAATCCGCCGACGAGCAGCGCTGTCAGATAACTTTGCAGCAGTATCACCGGAAGTATTCCAGAATGGCGAATGATATTGGAAAGAAATGTAAAAATAAATACAGCTGCCATGGACAGCGCCATGCTTTGCGTGAAAATCTGTTTATTGCTGGAAATGGATTTACTCTTGATAAAGAAAAAATTCACAACCCGCGGGAAAAGATCCCGGATCTGAAATCTCGTACCGCAATAGGGGCATCCTTCTTCCAGTTTCAGCGCTGAATTCACCGCGCCGCACTGCGGGCAGGTAATCCGGATATGACTGGCTTTCGTCTGATCCGGCGTGTGAACCACGATCTCATACATGGTCATTTCCGACTTCTGTTCGAAAATGGTTTCATTTGCATTGTGAAAGGAAAGCTTTCCTGCCACCTGTTCATAGAGCATATCCGTGGTATACCAGGGAGATTTTCTGGATTTCTTTCCAGTGCCGTATCCTGTTCCTTTAGACGGCACCACCCTCTTTTCCATCCGCAGACCTTTGTGCGCCAGGCGTTCTTTCTGCAGTCTCAGAAAATAAACAATGTCCCCATCACCATCCTCCGGCATGTTCTCTTTTTTGTACCAGTCATTCAGTTCTTCCGCAAAACGGTCATAAATGGCATGCTTTTTGTCCCATGCAGGTTCAAAATCTTTAAATGCCTGTGCTTCCTTTCGGTATTTTGTAAGCTGTAGCAAGCCTTTCCCAATCAATACGGCACCGATTCCCACGCATACCAGTTTGATTATACCGGAAATATCGGTGGTTACCGCTGAAATGGCAAGCACTCCCACTGCTGTCCATGCACAGCCTTTAAAAAGATCTCCTCCCTCCGGTTCACTGACCGTATTTCTTTGTTCTGTACTGATTCCTGAAAAAATCGCCACCTGTTTTTTCTCCTTTTGTGTCTGTAGCCTTAAAAATAAATCCTTCCCGAAAATGCCACATGTGGAAGTTCATAAAAGCTACTGTCCTTCGGGCAGATGGGGCGGTACAGCGGATCTGCCACAATGATTTTCGCATGTTTCAGCTCTTCTTCCATCGCCTCTTCCCCGAGCACTACTTTGTCATTTTTTCCAAGCAAGGATTCGCATTCATTTAGCGGGCAAAGTACGCGGACTGCACGTCCGTATGTTTTCTCGATGCCTGCTGCCAGCGATCCCATGGTGACCGGCTCTCCGATCAGCGTAATCTCCGCCTCCTGCTGCATGCGGTTCTGTAAATACACGTTTGCCGGATCTGCCTGCTGCGTAACTGCATGCTCCAGTGCATGGGAAATCTCTTCTGCCAGCCACTGGTTTGGCGTTCCAATCACGTAGGGAATCTGGCAGGTTTCCCAAAGAGCTTTCGCCGCCCGCAGACCCACTGCGGACACCACCAGATTGACATCCGCTTCTCCTGATGCCTGCAGTGTCTTAAGCTCGTCTCCCATGGCCCATGTCGAGAGAATTTCCCATCCATATACTTTCAGATTTTCTTTTAATATCTCTACCTTTTCCTGTGGTCCGAAATCCAGCGGCGTCACACCCAGGAGATTGACCTTACGCGAAGAAACACTGCGTTTTTTCTGTCGGCTGGGCACTTCAACAAATCTTCTGGCAATTTTCTCCAGCGCGATCCCCGCTCCGTATACATAATCATGCATTCCATTGGTGGGCACAAAAAACGTTGGAATTCCGGTTTTCTTCTCGATAATCCGCGCAATGGCCGGAAAGTCTGTCCCATTTAAAAATGGAATCGGCGAACCTGCCAGCGCGATAAATGCCGGATGCAGGTCCCGGGCCGCATCCTCAATATCATTGATCAATTTCCGGTCATTTCCCATGACCGCATCAATTTCCGTGAGTCCTGAGATAAAGATCAGACTGTCCTGATCGTACCAGCGGAGTTCGTCATGGGTATTGTAAGTAGAGTTACATCCGGAAGGGTCGTGCATTACGGTCATTCCGCCCAGTTCATACAATGCAGAGCAGACACCGGACACGTCTGCCGTGTAAACCGGGATGATTCGATAAGATTGTCTCATAGGCAGCACTCGCACCCCCATCCTTTTTGTACTACCAGTTTTTCCGTATCCTTTTCATTGCAAAAGGCATCCATCATCAGTTCTGCCGTTCTCCGGATGCCGTCAAATCCATACAGTCCTTCTCCCTGTACCAGATTGACAAAATTTCGGCTCCGGCTGAAATAAGCTGCTTTCTGTCCAATGGCAAGCACTTTCTCTCCGCCGCCCCTTGGCAGCACACGCATCTTCACCTGAATCGTTGCAATCAGTTCCAGCTCCGGTGCATGCTCCTTAAGCCAGAGAAAATCCTCTTTTTCTTCCGAGCTGATCCCGTCCAGATAAATGGCCTTCACACAGAAGCCATGTGTCAGAAGCAGTCTTGCCAGTCCCAGCGGTCTTGGATGATAGAGATAATCCAGGACAATCGATATCTCCCCGATCAGATTTTTAGCCTTTGCAAGCGTTTCCTCACAGGCCGCACGCTCCCGCGCCAGTTCCTCATCTGTCAGTTCCGGCAATCCAAGCGCATGGGTCAGCTGCTTTAACTGCTGCTCAATCTCCTCATAGGAAAAACTTCCCGGCAGGTAGAGATGGTCACGTCCCAGACGTTTTGCCTGTGCCTCCATTCCGTATTTTCCCGCCGGATAGCAGTTGATAAACAACCGTCCCCTGCTCATTTCCAGCAGTTCCTGCCAGGTATTGCAGGCGGGCAGTTCCCGCACCGTATACCCATGTCGTTTGAGCAGACGTTTGAGATCACTGCTTTCATTCAAGATAAAATCACTGCCCAATACCGAGACGGTTTTCTCGTCCGGTTCACAGACCGGAAGCGGATCATACATGGCTTTTCGAAGCTTCTGATCCGGAGTCAGGCTGTGCTTTTGCATAATCGGATCCATGTAGCAGCGGATAAAACAGATATCCGGGAAACGCTCTTCTAATTTTTTGTAAATATATTTCAGATTACTTCCGAGAAAGTGATGCAGGCAAACTGTAAACAGCAAAACAGCTTTTGGATGAGTTCCCCGCTTATTCAGCACATCGGTCACGCCCTCAATGGTCAGATCCTCCAGATTGCTGTACAGAAGATCCTTCTCCTCCACAATCACAAAGGAAAAACGGTCTGCCGCATTCATTTCTGCGGCAGTCAGTACGACACCGCGCATACAGTTCTCCGCACAGACATAGATCTGTATGGATTCGGGAACCTGCATTCCTGTATGCACAATATTCCAGTTGCCATGCACCGGGGAATTATATTCCAGCTTCGACGCAAAAGGTTTCGGAAAGGATGCCTCCGCCATTTTTATCACAGCATCTTTTTTTTCATTGATCCTGCTCAATCGTCTGCTCCTCCTTCTGCCGGAGTAATCACATTGGAATATGCTGTTTTGGCAGATACGCCTTTTAAACGTCCGATTTTTCCGGAAAGTGCACTGATCTTATCCTGCGGTGCATCGATGGCGATGCTGATAATACTGATTCCTTTCGCGCGATAAGGAATGCCCATTCTGCCAATAATATACTGACGCGCTTCATGAAGCAGAGTGTTTAATTCTTCAATCGCATCGTCCTGTTCTACAATAATAGAAATAAGTGCCACTCTGGTATCCATGCTTCGATTCCTCCTGTTTAACAAATTCGCGGCAAAAGCTCCCCGCCCGGCTGCGGAAGCAGTGCCTGTGTACCGATTTCCGTCTCCATGATGACTCTTCCCGGTTCCTCCGCAATGACTTCGCCTATGATTGCTGCATCTGCAGAATAGGGGCATTTTTTTAAAGTCTCTACAATTCCTTCTGCCTCTTCCTTCGGTGCCATAATGACCAGTCTTCCCTCGCATGCCAGGTACAGGGGCTCCAGTCCCAGCATTCCGCAGACACCTTTTACTTCCGGCTGCACCGGAACGGCTTTTGCATCCAGACGGATGCCTACATTGCTTTGTCCTGCAATCTCATACAGCACCGTTCCCACACCGCCTCTGGTGGCATCACGGATGACATGCAGATTGTGTGTGGTGTCCATGACTGCCTTTACCGTTCCCCACAGAGGTGCACAGTCGCTGGTCACATCGGCATCGATTCCGAAGTCCTCTCTTTCCAGCAAAATGGTGCAGCCATGACGTCCGATATCACCGGTGACAATAATGGCATCCCCCGGTTTTGCCAGCGCTCCGCCAACGGTGACTCCTTCTTCAATCTCGCCCATTCCGGTTGTGGTGATAAATACGCCATCTACCTGGCCTTTTCCGGCAACCTTGGTATCTCCCGATACAATATGTACGCCTGCTTCTTTTGCGGTTTTCTCCATGGCAGCAGCGACTTCCTCCAGTTTTTCCATAGGAAATCCTTCTTCAATGACAAAGGCGCAGGTAAGGTACAGCGGTTTTGCACCCATACAGGCAAGGTCATTGACCGTTCCGCAGATGGACAGTTTACCGATATTTCCTCCCGGGAAAAATGCCGGTGATACAATAAATCCATCCGTGGAAACCGCCATCTTTCCTGCCGGTGGAACCAGGACTGCTGCATCATCTGCCGTCAGATCATGATTTGCAAAATGTGCCTTAAATACCTGATCAATCAGTTCGGAAGTCTGTTTTCCACCGGCACCATGTGCCATCGTTACTGTTTTATTTTCCATCATATTTTCCTTCTCTCTTACAAGACTTATGATTATTCAGAGCTACATTCGCAAAACCGCTTCTTCGAAGCTTTCTCCGTTTCACTGCGGTCCTCGCTAAACGGATGTCCCCCGGACATCCAGCGACTTTTGCTCATGTATGGCTTCTCGCCATATACAGGCACCGAAATATGTTCCCGTATGCAAGCATACGTCACATATTTACGCGCCTGTGCATAGCTCTGAATAGTTATGCATATTGATAGTATGCCGAACAGGCTCCCTCGCCGGATACCATACAGGCTCCCACCGGATGCTGCGGCGTACAGACTTTTCCGAACACTTTGCAGTCAGACGGTTTGCATTTTCCCTGCAGTACATCGCCGCACCGACAGGCCGGATTGGGTTTTCCTTCGATCTTCGGCATCTGATATTTGATGCGCGCATCGAATTCCTGCCATTCCTGCCTTAACTTCATACCGGATGCAGGAATCGTACCCAGACCTCTCCATTCACTGTCACAGGCTTCCATCATTTCCTCTATGAGCTGCTGCGCCTCCCTGCTGCCTTCCTGTGTCACCACACGCGGATAACAGTTCACAAAGAACGGCTTTCCTTCCTGGAATTTTGCCAGTGCAACCGCCAGCGCGGTCATCAGTTCTTTTGCGGTAAATCCCGCCACAACGCCGCTGACGCCCTCTTCTGCCAGTGCTTCGCACAACCGTGTTCCCGTGATAGCGTTCACATGTCCCGGATATAAAAAGACATCTGCACTGCCCTTCAATGCCTCATAAGCATGGGGCATAGTCTTGTTGGCCGTCAAGATAGAATAATTTGAAAGTCCATCTTCTTTTGCTGCCTTTACCGAAAGACATCCTGCAGGCGTCGTTGTCTCAAATCCCACAGACAAAAAGGTCACCTGCTCATCCGGATGCTCTCTGGCATATTTCTCAGCATCTGCCGGAGAATACACAATGCGTACCTTCGCTCCCTGCTCCCGGGCACCCGCAAGACTCATCTTCGTTCCCGGCACGCGCACCAGATCTCCAAAGGTACAGACGGTAACTCCCTTTTCCAGTGCCAGATAAATCGCCTCATCAATAAAGCTGACCGGAGTCACGCAGACCGGACATCCCGGTCCGGAGATCAGTTCCACCTGTTCCGGCAATAATTTGCGGATTCCCAGACGGAAAATCTCATGGGTGTGCGTCCCGCACACTTCCATAATCCGCACATGGGGGCCGTCATAAGTTTCTATGATTTCTCTGGCTGTCTTCATGATAAAAATTCCTCCATGAGATGCTCCGTCTCGCTGTCATCCTCCTCGGTGATTTTTGCGATTGCCACACCGGCATGAACCATCACATAATCTCCCGGCTCCAGATCTTCCAGAAGCTGGGCGGAAACCTCTCTTTTCGCACCGCCTGCATCAATGACCGCCGTGCCGTTGCTGATTTTTACTACTTTTGCTGATAAACCTACACACATTTTTATACTCTCCTGTTCTATACTGTAACTATTCAGAGCCCATTCGCAAAATCGCTTCTTCGAAGCTTTTCTTTTGCTCATGGATGGCTTCTCGCCATATACATGCACCGAAATATGCTCCTTCATGCAAGCATGAATCACATATTTACGGGCATGTGCATGGCTCTGAATAGTTTCCACATCCCATAAGCTGCCTGGCCGATAGCGATCCCTCCGTCATTTGGAGGAACCATCCGATGCCGCAGCACTTCAAATCCTTCTTTCATCAGCCGCTCTTCCGTCAGACGCAGCAGCAGCCGGTTCTGAAAGACACCGCCACTTAAAGCGACTTTCTGTCTGCCACTAACGTTTCTTGCCTCGATACAGACTACTGTAATCTGTTCTGCCAGTATCTGATGAAACACATACGCCAATCTTCCGCTGTCCTCTCCCTGCAGTTTTGCCTCGGTAATCTTCTGTACAAGAAGACTGGTATTCAGGATAAAACGTCCCTCTTCTTTATATAACAACGGATCCATTTTCACCGTCTGCTTCTCGAAATCATTTTGCTGCTCATATGCTTCTGCTGCAAACTCCAACGCCATGGACGCCTCGCCCTCAAAGCTGGATTGACGCCGGATACCGAGAATGGCACTGACCGCATCAAAGAGCCGTCCCACACTGGTGGACATCACTGCATTCAGTTTCCGGTCCGCCATGGTAAACTGCACTTTGCTCTCCTGCTCACTGCAAAGACCAAGCTGCTCAATGATGTTCCATGCCTGCTCACGGTCTTTGGTATATCCGTAGATCATGGATACTGCAATTCTCCATCCTTCTTTTGCAGAGGCATCGCCTCCGATCTGCAAAAATGGGGTCATCGTTCCAAATCTTGTAAAATTCTCATAATCTGCCAGCAGAATCTCTCCGCCCCAGATGGTGCCATCCGTTCCATATCCGGTCCCGTCAAATGCAACTCCAATGACCGGCTCCTGGCAGTCATTTTCTGTCATACAGGATAAGATATGTGCATAATGATGCTGCACCTTCAGCACCGGAAGCCCCAGCTCCTCTGCCACTACCGTGGAATTATATTTCGGATGCAGATCACAAACCACTACCTGCGGATTTACTTCCAGTAATGTCTGGAACCGGTGGATGGTCTCCTCCAATGCCTTTACCGTTCTTAAATCCTCCAGATCTCCCACATAGGGGGACGGATAAAACCGGCTGTCCACGCCAATACAGAACGTATTTTTCAGCTCCCCGCCAACAGCCAGCACCTGACCTTTCCAGTCCGTGGATGTCATAAACGGCAGCGGCGCATATCCTCTGGAACGCCGGATCATGTACGGTTCATTTTTATAAAAATCCATAACCGTATCGTCTGCCCGGATTCTGATTTTCCGGTTGTGGGACAACATGGCATCACACAGGTGTGAAAGTTCCGCAACTGCCTCCGCATCTTCCCGGCAGATGGGCGCCCCGGACGTATTTCCACTGGTCATGACCAGAATGTCCGGCACTTCAATCCCATCATCATACTGGAAAATCAACAGCTGTACCGGCGCATACGGAAGCATCACGCCGACCTTTGGATTTCCCGGTGCAATAGACGGTGCCAGTCTGCCGCCAGTTCCTTTGTCCAGCAAAAGGATCGGTTTCTGATGCCCGGTGAGGATGGCCTCCTGTTCCGGTGTCACCACACATTCCCGTTTCGCCACGGATTCATCCTTTGCCATAACCGCAAACGGTTTGGCCGGACGTCTCTTTAATGTACGCAGCCGCTGAACCGCTTCTTCATTGGTGGCATCACAGCACAGATGAAAGCCGCCGATTCCTTTGATCGCCACGATCTTCCCTTCACGGATCATTCGGCGCGTATATGTAATGGCATCCCGTCCCCGTTCCGGTCTGCCGATGAGATAGACTTCCGGTCCACACGCATTGCAGCACACCGGCTGGGCATCATAACGCCTCGTCTTCTCATCATAATATTCTTCCGCGCAGCCCGGACACATGGGAAACTCTTTCATGCTCGTCCGTTCCCGGTCATAAGGCAGCGCATCCAGTATCGTGAGCCTTGGACCGCAGCAGGTGCAGTTGATAAACGGATGCAGATACCGCCGGTCTTTCGGATTATACATTTCTTCCTTACATTCGTCGCAGATGGCAATATCCGGTGAAACAAAGATCTCTCCCTTTGTCTTCTCACTTTCGATAATGTCAAAGGTTTCAAAATGTGTGTCCGTCTCTGCTGTGACATCTTCTGTATTGATTTTTAAAATAGCCGCACGTTTCGGCGGACGAAATTCCAGATCCTTCAGGAATCCTTCGATCTGTTCTTTTTCCCCCTGGGTATAAATTTCCACATAGGGTCCTTTATTACAGACGGTTCCGCGAATCCCGTTGGCCGCTGCATGACGGCTCACCGTTGGCCGGAAGCCAACCCCCTGAACGATCCCGTATACCCGGACACGCCAGGTCAGTTCCTTCTTCTGCATACTCTTCCCCCGTCACAGAATCATGAGTGATTCTGCTATTCTACTCCCGCAAGACGACCCGATACGGCAAAATGTACGGTATCCACGAAAGTTCCGGTAAATTTCGGCGTCATCCGCTCCATACAGTGATCTGCATAGATCACATCGAAATCTCCGTTCTCCACCAGTTTTATATAATCTTCTTCGTCCCTCAGGTGAAGGTCTCCCTCTTTCCGAAGCTCCGGTTTCACCATAAACCAGCTTGCCACGGTTACCTGGGCATCCGGTGCTTTCCTTAAGATTTCCTCCTGGATCGCAGACCCAATCACCTGCTGCTGTACGATCAGTACTCTTTTCCCGGAATAATCCATCTCCGAAACCAGTTCCTCCACCAGAGGATAACCAATCTCATACGGAGTTCCATAGGTTCGCTCCAGATATTTTGCCGCTTCCAGAGCTGCCGGAGATACCACGATATGTTTCTCTGCACTGGAAACCTCCTTCACAGCTTCCAGCCCGTCTCCCATTCCATAACAGACTGCTGTTTTTCCTTCTGCTGCAAAATGCGCCCGGATACGATCCGCCGCACGCAGATCATTGATATCCTGTGGCGTCATACCAAGAATTCCGATTCTCCCCGGAACCACCTCTTCTTTTTCTCCTGCAAATACCCGGAACAGTTCCAGCCATGCTTTTTCTTCGCCCTTATCGTACAGTTCCATGCCGTCCGTATCCACGGTCATGATCGGCAGATCCACTTTTTTCTCCGTCATACGCTTTAATGCATGGTAATCAGTCCCGATCACGGCCGGAACCGGTGTTCCAATGATTGCCGCAAACTTCGCATCCAGTTTTGTAGCTGCATCTGCAAGCTTTTCCACCAGACGGTCATCCCGTCCAAGGATTGCATCCATATCACGAAGTCCTGCACTGAACAGGGCACTTTTGCTCTCAAACCACCGGGGCTCATCAAATCCGCAGATATTTCCGGTACATCCACCGGCATCACAGATCACGATAATCCCGCCAAATTCATAGAATACAGACACCGCTCCGGACTGATCCGGTGCAAAAGGTGTCAGGTATTTTCTCAGTCCTCTCATTGTGTTACACCTCCGCCAATGCCTCAAACAGTCTGCGTACTCCCGCATAGCCAAAGGGCTGCTGTTCCTCGTTCCAGCACACATTGGGACATCCTTTATGGTAGTAACCGGCATCTTTTCCAATGGTCAGATTGACGCCGGACTGGCTTCCGTCATAATACAGCATGGTCGGTTCCAGATTGGAGAAGACCTTCGTTTCAGGGCTTAAGTTTGCCAGTTGTTTCACATAGACAAAGTTTTCACCGGATAAGGTTCCATAAATCTCCGGCACACGGAATCCATACCGGACCAGTGCCAGCGCCAGTTCAAAGGGATCTCCGTTCATCCATTCTCCGACGGCAAAAGATGCATCCGGATGTGTTTCCCGGAAGTTTGTGATGGCTGCTTCTGCTTCCCTGCGCGGTGCTTCTTCCTCAAATTCCACACCCAAGGTCGCTTCAAAAGCACGATACTGACTGGCAATTTTGTCAATCTGATAGAGTCTTCTAAGCTCAATATACGGGATTTTTAACCGGTCATGAAAATCCTCTGCCGCAAACCGCGCTTCCGGGTGCATTACCAGATTAAAATTGGCTTCCGCCATGGTCTGATATTCCGCATAATCGCTGCATCTGGAAATCTCATGGATGGTTTTCACGCCCACGCTGTGAAGCAGACCGTACAGCTCGCAGTCATCCACCAGCGGTGAAAAATATCCCAGCAGATTCACTACATTTCCTTTTTTCTTCTTCGGCTCCAGCAGGGAATAAATGGACTGCCGAACATGTACCATAGGAGGCTTTCTGCCCTCTCTGGTCAATGCATACATATAACAGGGCCTCACCGGAATTCCTGCATATTCCTCCGCCTTATGACAGACTCGCTCCATATCCGTACCGAGCAGCGCATCCACACAGGTAATGCAGATCATCACAACAGACGGCTTCTTCTCAAGCCCATCACAGATCTCCGCCACCGCCTTCGGAATCTTTTTCAGATGTCTTCCCGTTACAATATCCGTCTCATCCATCAGCAGATAATAAAACCGGTCATGATAGGCCCGCATGGAACTGAGAACCGATGTATTGCGTCCGCAGCATCCCGGAGATACAATCAGCATAATAGAATCCGGCACTGCCAGTCCTGCACGCTTCACGCCAAATCCTTCTGCTCCCGGAGAGTTGAAAGCCAGCGTCGCCGGGGAACTGTAGATCAGATGCGTATGGGAAATCAGCTGTCTGGGAATATTATCTTTTCCCAGTTCATTCAGCTCTTTTACCGTACAAAAATAGGCTTCCTGTCTCATGCATGTTCCTCTTCTTTCCACAACAGTGCGGCCAGATCAAGGAAACATTTGCTGATGTCAGAAGTCGGATCTCCTTCAATCACGGTCTTTCCCTGTTCCTCCCAGTGGATGATTTCATCACTTCGTGGCACTTCCCCTACGATCGGCACTCCGATCTTTTCTGAAAATGCCTGGACTTTTTCCTTCTCATTCTCCACATTTCTATGGTTTAACACGATACCAAATACCCGGGCATAGCTGCGGTCCTCAAAGTTTCTGACCGCGCTGGAAATATTGTTGGCTGCATACAGTGCCATCTTCTCTCCAGAGGTAACGATCAGAACCTTATCAGCATATCCTTCACGAATGGGTGCCGCAAATCCACCGCATACCACATCACCCAGGACATCATACAAAACTACATCCGGCTTATAATGTTCAAACAGTTCCATATCTTCAAGAAGCTGAAATGTCGCAATAATTCCACGGCCTGCACAGCCAAGTCCCGGTGTCGGACCTCCGGTCTCAATACAGAGGATTCCCCCATAACCCTCCTTTGAAATCTGCGCCAGTTCATCCGGCTCTTCATCCTCTTCCCGCATGTAATTCATCACCGGACGAAGAGGCTCTCCCCCAAGCAAATTAATGGTGGAATCTGCCTTCGGATCACAACCAATCTGAATGACACGCTTTCCCATATTGGCAAATGCCGCCGCCAGATTCGAAGTTACCGTAGATTTTCCAATCCCGCCCTTTCCATATACTGCTACCTTTAACATGTTCCCCTCCTGTTATTTCGTATTGAAAACAAAGTTTTCTACGCAAAAAAACCACTTTCCCGGCAGTTTATCAGGAAAATGGTTCTGTAACATCTTATTTCGTAACTATTCCTGCTCGGATTATCCTTGCCATCAGAGTTTTCTCACAATTTATTACTGTTATGTCTTTTTCACCAATTATTTAACAGATGCATGAATCAGATACAGTAATCTTTTCTATTATTCTATCATCCGGTATACAAATTAGTCAATGCAAACTACAGGGATTCCAGCGCGAAAAAACCGGGAAACCATACGGCTTCCCGGTTCTTCTTTATCTCATTTTCACAAGATTATCTTATTTATTTTTCTGTGTAATCGCTGCCTGAGCTGCTGCCAGTCTTGCGATCGGCACACGGAACGGTGAGCAGGAAACATAGTCCAGACCCAGCTTGTTGCAGAACTCTACGGAAGACGGATCTCCGCCGTGCTCTCCACAGATACCGCAATGCAGTGTCGGGCGAACTTTCTTACCTTTCTCAATCGCCATCTCCATCAGCTGGCCAACACCGATCTGATCCAGTCTTGCGAACGGATCGTTCTCGATAATCTTAGCGTCAAAGTATGCATCCAGGAATTTACCTGCATCATCACGGGAGAAGCCGTAGGTCATCTGGGTCAGGTCGTTGGTACCGAAGCAGAAGAACTCGGCCTCTTCAGCGATCTGATCAGCGGTAAGAGCAGCTCTCGGAACCTCGATCATGGTACCTACCTCGTACTCCATCTCTACGCCTGCTGCTTTGATCTCTGCATCTGCAGTCTCAACAACAGTCTTCTTTACATATTTCAGCTCTTTGATCTCGCCTACCAGCGGAATCATGATTTCCGGAACGATCTTCCAATCCGGATGTTTCTTGGATACGTTAATTGCTGCACGGATCACAGCTGCGGTCTGCATCTTTGCAATTTCCGGATAGGTAACTGCAAGACGGCATCCTCTGTGTCCAAGCATCGGGTTGAACTCATGGAGAGAATCAATGATTGCCTTGATATCAGCAACGGTCTTGCCCTTCGCTTCAGCAAGCTTCTTAATATCCTCTTCCTCAGTCGGAACGAACTCATGCAGAGGCGGATCCAGGAAACGGATGGTAACCGGTTCTCCTTCCATAGCCTCATATAACTGCTCGAAGTCACCCTGCTGCAGCGGAAGGATCTTGGACAGTGCCTCTTCTCTCTCTTCTACCGTGTCAGAGCAGATCATCTCACGGAATGCATCAATTCTGTCGCCCTCGAAGAACATATGCTCCGTACGGCAGAGACCGATACCTTCTGCACCCAGCTCACGGGCTTTCTTCGCATCTGTCGGAGTATCTGCATTGGTTCTTACTTTCATAGTTCTGAACTCGTCAGCCCATGCCATGATACGGTCGAAGTCACCGGCGATCTTAGCGTCTACGGTCGGAATTGCTCCGTCATAGATGCATCCGGTTGAACCGTCAAAGGAGATTACATCTCCCTCATGATACTCTTTGCCTGCCAGAGTGAATTTCTTATTTGCTTCATCCATAATGATATCGCCGCATCCGGATACACAGCATGCACCCATACCACGTGCAACGACTGCTGCATGGCTGGTCATACCACCACGGACGGTCAGGATACCCTGGGATACTTTCATACCGGTAATGTCTTCCGGAGAAGTCTCAAGACGAACCAGAACAACTTTCTCGCCTCTCGCTGC
The DNA here is from genome assembly GCA_963623675.1 of Firmicutes bacterium CAG:176. Lineage (GTDB taxonomy): Bacteria > Bacillota > Clostridia > Lachnospirales > Lachnospiraceae > Hominiventricola. The sequence goes on along the minus strand of CAVFMZ010000008.1, from coordinate 26,235 downwards.
CCAGTTCTCTGCATCTTCTGCGGTGAAGACGATCTTACCACAAGCTGCTCCAGGAGCTGCTCCCAGTGCTTTTGCAATCGGGGTAGCTGCTTTCAGTGCTGCGGTATCGAAGGTCGGATGAAGAAGAGCGTCAAGGTTACGCGGCTCGATCATAGCCACTGCCTCTTCCGGTGTTCTCATGCCTTCATCAACCAGATCACAGGCGATCTTCAGAGCTGCTTTTGCAGTTCTCTTACCGTTACGGGTCTGCAGCATGTACAGCTTCTTATTCTCAACAGTGAACTCCATATCCTGCATATCGCGGTAATGGGTCTCCAGAGTCTTGCATACTTCCTCAAACTGAGCAAATGCCTCCGGGAACTCTTCTGCCATCTTAGCGATCGGCATCGGAGTACGAACGCCTGCAACAACGTCCTCGCCCTGTGCATTGATCAGGAACTCACCCATCAGTTTCTTCTCGCCGGTAGCCGGATCACGGGTGAATGCAACACCGGTACCACAGTCATCGCCCATGTTACCAAATGCCATCATCTGTACGTTTACAGCGGTACCCCAGGAATACGGGATATCATTGTCACGACGATATACGTTTGCACGGGGGTTGTCCCAGGAACGGAATACAGCTTTGATTGCTCCCATCAGCTGTTCCTTCGGGTCAGACGGGAAATCCTCACCGATCTTCTCTTTATACTCAGCCTTGAACTGATTAGCCAGTTCTTTTAAATCTTCTGCTGTCAGCTCAACGTCAAAGGTAACACCTTTCTCGGCTTTCATCTTGTCGATGAGTTCCTCGAAATATTTCTTACCAACTTCCATTACAACATCAGAATACATCTGAATAAATCTTCTGTAGCAGTCCCATGCCCAGCGCGGATTGCCGGATTTCTTTGCAAGAACTTCTACTACCGTCTCATTCAGTCCCAGGTTCAGGATGGTATCCATCATACCCGGCATGGAAGCACGTGCTCCGGAACGTACGGATACGAGCAGCGGATTCTCTGCATCTCCGAATTTCTTTCCGGTAATCTCTTCCATCTTACCAATATACTCATTAATCTGTCCCTGAATCTCTTCGTTGATCTCGCGGCCGTCCTCATAATACTGAGTGCAGGCTTCCGTTGTAATCGTAAATCCCTGCGGAACCGGAAGTCCAATATTTGTCATCTCTGCCAGGTTAGCTCCTTTGCCTCCTAACAGATTTCTCATGCTGGCGTCTCCTTCTTTAAAAAGATAAACCCACTTTGCCATTACATGCCCTCCTAAATAATAGAAAATAAAAGAATAAAAGCGCAACTCCACCACCGAGTTCTTCTTAGCGCACACAAATATCATAACATATCCCAGTCAAAAGTCAACTGTCATTGTGCGATTTTCACAGATTTGTGAAAGTTTATTTCAGAGTATAATGAAATATATTTTCACAGCAATACAGAATATACAAAAAGACAATTGCAGAAAGCTTTCAGAGAAACAAAGTCTCCAATATAGCAAAAAAGAGCCGCCGCACTTCCGTGCAGTAGCCCTTTTCAAAAATCATAATTATTTACCCTGCTCCAGAGCAAGAGTTCTGGTGGTAAGGTCACAAACCTCAGTCGGTCCGTAGTACTGGATTGCACCCGGGAAGGTGTAAGCAGTCTCAACAGCCCACTGGTCTCTGTGCTCCTCAAAGTATTTGAACGGCTTTCCGTCAAGCTCAACAAGCGCTTTTTTGATAACCGGCTTGTCCTCGCCATGTCTTCTCTCGATGTTCATCATCTTGGTGATCGGCATACCGCCTGCAACCCACTCTTCTGCCGGTTTGGACAGGTTGGAAACTTTGGAAAGATATCCGTTGAATCCGTACTGGATCAGCATGAATGCGTTGTATCCAAGAGAGTAGCAGTAATCAGCATCGAAGTTGGACGGGAATGCGCATCTTCCTTCATATCCGAAGAAATGAGTCTGAGTTGCATATTTTCCGGTATAAGTTCCTGCTGCTTTTCTTTCTTTCATCTTGTCGCCTACTAAAGCTGCGAACAGTTTCTCGGACTCAATGAGGGATACCTGTACGTTACCATGCGGATCTCTCTCCAGGAACAGCTGCTGCTGAATTGCCTGCGGAAGGATTGCAAATACAGCCATGGACTCTTTGGAAAGTCCTTTCTCGATGAATGCATATTTCTCAGCCCAGCTCTCCAGTGCATTGAATGCATCTGCTTTGCTGCCTGCAAGAAGCTCGTTGATCTCGTTAATCAGTGCGGAGAACTCCGGAACGAACTCAACAACGCCCTCCGGGATAACTACAACACCGAAGTTGTTGCCGTTAGCCGCTCTCTTCTCTACTGCATCTGCGATGTAATCTGCGATCTCGGACAGAGACTGTTTTTTAGCCTTTACTTCCTCAGAAATGAGGCAGATGTTCGGCTGGCACTCCAGAGCACACTCCAGAGCTACATGAGAAGCAGAACGTCCCATAACTTTTACAAAGTGCCAGTATTTTTTAGCGGAGTTACAGTCTCTCTCGATGTTTCCGATGAGCTCACTGTAAGTCTTGGTTGCGGTATCGAAACCGAAGGAGATCTCGATATCCTCGTTCTTCAGGTCGCCGTCGATGGTCTTCGGGCATCCGATTACCTGTACGCCGGTCTTATGTGCTGCCATGTACTCAGCAAGTACGCAGGCGTTGGTGTTGGAATCATCTCCACCGATAATAACGATCGCAGTGATACCATGTTTTTTGCAAACCTCAGTTGCAATCTGGAACTGCTCCTCGGTCTCCAGTTTGGTTCTTCCTGAACCGATAATATCAAATCCACCGGTATTTCTGTACTGGTTGATGTACTCATCATCAAATACGATGAAATTGTCCTCGATCAGTCCGCTCGGGCCGCCCTTGAAACCGATCAGAACGTTCTCTTTATTCGTAGCTTTCAGTGCATCGTACAGACCGCTTACAACGTTGTGTCCGCCAGGTGCCTGTCCACCGGAAAGAATTACGCCTACTACCTGTTTTTTAGCAGCAGAAGTATTCTCTCCTTTTTCAAAAGTAACTTCCGGCTCACCATAGGTGTTCGGGAACAGTTCAGCGATCTTCTCCTGATCTGCTGCACTTGTAGTAGCCTCGCCTTTTTTAACAGCGATTTCGGAAATTCCATGTCTGAGCATTCCCGGAAGCTTCGGAACATACTCATATCTTGCTTTCTGAAGTGGTGAAAGATTCATAATAGTTACTCCTTTGTCATAGATTTCTCAACTAATAAACTACCATTATCAGGTAAATTCGTCAACCTCTGGTTTTTCATTAGAACTCAAATTTCTTCTCGAAATATGCATCCAGATCAGCGATTGCCACACGCTCCTGCTCCATGGTATCACGATCACGGACTGTTACGCAGCCGTCCGTCTCGGACTCAAAATCGTAAGTTACGCAGAACGGAGTTCCGATCTCATCCAGACGACGATATCTCTTACCAATATTTCCTCTGTCGTCAAACTCACAGTTGTATTTCTTGCAAAGCTGGGTATAAACTTTTTCTGCGCCCTCGTTCAGTTTCTTAGACAGTGGGAGCACACCGATTTTTACCGGAGCCAGTGCCGGATGGAAATGAAGAACAGTTCTCATATCCGGTTTTTCCTCGGTTCCGATGTTCTCCTCGTCATAAGCAGCGCACAGGAATGCCAGAACCACACGGTCAGCTCCCAGTGACGGCTCAATAACGTACGGAATGTATTTTTCCTTGCTCTCATCATCAAAGTAAGTCATATCCTGACCGGATACGTTCTGATGCTGGGTCAGGTCGTAATCAGTACGGTCTGCAATACCCCACAGCTCGCCCCATCCGAACGGGAATAAGAACTCAATATCAGTAGTTCCTTTACTATAGAAGCAAAGCTCCTCCGGAGAATGGTCACGAAGACGCATCTCATTCTCTTTGATACCAAGAGAAAGAAGCCAGTCACGGCAGAATGCTCTCCAGTACTGGAACCACTCCAGGTCAGTTCCCGGTTTGCAGAAGAACTCCAGCTCCATCTGCTCAAACTCGCGGGTACGGAACGTAAAGTTACCCGGTGTAATCTCATTACGGAAAGATTTACCGATCTGTCCGATACCAAACGGAACTTTCTTTCTGGAAGTTCTCTGTACATTCTTGAAGTTTACGAAAATACCCTGTGCGGTCTCCGGACGAAGATATACGGTATTTTTTGCATCCTCGGTAACACCCTGGAAGGTCTTGAACATCAGGTTGAACTGACGGATATCAGTAAAGTCTTTCTTGCCGCATTTCGGACAGCAGATGTCATGCTCGTCGATGTAAGCTTTCATCTCTTCCTGAGACCAGCCATCTACACCGCCCTCGTGCTCGATCTTATGCTCATCCATGTAATCCTCGATCAGTTTATCTGCACGGAAACGCTCTTTACAGCTTTTGCAGTCCATCAGCGGATCTGAGAAGCCGCCCAGATGTCCGGATGCAACCCATGTCTGCGGGTTCATCAGGATTGCGCAGTCAACACCTACGTTGTAGGGATTCTCCTGAACGAATTTTTTCCACCATGCTTTTTTTACGTTGTTTTTCAGCTCAACACCAAGATTACCATAATCCCAGGTATTAGCCAGTCCGCCGTAGATTTCACTTCCCGGATATACAAATCCGCGGTTTTTTGCAAGTGCTACGATTTTTTCCATCGTCTTTTCCATTTGAGATACTCTCCTTATCAATATATAATGTAGGCGTATTCCGCTTCATCATCAATGGGCATCACTTCTGCCGTATGGCTTCCGAGAATTTCCACATTGTTGCTGACATATTTTATGGGCTGTTCTATCACTACCACGCACTCGGACTTCAGGATCAGCACCGGATCCGACGTCTTCTCCGTGACCTCTGTGGTTGTGTATTCCTGGTAATCTGCATCCTTGAAGGTCATGTCAAAAGACCGTCCCTCCGAAAGCGCATCATCAATGCTTCCCTGGAAGCAGTATACCTCATTGTATTTACTGTAACTTTCTGCATCTGCATAGTTCAGCTGCAGGAAAATCGTGTCATTTTTCATTTCCAGACTCTTCAGAGAAATCTCTTCCCTGTCAAATCCCTGATTATATGTACTGATCTCCCTCTCGATCATGGACTGAAATTCATCAAAGCTGTAATAGTCCTTTACGAAGCTTTCCACAACCGCCTCGGTTATCTCTCCGTTCTTATGGATATAAATCGAAGATACCGATGAATCAAAGGAGCTGCCGCACCCGACACTCAGAAGCGTAACCGCCAGAATGCAGATGGCTGAAATCCATTTCTTCATGCATGTTCCTCCCCGCTGTATCTTTTTCTGACACACGTGAACATTCTACCTTATTCACAGACAAGTTTCAAGTATTTCCAACGATTTAAACCTATGATCCACATAATGTTCCCGCATCCAGGTCACAACTTTGCCAAATTCTTCGCAAACGTGTTCCTTTAGCGTGAAAGTATACAGCTTTTCCACGGAGGATGCAATGACATACTGGAAGGCATACTTCGTGGAAGGATCCAGTTCCCAGGATTCAAAAGTACTCCACTCCTGAGGACACTCCCCGCTGTATGCCATGGCTTTCAGTTCATATATGTACCGGGTCAGTTTCCTTGGAAGCGCCGGGATGGACAATGCCCGTAGGGACTGGTAGAGAAGCTTTAAATAATCCATACAGTCCGCATTTTCCCTGGTATAATAATCCGCAAACTCCAGAAAATATTGTCCGTAACAGGAACCTTCAAAATCCTGCATCAGTTCACTGAAATAATTCTGCACGGATGCCTGGGACAGCGTATAGGAAGTTCTTCCTTCATAAAGCTGAAACTGTCCGAACACAAATGGGTTCACCGCCGCCATCAACGGATTATTAAGTCTCCTGGCCCCTCTGGCAAAGGCTCGGATCTTTCCCCGTTCCTTTGTCAGAAGAACCACCAGTTTATCATATTCCCCTGCCGGCACGGCAGACAGTATCATTCCTGTCACTGTGCAGTTCTGACTGCTCATGTTTCTTTCCTACCCTTCCGGCCCCGCACTGTTCTGCTTTGTAGGCCAGATATTCCCGTACATCTCCGGTGTGTGCAAATCGACTCCAATGATCCATCTTAAAGCTTCGCCTCCGCTTCCTCCATTCTGTGTACTATTAGAATTTCCGAAGCCGGTACAGGCTATACTTCTTTCTTATCATATCCAAAATTTTTCATCAGGAAATCAGAATCTCTCCAGTCCTTTTTCACCTTGACCCAGAGACGTAAATTTACCTTTGCGTCCAGCTGACGCTCAATCTCATACCGTGCTGCCGAACCGATCTTTTTCAGCATGGCGCCGCCTTTTCCGATGATAATTCCTTTGTGGGAATCTCTCTCGCAGACGATTGTCGCCTCAATATCCCAGATCTTTCCGTTGGGCCGCGGCTTCATCTGCTCAATGGAAACAGCAATACCGTGGGGAATCTCCTCGTCGAGAAGCTTCAGTGCCTTTTCACGGATCAGTTCTGCCGTAATCTGGCGCAGCGGCTGATCGGTTACTGTATCCTCATCATAGAACAAGGGACCATAGGGAAGATATTTAAAGATCACGTTCACCAGTGTGTCCGTATTGATTCCCTTCAGCGCGGATACCGGCACAATTTCTGCAAAATCCAGAATCTGGCGATATGCGTCAATAAAGGTCAGCACTTCTTCCTTCTTCACACGGTCAATTTTATTGATGACCAGAACTACCGGCACATTGGCATGGGCCAGCTGCTCTGCAATATGGCGCTCACCGGCTCCGATAAAAGTGGTCGGCTCTACCAGCCAGAGAACTACATCTACTTCTTTTAAAGTCCGTTCTGCCACATTGACCATGTATTCGCCCAGTTTATTCTTCGCCTTGTGAATGCCCGGTGTATCCAGAAATACGATCTGTCCTTCCTCGCAGGTGTAAACCGTCTGAATGCGGTTTCTGGTGGTCTGGGGTTTATTGGAAGTAATGGCAATCTTCTGGCCGATGATCTGATTCATCAGCGTGGATTTTCCTACATTCGGTCTGCCGATCAATGTGGCAAATCCTGATTTTTTCTGCTCGCTCATTCGTTTCTTCTGTCCTTTCCTCACATCCTGGCTTACAGGTTCTTTACCTGGTCAAACAATTCTTTGTCTTTTTCCAGACGGCTTTCATTTCCGATCACGCAGAAGCTTCCTTCTTTCAGGAGTTCACGGATACCGCCTGCCAGAGCGCGGATATCTTCCGGCTGCGCATCCAGCACCTGATTTCTGACACTCTGATAATCTTCCTCTGTCATATGGGTAATCCATGCGGACATGGAACGGTTGCCTTCTGCGGCCGGTGTCAGTGGCGTATCCATCTCGCTGATGGCACCGATGATATATTTGGTCATATCCCGCTCTCCGGCGTCAAAATTCTCCACATACTCCGGCGTGTACTCAAAGACGTCATTCGTTTTCTCCAGATTCGGATCCCGGTAGGATACCAGATAGCTGTCGCCGTAACGTCCAAAACCGCTCATGCAGCCGTAGGCACCGCCTTTGACACGCACCTGAATCCACAGATAGTCATAGCTCAAAATCACTTTCAGAATCCGGTAAGCACCTGTGTAATAACCAATATGTCCGGCTCTTGCCACATACTGGACTGCAGACGGAATCTTGATTCCCTCTTTGAGTGCCACAGACTCTTCTTTCTTTTCCGGAATCTCATATTCCGGCAGTTTTCCTGTAAAGAGAGCCGCTTTCAGCGCCGGAATCTCTGCTTTCACTGCATTCAGTCCATTTTCCCAGGAAGTACAGCTGACTACCAGGTGTTCCGGACGAAGGACGTATTCCATGACTGCTCTTAAATTCTTCTTAATGGTCTCTTTCTGTCCGTCAAAATCTTTTTCCAGGGCGTCAATAGTCTGGAAAAATGCCACGCCGCTCATCCGGTCGTTCATCTCCGCAGATCTGGAAAATTTTGACATGGCGCGGATGGCTGCTGCGGAATGTCCGGAAGAAGTCAGATACATATGAAGTCTGGACTTCACCTGGGACAGAATCTCATGAAGACGCTTGTCATCATCCAGTTTTGTCCGGCTGATGATTTCCCTGATCATGGCGAATGCAAAATCCGTGTTTTCTACCAGCACTTTGGTCCGAATTTCAAATCTGGTATGGAAATGTTCCGGCTCCAACACATCTCCATACAGGTTCACCGTGGAACTGATTCCGCCGGTATGGCAGTTAATTTCGTTAAACAGTTCGCCGTAACTGTAGTTTTCTGTATCCACGTAACCCAGCACATGTTTCAGAAGACCCAGATACGGAATCAGGTCATCCGGAAGCTGTTCTGCGTCAAACAGAAGGTCAATGTAATTGATGCCTGCCGTAAACAGATTCTGATGAAGCACCGTTACTTCTTCTACAGAAAGTTCTTCATTGGTCAGCGGAAGCGTCTTTCTCCGGATATCCTCCCGTTTCAGCATGGGGATCTTCTCCAGATCTTCCTGCGGAGACGGTTCATCCTGGTACTGTTTTAATTCTTTCGCAAAATCCACAATGGCCTGCTGTTTTTCTGTGGTCAGACTGTTCTTATAAGCATCCAGCTTCTTCTGCAGCTCTTCCGTCTCTTTTGCTTCCAGACCCGGTACCGGCTTCAATACCAGCACCGCTCTGTGAGGATTATCCAGCAGGTATTTCTGAACCAGTTCCTCAAAATAGCCCTGATCCAGTTTCTTCTTCAGGGTTCCGAAGCGATCCAGTGCAATCAGATGAAGGAATGGCTGATTTTCATCATAAAGCCAGCTGTCCATCATCTGCAGACCATACATCAGTCCTTTTGGATAACCGCCAAAATCAGCTTCCCGATAGCGGAATTCGTAATAATTGATACCTGCCTGCAGTGCTTTCCGGTCAAATCCATTTTTCACAATACCGGTCAGTGTATCGCGGACTATCTTTACAAATTCCTCCTTCTGCTCTTCCTTTGCCTGTTTGGCAATGACAGAAAAATATGGCTGGGCAATACCATTCTCATAGCTGCTCAGAATATCATGGCCAATTCCTGCATCCAGAAGCGCCTGTTTCAGCGGTGCACCCGGTGCAGAGAGAAGCGCATACTCCAATACCTGGAAAGCCAGATAGAGATCCGCATCCAGAGAAGTTCCAACCACTGCATTGTAAGAAAGATAAGCCTGGTCTTCTCCTTCTTCCTCAGCAGAAACCGGATATTCTACGGTTCGATCCTTTGGCTCATGGAACGGTTTCTGCAGGGTAATCTCAGAATCCACTTTCAGATACTCATACTGGGACAGATAATTTTCATCGATCCATTCCAGCTTCTCGGTCATATCCATATTTCCATAAAGATAAATGTAGCAGTTGGACGGATGATAATACTTTCTGTGGAATTCCAGAAAGGCCTCATAGGTCAGATCCGGAATATTTTTCGGATTTCCGCCGGACTCATGGAAATAAGTAGTCTCCGGGTAGAGTGTGGTCATAATCTCCCGATCCAGCATATCTTCCGGTGAAGAAAACGCTCCCTTCATTTCATTATAGACAACTCCATTGACACTCAGGGGTGCATCCACAGAGTCCATCTCATAATGCCAGCCTTCCTGGCGGAAAATCTTCTCTTCCTTGTAAATATTCGGATGGAATACCGCATCCAGATAGACATGCATCAGATTCTGGAAATCCTGATCATTGCAGCTCGCCACCGGATACATGGTCTTGTCCGGATAAGTCATGGCATTCAGGAAGGTATTCAGAGATCCTTTCACCAGCTCTACAAAAGGATCTTTTACCGGAAAATCTCTGGAACCGCACAGTACGGAATGCTCCATAATATGCGGAACACCGGTGCTGTCTGAAGGCGGCGTCCGGAATCCAATATTAAATACTTTATTTTCATCCGCATTTTCCAGCAATGCCACTCTTGCTCCTGTCTTTTTGTGACGCAGCAAATATCCGACGGAATTAAGCTCCGGAATTTCTTCCTTGCTGAGCAATTCATATGCGGTCAGTCGTTCCATGATGATCAATGATTTTACCTCCGGTTTTAAGTGCAGACACCCGCACAGAAAAATCCGTGCGGGTGCCACTTTCTACTTCTTAGAAAATATTCTTCAGAACTACATTTGCATGGCTCCGAGGAAAGATTACAGGTTGGTTTTGAAGAACTCTTCGATTGCTGCTGCAGCTGCATCCTCATCCTCACCCTCAACGGTTACGGTAACAACAGCGCCTTTTTTAACGCCCATTCCCATGATAGCCATCAGTCTTTTAGCGTCAGCTTTCTTGGTTCCGTTGTCGATCATGATAACGCTCTTGTAGCCTGCTGCTGCTTTTGCCAGCATTCCAGCCGGTCTTGCGTGAAGTCCTAATTCATCCTGTACAGTGTAAGTAAATGATTTCATAATCTATATTCTCCTTTTTTATAAAAAATATTAACAAAATTTATCTGCCGTAAATTCTAGCATTCACGGATGCGTTTACGAAGCTCCAGAGTATATCCCGGAGATACGCTCAGCTCATCAATACCCATCTGGATAAATCTCTGGGTCAGTTCCATATCTGCACCAAGCTCTCCACAGATACCGCACCATGCGCCGTATTTGTGAGCATTCTCGATGGTCGTCTGGATCAGACGCAGGATTGCTTCATGATGCGGATCAAAGAAGCTGTCCAGAGACTGGTTCTGACGGTCAATTGCAAGCGTATACTGGCTTAAGTCATTGGTTCCGATACTGAAGAAATCTACATGCGGAGCAAGCAGATCACTGATGACTGCAGCTGCCGGAGTCTCGATCATAATACCGAGTTCTACCTCGCCCATAGGCTTGTCCTCTCTTGCCAGCTCCAGTTTTACCTCTTCCACGATCTCCTTGATACGGGTGATCTCTTTGACAGAGATAATCATCGGGAACATGATGGACAGGATTCCGAATGCAGATGCACGATAAAGTGCACGCAGCTGGGTACGGAAAATATCCTCTCTGGTCAGGCAGATACGGATTGCACGGTATCCAAGTGCCGGGTTATCCTCTTTCGGCAGGTTGAAGTAATCAATCTGCTTATCTGCACCGATATCCATGGTACGGATAATGACTTTCTTGCCGCCCATGCGGGACAGAACTTTCTTATATGCCTCAAACTGTACTTCCTCGCTCGGATAATCATCGCATCCAAGATACAGGAACTCACTTCTGAACAGACCGATACCTTCACTGTCGTTCTCCAGAACTGCATCAACGTCCTGAATGCCACCGATGTTGGAATACAGGTGAATGTGCTTTCCGCTCTGGGTTACCGTCTCTTTTCCCTTCATTTCCTGAAGAAGTGCACGCTGCTGGTCTGCACGGCCTTTCTTCTCTCTCATTTTTGCCATGGTCTCTTCGTCCGGCTCAATGTAGATCAGGCCTGCAAAACCATCGACAACTGCCATCTTTCCGTTGTACTCCGGATTCACTTCAATATCCGTGGTTACGAGAGACGGAATATTCATGGTTCTTGCAAGAATTGCCGTATGGGAATTTGCAGAACCTTTCTGGGTTACCAGTGCAAGAAGTTTATTTTTATCAAACTGAACGGTCTCACTGGGTGCCAGATCCTCTGCCACAATGATTACCGGTTCCGGCATTGCTTCCGGACTTACCTGGCTTCCGTTCAGGATAGAGATCACACGCTCGGAAATGTCTTTGACATCCGCTGCACGGCCTCTCATATAATCGTCATCCATGCTCAGGAACATTGCTGCAAACTGCTCACAGGTCATGAACACTGCATACTCTGCATTCATTTTGTCGTTCTCAATGATATTCTGGATAGACTCATTGTAATCAAGGTCATCCAGCAGCATCTGATGAACGTCAAAGATCATAGCCTCTTCTTCGCCTACATCTTTGAGTGCTTTCTCGTAAAGAGCTTTCAACTGAGACATTGCTTTTGCTTTCGCTTCTTCGTAGCGGGCAAGCTCAGCTGCAGTATCCGTAATCTTTTCCTGGCTTACGGTTTTCTCTGCTTTTTTGTATACAAAGATTTTACCAATGGCAACGCCTTTGAATACGCTCTTTCCTTCTCGTACTATCATAGATTTTTCTCTCCTCCAGCCCTCTTAAATTTCATCCGTCTTCGGAGTTTCTTCCAGTTCCTCACGGGGTTCAACAGCTTCTTCAGCTGTCACGGATACAGATTCTGCTGCTACGGGCTCTGCTGCAGCTTCCTCTTCTTCGTGGTTCTCCGGCTCAATCGTAACAAAACCTTTCTCAATCTCCTCTACTGCGATTGATAACGGTTTCTTACCACGGCTGTTTACAAAAGCTTCCTCTCCTGCAATCAGCTGTCTGGCTCTTTTTGCGGTTGCAAGAACGATAGAATACCGGCTGTTTACTACCGGGGTATCGCCCTCCTCCACTTCACTGTTGATCGTTTTCATTAAGTCTGTATAAGACGGATGTAACATAATTTATTCTCCTTTCACAAAACCTTTCAGGTCCTGTCTGATTTTTTCTATTCTTTCTTTGTTATGCTCAATCTTGCGATGCTCTCCTTCGATAATGCCGTGTACCTGCTCAACGCACTCTTCCAGCACATCGTTGATCACCAGATAATCATACTCTTCCATTCCCTCGGACTCCTGCACGGCACGTGCCAGTCTCTGGGCAATCACCTCCGGTGATTCAGTTCCTCTGCCTTCCAGACGTTCTTTTAACGTCTTTGCATCCTTTGTACTCACAAATAGAAGCACTGCGTCGGGATACTGTTCCTTGATCTTACGCGCTCCCTGGATCTCAATCTCCAGAATCACGTCGTGTCCCTCTGCCAGCTGCTCTTCCACATAAGCTCTCGGCGTTCCATAATAGTTATTCACATAGCAGGCATGCTCAATGAGCGCGCCCTCTGCAATCATCTGCTCAAACTGTTCCTTTGTCTTAAAGAAGTAAGCGACTCCATCCTCTTCCCCCGGTCTCGGAGAACGGGTTGTGGCAGATATGGACAGTGCATACTGTTCATACCGTGCAGTCAGCTCCTTCATAATTGTACCTTTTCCGGCTCCTGAAAATCCGGATACAATAATTAAAATTCCCTGTCTGTCCATCGGATCTCCCTGCTTTTCTTTTTTCCGCAGCGCTCCAGCTCGATTACGCTTCGCTTCATCTCGCTTGACGGGCTTTCGCCCTATATATCTCGAAAAGCCGATTGTGCTTTACATGCAAGCATGACAGCACAACCATCTCTCCGATCTATGCACTGCTCAATGCTTATTCAAGGTTTTGAATCTGCTCTCTTACCTTCTCAATACCGGTCTTCAGATCAATCGCACAGTCCGCCAGAGCCAGATCGTTTGCCTTTGACAGCGTCGTATTGGCTTCCCGGTTCATCTCCTGTGCAATGAAATCCAGCTTTCTGCCAATGCTTCCGCCTGCCATCAGTGCATTCTTCATTGCCTCAATGTGGCTCTTCAGACGTACAATCTCTTCATCCACACAGATCTTGTCCGCAAAGATGGTTACCTCCGTGGCAATTCTGCCCTCATCCATCTGCGTATCTGCAAGCAGCTCCTGCACTTTGCTCTCCAGTTTTGCACGGTATTCTCTGACAATCTGAGGAGAACGTTCCTCAATCACAGCTACCAGTCCAAGCATTTCATCAAGCTTCACCAGGAGATCGGCCTTTAATGCCTCACCTTCCCGGACACGGGTCTCCACAAACTTCTCGCAGGCTCCGCGCACTGCCTGTTCCAGCATCTGCCAGATCTCTTCTTCATCTTCCTGCTGGTCTTCCAGTGTGAGCACCTCCGGACATCTCGCCAGATCCGTGACCTTTGCATTATTTTCAAGGCCAAACTCCTCTGCCATCTGCCGAAAATATTCCATATACCGGGAAGCAATCACTTTATTATAGGTAAGCGCTGCTCCCTTGCTGCTCAGATCCTCATAGGTGATAAACACATCAACCTTACCGCGCTGTACGTATTCCTTCAGAAGCGTCCGGATGGCTGATTCAAAAAAATTCAGCTTCTTCGGCATCTTCAGAGTCACGTCCAGATAGCGGTGATTGACTGCTTTCATCTCCACCGTAATCTTGCGTTCTCCTTCGGACAGTTCATACCGTCCGAAACCGGTCATACTTTTCAACATAGTCATCGTCCCCAAACGAAATGCGAGGACATTCCCTCGCCATAGTAATTTTCATTATAGTTGATTTTGCCAATAGCGTCAAGTATAATAATGGGGTACGAAAAGGAGATTTATTATGGCTTTTGATGGTATTACCGTTGCCTGCATGGCACATGAATTAAATAAAAATCTTGCCGGCGGCCGCATTTCCAAGATTGCACAGCCGGAAACAGACGAGCTTCTCCTGACGGTCAAATCCCAGGAAGGGAATTTCCGTCTGCTGCTCTCTGCTTCCGCAAGCCTGCCGCTTGTCTACCTGACGCAGAACAACAAACCCAGTCCTCTGACTGCGCCGAATTTCTGCATGCTGCTCCGCAAACACATCAGCGGCGGCCGCATTATTTCCGTGATTCAGCCGTCTCTGGAACGTGTGCTCCGCTTTGAAATTGAGCATCTGGATGAGATGGGCGACCTCTGCCGCAAATATTTGATGGTGGAGCTTATGGGAAAATACAGCAACATCATTTTCTGCTCAGATCAGAACCAGATTATTGACAGTATCAAGCACGTATCTGCTCAGATCAGTTCCGTCCGGGAGGTACTTCCGGGGCGGCCATATTTCATTCCGGAGACACAGGAAAAGGAAAATCCTCTGACAGTCACGGAAGAAACATTTATCCGGCTGGTCAGTGCCAAAGCCGCAAAGCTTTCCAAAGCACTCTACACTTCCCTGACCGGATTAAGCCCCATTGCAGCGGAAGAGATCTGTCATCAGGCGTCTCTTGATTCCGACTGCCCGGCAGGCACCTTTGAGCAGGACGAACTGATCCATCTTTACCGGACGCTGACCCGCTATCTGGAACCTCTGGCTTCCGGTGATTACACGCCCTGTATTTATTATGACGGAAAGAATCCGGCAGAATTTTCCTGTCTGCCTCTGACACTCTATGATCACTGCAGAAAGGAAACCTACCCGCTGGTCTCCAACATGCTGGAGCATTATTATGCCGAAAAAAATACGCTGACCCGTATCCGTCAGAAATCCACAGACCTGCGCCGTATTGTACAGACCGCATTAGAGCGAAATGTAAAGAAATACGATCTGCAGGCAAAGCAGTTAAAAGACACAGAAAAACGTGAAAAATACCGGATTTACGGCGAACTGATCAACACCTACGGATATGATGTCGCCCCGGGAAGCAAAAGTTTCCAGGCGCTGAACTATTATACCAACGAAGAGATCACCATCCCGCTCGATTCACAACTTGCGGTACAGGAAAATGCTACTAAATATTTTGACAAATATGGAAAATTAAAGCGGACCTGCGAGGCCGTCACCAAACTTCTGGAAGAGACCGGCGCCGAAATTGAGCATCTCCGCTCCATTCAGACCTCCCTGGACATCGCCCTTCAGGAGGAAGATCTGACCCAGATCCGCGAAGAACTGATCCAGTCCGGCTATATTCATAAGCGCCCTGCCGGACACAAGAAGATAAAGATCACGTCCAGACCTTTCCACTATGTATCCTCCGACGGATTTGATATGTATGTGGGAAAAAATAATCTGCAGAATGATGAGTTGACCTTCCAGTTTGCAAAAGGCAATGACTGGTGGTTCCATGCAAAGGGCGCTCCCGGTTCCCATGTGATTGTGCAGACCAACGGAAAAGAACTTCCTGACCGCACATTTGAAGAGGCAGCCCGCCTGGCTGCCTACTATTCCAGCAACCGGAAAGCTGAAAAAGTAGAAATTGATTATGTAGAGAAGAAACAGGTGAAGAAACCCAACGGTTCCAAACCGGGATTTGTGGTCTACTACACCAACTATTCCATGATGATCGATTCTGATATTTCAGGAATCCAGCAGATCAGTTAACAGAATCACAGCAACGCAAAACAGCCGTAGCTATCGAACACATTTCCCGTTTTCGACAACCGCGGCTGTTTATTTTATTGATGTATGTTCAACACAATCGTGGTGTTGTCTGTCTGAATCTCCTGACTGATCCCTTCTGTCACATACAAGGTTCCATCTTTGTCTTCCAGTATCATATCAAAAGCATCTGCATGGGTTCGCCAGTATTCCGCCGCTTTTTCTTTTCCCATGAGATAAAGCGAAGTGGACAGAGCATCTGCCAGCATTCCATTTTCAGAAATAATGGACACAGACACGAGTCCGCTGTCTGCCGGATAACCGGTTTCCGGATTCAAAATATGGATATAAGTATTTCCATCCTCTTCAAAATACCGCTCATAGCCGCCGGAGGTAATGACCGCTTTATTTTCCACCGACAGTGCAGCCAGCAATGATCCCTGCTGCCCGTCCGGATTCTGGATTCCAATCTTCCAGTCCTTTCCATCCGGTTTGGTCCCCAGCGTCTGCACATTTCCGCCCAAAGACACCATACCGGAAGTAATTCCGTACTCACGATAGATCTCCATAATCCGCGCCGAGGTATACCCCTTTGCGATTCCGCCCAGATCCATCTGCTGACCAGTGCCAAGCGTTACCTGATCTCCATCTATCACCATCTGAGATGCGTCTACTTTTGCCAGTGCTTCCTGAAGCTCCGACTCAGTGGGCACATGATATTCCTGTGTCGGGAATCCCCACAGCTGCATAAGCGGATAGATGGTCACATCAAAAAGTCCATCCGTATCCTCATAAATCTCCATGGCTTCTGTAAGGATTTCTTTTGTATCTTCGGAAAGCATTCCGCTTCCCTCTGTATTGATCACAGACACCTCGCTGTCCGGATTACCAGTAGATAACAGGTCATCCAGCCGCTGTACTTCTTTTATGGCC
The DNA here is from genome assembly GCA_963623675.1 of Firmicutes bacterium CAG:176. GTDB lineage: Bacteria > Bacillota > Clostridia > Lachnospirales > Lachnospiraceae > Hominiventricola. The sequence continues at coordinate 9,337 of CAVFMZ010000008.1, read as the reverse complement.
GCATCTACTGCCTGCTCACTGTTCTTGCCATAAGCAGTAAAAGACATCACTGTATCCATCGCAAACAGTTGTCTGGTACATTCTTTATTCACTGTTTCATTCCGATACTGAAGGATACAGCCGGCAATAATGCCGGCTGTTACAATCCCCAGTCCGAATAATATCGGTTTCCGATTCATAATTTACTGTCTGACAATATTTTTTGCCGGGCATTTCTCTGCGCATTTACCGCAGCCCACGCATTTATCATAATCGATATATGCCAGATTTCCTTCCACGTGAATTGCATCATGCTCGCACTGTTTTACACAGGCACCGCATCCGAGACATCCTGCAGAACATACTTTTTTCACTGCCGGGCCTCTGTCTTTGTTGGAACACTGAACTACAAATGTACGATCTGCACGAACAACCTCAATCAGTCCCTTCGGACAGGCCTTTGCACACATACCACAGCCGACACACTTGGAAGTGTCTATCTTTGCCACACCGTTTACTACATGAATGGCGTCATAGGTACAGGCTTTCACACAGGAACCATAACCCAGACATCCAAAGGTACAGGATCCGGTATTCAGACCTGCCAGAGCAGCAGCACGGCAGTCTTCGATTCCTACGTAATTACATTTTGCAGAGGTATGATCACAATCTCCTGAACATTTTACCTGCGCGGTCTTTCTCTGGGCTGCTTCTGCTTCCACACCCATGACTCCACCAATCTTAGCCACCGCATCCGCGGAGCAGACCGGACATGCATTGACCGGAGCCTCCCCTGCTGCAATAGCCGCTGCCACTGCGTCGCAGCCTGCATAACCGCAGGCACCGCAGTTATTTCCCGGGAGACACTCTCTGACTGCAATGGCTTTTTCGTCCACTGCCACATAAAATTTCTTTCCTGCAGCTACCAGTGCGATACCGATCACGAGGCCGATCACACCGATAACTACGGTCGTAATGATAATTTCCTGCATATTTTTCTCCCCCTGTTACAGACCGGAAAAGCCCATGAATGCGATTGACATCAGTGCCGCACACAGAAGCACAATCGGTGCTCCACGGAACGGCGCCGGAATTGCTTCCTCATCCAGTCTGCCTCTGATACCTGCCAGAAGTACAATGGCGATGGTATAACCAAGTGCTGTACCAAATCCGCACAGAACACTTTCGATCAGGTTATAGCCATTCTGTACATTGGTCAGCGCCACGCCAAGAACCGCACAGTTGGTAGTGATCAGCGGAAGATAGATTCCCAGTGCTTCATAGACTGCACGGGATGTCTTTTTCAGGAACATTTCTACTAACTGTACCAATGCCGCGATGACCAGGATAAATACGATGGTTTTCAGATAATCAAGGTTCAGCGGAGTCAGTACATAATCATACAGAAGACTCGCCACTGCTGATGCAATCGTAATAACAAAGATAACTGCACCTCCCAGGCTTGCAGATGTCTTAATCTGCCGTGATACACCTAAGAAAGAACAGATTCCGAGGAACTGGCTGAGCACTACGTTGCTGACCAGCGCACTGCTCACCACGATCATAATCAAGGATGTCATGCTTTTTCCTCCTTCTTATCCGTGCAGGACTGAGAGCAGGCAGCACAGCAGCCGTCACAGCCTTCCACCACTTTATTGGCGCGGGTCTTCATGCCTACTGCATTCATGATTGCAACCAGGAATGCCAGTACCAGGAATGCACCCGGAGCTTTTACAAAAATACCGATCGGATTATACATTTCCGGAGTTACCTGCATACCGAACAGAGTTCCTGCTCCAACAAGTTCTCTGACCATACCGATCAGAAGCAGGGCAATGGTAAATCCAAGACCCATGCCGACACCGTCCATCACAGACAAAAAAGGCGGGTTCTTAGATGCATATGCCTCCGCACGTCCGAGGATGATACAGTTTACAACGATCAGCGGAATGTAGATTCCCAGAGCACTGTAAATAGAAGGGGTATAAGCCTCCATCAGAAGCTCTACCACGGTTACCAGAGAAGCAACAATGACAATATAAGCCGGAAGACGCACATCATCCGGAACGATCTTACGAACCAGTGAAATAATCAGGTTGGACACGATCAGAACCGCCATTGTGGAAAGTCCCATACCAATACCATTGGAAGCCGACGTGGTAACTGCCAAAGTCGGACACATACCAAGCATCAGTACAAAGGACGGATTTTCTTTTACAACACCATTATAGATACGTTCTACCCACGGTTTCATATTCCAGACCTCCTACTTCACATTTGCTGCATAGAAATCCAGTGCAGCATTGACTGCGTTGACAACGGCTCCCGAAGAGGTGGATGCACCGGATACTGTATTGATATCTGAAGCAGAGGAAGAATCTCCTGCCTTGTTCAACGTAAACTGATCCGTCTGTACCCCATTGAACTGATCTTTGAAATCCGGCTCTGCACAAAGCATACCCATTCCGGCAGTCTCATTCAGCTCTGTAAAGGAAATACCGTTAACTGTTCCGTCTGCGGAAATTCCAACGGAGATGGTGATATTTCCTGCATATCCGTCACCGCTGGTCACACTGAGCACATAACCTGCCGCGCTGCCGGATGCATCTTTACCTACGATAATATCGTTGATATGTACATTTCCATAGGAAGTTCCATATACTTCTCCGTTAAGCGCCTCCACAGCTGCAGTCAGGGTATCATCATGTTCAAAGCTCTCAGCCTGCGGACATACTTCCTGATAGGAAGCTGCACTTGCTGCCAACTGCTGCTCTGCAATGGTGTCTGCCGTCATTCCATGGACACCACTTAAGCAGACGCCTGCAATCAGGGTGATCACACAGAGGATTACTGCCGGCATCGGGATCGGGAATCCCTTTTCGCCCTCTTCCTTCTGTTTTCTGCAGCCATATGGAACCGGTACAGAGATCTCATCGATCAGGGGTGCTACCATATTGCCAATGACAACTGCATAGCTGACAGAGTCCGCGGAGCTTCCAAAAATACGGAACACACCGCTTAAAATACCAATCAAAATACCGTAAAGCAGCTGACCGGTAGAGGTTACCGGACTTGTTACCGGATCGGTTGCCATGAAAAATGCTGCCATCATGATTCCGCCGCCGGCCAGATGTGCCAGCAGGTAGGTAAGGTTGAATCCCTGTCCGCCGAACAGTGCTATAAATGCGGTAAAGCTTACCAGAATCGCTGCCGGAATCTCAAAAGTGATTCCCCCCATTGCCCACAGAACCATACCGCCAATGAACAGTGCGATGGTGGAGTTACCAATGACACCGCTGGTATTTCCAATAAACATCTGTACTACATTGACGGTCTCGCCAGCTGCCATCTGAGCCAGCGGAGTTGCGGAACTGTATCCATCCACTGCATAGCTTGCAACGATACCACTGAAGGAAATCAGCAGGAAACAGCGGCCAGCCAGTGCCGGGTTCATAAAGTTATGTCCCAGACCGCCAAACATGCCCTTTGCCACAACAATTGCAAATACAGATCCCAGACACGGAATGTACAGCGGAACACTTGCCGGAAGACACAGTGCCAGAAGAAGTCCGGTCACAATGGCGCTGCCGTCTTTTACCGTATTTTGTTTATGTGCAATGTAATCAAAGATAAATTCTGCCAGCACAGCGGATATGATCGACGCTGCAATCACCAGCAGTGCCTGCAGTTTAAAATGCCAGATACCCATGACGGTTGCAGGCAGAAGACACAGGATCACGTCATACATAACAACACCGGTCGTCAGCTTGCTCCTTACATGTGGGCTGGAAGAAACATTGTATAATTTACTCATCTTTTTCCTCCCCCTTTACTTTCTCTTAGCCGCCATGATCTCGGCTTTTGTCTGCTTGAACAGCTGCATCAGCGGCCGTTTAGCCGGACAGATAAATGTACAGGAACCGCAGGCGATACATTCCAGGCCATACAGTTTCTTCTCATAACGTGCATAATCTTTTCTCTCGGCTGCTGCTGCCATCATCTGCGGCACCAGACCGATCGGACAGACCTGACCACAGCGTCCGCAGCGTAAGCATGCCGTCTGCTGTTTCTCCGCCTCTGCCACCGGGTCTTTTTTCAGAACCGTCATGGCATTGTTGTTCTTATTAACTGCTGCGGAAAGCCACGGCATTGCAAATCCCATCATCGGACCGCCGCACAGAATCTTCTCCGGCTCCTCGCCGTCTTTGAATCCGCCTGCTGCTTCCAGCATCTCTTCATAAGAAGTTCCGATCTTTACAATCAGGTTACACGGCTTGTTGACTCCGTCACCGGATACGGTAAATCCTCTCTCCATCAGAGGCTCTGATTTTGCAACTGCACGATAAATGGCGCGGACAGTTGCCACATTATCTACCACGCATCCTACATCTGCCGGAAGCATTCCCAGTTTGATATGTTTTCCTGCTACTACATCCATGATGGCGCGCTCACCACCCTGCGGGTATTTTACCTGTACCGGGTGGACATGGACATTGGTTTCACCGGAGCATGCCTTCTGAACGGCTGCAATAGCTTCCGGTTTGTTTTCCTCGATCAGTACCACTCCCTCTGCATTCGGGAAAAGTTGGAGCATAATCTTCAATCCGCCAACAATCTCGTCTGCATAAGTTCTCATAAGCTGGTCATCACAGGTAATGTATGGTTCACACTCTGCACCATTGGCAATTACATATTTGATGGCTGCCGGATCCTTCGGTGCCAGCTTTACATGAGTGGGGAATCCTGCTCCGCCAAGACCTACAATACCTGCAGCTTTGACTTTCGCCAGAATTTCCTGAGCAGTCAGTGTAGCCGGATCTGTTTCTACGCCCACACCCTCAGTCAGAGTATACTGTCCATCATTTGCAACTACGATGGAAAGATCGGTCGTTCCCATCACATTTTCCCGTTTTTCAATCGCTTTTACAGTTCCGGAAACAGAGCTGATAATGTTTGCTGATACAAAACCATCCGCTTCTGCGATAATCTGGCCTGCCAGCACACTGTCCCCTTTCTGAACCAACGGCTTCGCCGGCTTTCCAATATGCTGATTCAGATGGAAAACCAGATCCCCCTTTGGGAGCCAGATCTGAAACGGAATATCACGTGCAAATTCTTTTCCGTCATACGGATGCACGCCGCCATGAAATGTTTTCTTGTACATATGGCTTTTTCCTCCTTTTCTATCTCCACAGTCCGTGCGCAGCTTACTGCTGCATCACGACTGTAAAGTATGCACTGCTTAACGATCCTTATTTTGCTGCCACAAGCCTGGCTGCATGACGGCCAAAGGTCATAGTACGTCCGCAGGCAAGACCTGTAAACAGATTCGGATAAGTAGTCGCAAACATGCCGCCGGTGCAGTCTCCGGTTGCGTAAAGCCCTTCGATAGGCTCACCGTTGGTATCAAGTACCTGCATGTCTGTGTTGATACGGCATCCGTCCAGAGTTGTCAGATGCCATGCACCGGTACGGATTCCATAGAACGGAGCGGTATCCACCGGAGTCAGACGATGTTTTTCTTTTCCATAATCTTCGTCCACTCCTGCGGCACACAGTTCATTGTACCGGTTTACGGTTGCCACAAAATTATCAACCGGAATATTTAATTTCTCAGCAAGCTCTTCCAGCGTATCCGCTTTCTGAAGGTATCCTGCCTCAATCAGTTCTTCATTTTTACTCCATACATAGTCATAACTCATGTTGCTGGCTGCTCCGTTCGGGAACGGGAACAGACGGCAGCATCCTACCTCGTCAAACTGCTCCGCATACTGTTTATTATTTGCATCGAAAATATCACAGTACGTATGATACGGCTGCATTTCCATGGAATGAAGCATGAACTCATAAGGGCCTGACTCATTACAGAAACGCTTTCCATTCAGGTTTACTTTCAGGAACGGCTGCTCACCAAACCAGAACCATTTACCATTGGTCTTATATCCGGCTGTCTCGGTCGGCAGACAGCAGCAGCGGTTGAACATCATGGATGCATGGGTCGGATCAAGGCCTGCACCTGCCCACATCATGGCTTTGATACCGGATCCGTCACAGGTAGATCCCAGAGAGTAGTTAATCTTCATCTCCAGAGTCTGTGGCTGCAGTGCCTGCATCATTTCTGTATTACATGCATAACCGCCTGCACAGATAATGACACCCTTGGAAGCGTTAATGCGAATGTAATGCTTGTCATTCTCATCCTGTGCAATGATGCCGGTTACTTTTCCGTTCTCATCCTGCTCCAGTTTCACCAGAGAAGTGGAAAGCTTCCACTCTACGCCCAGATCATCGCAGTGCTGCTGAAAGGTGCTGTTCAACGTAATGCTGTCATCCTGTGCAGCTGCCTCAGTCTTGTGCGGGCTGTGTCCGGTTGCATATGCCTTATCTCTTCCCGGATCAGAAGTATCGCCGATACCTGCCTCCAGGCTCATGTAATAATTTCCTGAATTCTCCAGAAGGTCGGTCAGCCAGTCTACCATCTCTCCGGATTCGTTGATCCATACACGGATCAGATCGCTGTCCACATAACCGGCACCATAACGCACCAGTTCCTGCATAGCCTCGATCTTATCAATGGCGAGCTCCGGATTCTCCTGGATTGCTTCCAGCTGAAGTCTGGAGTTGATCGCTCCGATATCCTCACGAATACCAGTTGCAGATTCTCTCTTTTCCACAACCAGAACTTTTGCGCCTTCTTCTGCTGCCGTCATGGCTGTAATCCAGCCGCCGGTTCCACATCCGACAACCAGTACCTCAGTATCAACACTCTCCGTAATATCGGACTCTGCAATCTCCGGTGCCGTTCCAAGCCAGTCTCCGGAAGTTTCAGCTGCTGCTTCTTCCACAACAACCGTCTGTCCACTTGCCTGGGAAATACAGTCTGCTGCAGCTGCTTTTACCGCATCGCAGGTAACCGTTGCACCTGATACGCTGTCCACGTTGCAGGTCTGTGCTGCCAGAATCTTCTGGCTCATCTCCGGTCCCACAACTCCGCCGATATCCGGGGTCTCGCCAGATACATCAATCTGTACGTCCGTAATGCTGGTCTCATCAAAAGTCATGGTGACTGTTACGTCACTTGCAATTCCTTTTGCAGCTGCAGAGTAGGTTCCCGGTGTGTAGGACATGTTTCCTGCCGGTATCGGAATGGTTCCTGCTCCTGCAGCATTTCCTGATTTATCTGACGGATATTTCAGTTCCACATTACCAAGAACGCCAAGTGCCGCCACACTGGCTGCACCTGCTGCCAGACCTTTTACAAATGTTCTTCTGGAAATATGATTTTTTGCCATGTTTCTCTCCTGTTTCTTAGTTCTTTCTTCCTGTCACTTTCTGACAGAATGTACATAAAATAATGCTGATCTCATACAGCACGATCATGGGAAGTGCCACCAGTATCTGAGATACGATATCCGGCGGTGTAATAATAGCTGCGGCAATAAAAATCAGCACAATCACCACTCTTCGTCCGCTCTTCATCCACTGCACCTTCAAAAGACCCAGGAAATTCAAAATCATGGACACCACCGGCAGTTCAAAGACAATACCGAAAATAATCAGTACCGTCAAAAGAAAGGACAAATAGTTCTGGATACTGATATAAGCACTTATCCCGCTTCCCGTTCCAAGCGTCACAAAAAAATATAACATGAACGGAAGCATGACTTTATACGCAAATGCAGCTCCCACGCAGAAGCACAAAAGACCGCATACGATCGCAAATAAAAATAACGTATTTTCACTTTTCTTCAATCCCGGACGGATAAACGCCCACACCTGGTACACCAGGATCGGAAAAGTAATACAGATTCCAAATACAAACGACACAAAAAAATACTGGATCATCAGCTCCTGCGGCGCAATATATACAAACTGATAATCATAACCCGCACCGATATCCAGGAATTTTTCCACGATATCCGCTGCATAGCGAAGACCGATCAAAATCGCCGCCACCAGGGCAATGACATATACCAGAATTCTGTTCCGCAATTCTCTGAGATGTCCCGAAAGACTCATCTCTCCGTTTTCTTCTGCCTCGTCGAACTGTTTATTCATCTTCCTTATCCGTATTCTTTTCGTCTTCTCCCATTCCATCACGGAATTCTTTTACACTCTTTCCAAACATACGGGTAAGCTTTGGAATCTGGGTAGGGCCAAATATGATGACCACAACAGCCAGAATTAAAATAAGTTCGGTTGTTCCGATTTTCATAATGTTTCCTCCTTGTTTTCTTCTGTCACCGGCTCTTCAGTGTTCTCTTCCTGCTGCTCAGGATGTTCTTCCATTTTCTTCTCCTGCTGCTCAGGTTTTTCTTTTCCAATGTCCGCAAAGGACTTCTGAATATCTTTTGCATTTGTACGAACCGTCTGATCCAGATCCTGTAATGGTTCCATTGCTTCTTTTAATGGCCGCTGCGCTTCTTTCAGCGGTTCCACCACGCTCTCCTTGATATCTTTGGTTGCCTCATCGGAATACTTCTTAAACTGAGCAACTGCTTCTCCCAGCTTTCTGGCATATTCCGGCAGTCGATCCGGTCCCAGGGCAAACAGAGCAACCACAAAAATAAGGATTAACTCTGATACTCCAATTTTCAAAAACGTTTCACCTCCAAGCAAAATTCTGATCAGCTATCAGTCTCCAATAAAAAATGCTGTATCACTTTGTCAAAAATTAGACAAATGACGCAGCACCAATCGCGCTTCTGTTTTTGTTTTTCAACCTGTTGTCCAGCCGTCTTTTTTTTATCATCAGTCAGCATCTCCTATCAGAAACCTTAATTTATTCTATCACGATTTTAAGTTTATGAAAAGTTTTTTCTTCGTTTATTGTTTAACAATTGCATTTCAGTTTCTGTTATGTTAAAATATAACAGTTGAATTTCATTTTGGAGACGTATCGAAGAGGCCATAACGAGCTTGACTCGAAATCAAGTTGTCGGGCAACCGGCACGTGGGTTCGAATCCCACTGTCTCCGCTATCTGGCTTTCCTGTATGGGAGAGCCTTTTTGTTCAGAAAAACCCGCAGCAAACGCTGCGGGTCTTTTAATGCCAGTCTTTCATAATTTCCAGAATCTCAGTCTCATAGTCTCCGGTCAGTTCTTCCTGTCTGCCGCCATGGCGGAGATTATTCTCCACGCCCCAGATCTCGTCATGGAATTCCCAGATATGATAAGGCACGCCGCGGTAATCAAAATCAATGCTGCCGCAGCCGTCTTCTTCTGTATATTTATATTCCCATCCGCGCTCTTCCAGAAATGCGCGGACTTTTGCAAGCCTCTTTGTATCTTCCATCTCTGTTATCCTTTTCTTTAGCGGAATGCCAGCAGCATGTCCACATCTTTTCTCTTCGGTGCT
>CAVFMZ010000007.1:0-44431 GCA_963623675.1 Firmicutes bacterium CAG:176 | reverse complement strand
GCTTTTTCTGGCTGTTGACCCAGTTTTTCTTCAGCCAGGAATCAATCCAGTGCTGGTTAAAGGCATCCACCAGATATTTGGAATCGGAATACAGTTCCACCTCGCAGGGCCGGTTCAGCGCTTCCAGTCCCACAATGGCTGCCATCAGCTCCATACGGTTGTTGGTGGTCTTCTTATATCCCTGTGAAAATTCCCGGATATGTTCCTCTCCTTTGGGATCCACATAGGATAAAATCACACCATATCCGCCAGGGCCGTCCGGATTGCCTCTGGCCGCTCCGTCCGTGTAAATTCTTACTTTCATATTGTCCACTCCTGTCCGGCCTGCTCCACCGGATAATAGGTATCGAGACGCCCCTCCATCTCCGGCTGCGCCTTGACTTTTCTGCACACTTCATACTGTCCCCAGCAGTGCATGGGAAATACGGCTTTTGCATGTACCTGCTCCAGAAAATATTTCATTCCCCAGTAATAAGCGCTTCCCAGACGTGGATCCAATGGAACAAATGCCACATCCACCGTCTCACCGCTGATCTGGTTCACAGAACGCTTATAATTGCTGGCCATGTTATTGTTCCAGTATTTTCCCTCTCCCTGCCAGTGCCACCAGTTCAGATCTCCGGCATGATAAATCTTCTTTCCATCAGTCTCCACCAGAAATGCCACTCCGATGTCCGTAGATTTCAGCGTACGGATCTTCAGATCCCCGATCTCGTACTCTGCACCTGCTTTGACACTGTGGATCCAGTCTCTCCTCTCATCCTCATGGAAACGGATGTCCTTGGAAAGAATATATTCTGCCGCCGGATATTTATCCTTCAGTTTCAGAATCTCCCCGGAAAAATGATCCGGATGTCCATGGCTGTTCAGAAAATAAATCTGGCTGTCCGCCGGATATTCCGGTAAATCTCCTTCTCCATAATAGTCAAACACCAGCACTTTGCCGGAAAGTTCTACGGTAAAACAACTGTGGTAAATAAACTGTATTTTCATGTCGTCCTCTTCTTTGCTGTCCTGAAAAAAGGGACGGCGTTTTCGAAACAAGCCGTCCCTTTTCCCGTCATATTGTTCCGTTACTCTACGGAAATCACGTAATAATAAATGGGCTGTCCGCCTGCGTGCACTTCTACTTCCGCATTCGGATAAAGCGCTGCCAGATCATCTCCCAGCTTCTGTGCATCCTCCTCGGATACTTCTTCGCCATAGTATACACCGATGATTTCAGAATCCTCATCCACCATCTCTGCCATCATGGCTTTGGTCGTCTCTGCAATGTCTTTGCCCACTGCAAGAATTCCCTGATCTCCGATACCCATGATGTCTCCCTCATGGATCTCTTTATCGTCAATCTTCGTGTCACGGACTGCGTAGGTCACCTGTCCGGTCCTCACGTTCTTGATCTCCTCTGCCATGCGCTTCTCATTCTCCTCCGGCGTCTCTTCCGGGATGAAATTGATCATGGCGGTAATACCCTGCGGTACGGTCTTGGTCGGAATGACTACAACCTTCTTATCTTCCGTCAGATAGCTTGCCTGGTTAGCTGCCAGAATGATATTTTTATTATTCGGCAGAATAAATATAGTGTCTGCATTCACCTTGTCAATGGCTTCCAGCATATCTTCCGTGCTCGGATTCATGGTCTGTCCACCTTCGATGAGATAATCAACACCGAGACCTTTGAAGATCTCTCCTACGCCCTCTCCGATGGATACGGAAATGAAGCCCATCTCCTTGCGCGGCTCTTCTTTTTTCTCTGCCTGTTTCTGTGCTTCTGCAGCTTTGGCAGCCTCTTTGAACAGCTTCTCCTCATGCTCCAGACGCATGTTATCAATCTTCATGTTGGAAAGGGAACCATAGGTCAGTGCCTTCTGGATGGCCAGTCCCGGATCATTCGTATGTACGTGTACCTTTACAACTTCGTCATCGGACACGACTACGATGGAATCACCGATAGACTCCAGATACGCCTTGAACTCCTTCTCTGCCTTCTGACCGAAAGATTTCTCCAGCAGAATAATAAACTCCGTACAGTAACCGAATTTGATCTCTGCTTGCGGCTGCTCATCAACTTTCACCGGCTCGGATTTTTTAGAAGCTTCAAAGGAGTAATCCACTTTTTTTCCAAGGAATGCATCAAATGCACCCTTCATCACCTCTACCAGACCCTGTCCACCGGAATCCACTACGCCGGCCTCTTTCAGAACCGGAAGCATCTCCGGCGTCTTTGCCAGAACAGCTTCTGCTTCCTCAATGACCACGCGGATGAACTCTTCAATATCTTCTACAGTTTCTGCTGCCTCAGCTGCTTTTACTGCTGCGCCTTTGGCAACGGTCAGAATGGTACCTTCCTTCGGCTTCATAACTGCCTTGTATGCAGTCTCCACCGCTTTTTCCATAGCGCCTGCCAGATCTACCACATCCAGATCTTTGTGATCACGGATTCCTTTGGTAAATCCTCTCAGCAGCTGGGAAAGAATAACTCCGGAGTTTCCTCTTGCTCCACGCAATGATCCCGAAGAAATGCATTTTGCCAGTGTCTCCATATCCGGATCCTGAAGTTTCATCACCTCGGCTGCAGCCGCGGTAATGGTCATGGTCATGTTGGTTCCGGTATCGCCATCCGGCACCGGGAATACGTTAAGCTCATTGATCCATTCTTTCTTGGATTCCAGATTCTTTGCACCGCCCAGAAACATTTTTGCAATCATCCGGGCATCAATAGTCCTAATCAAGATGAAGTTCCTCCCTCACTAATCTATCACTCTTACACCTTCCACGAAGATGTCAATCTTTCTGATCTTCATACCGGTAAACTCTTCTACCTGGTATCTGACAGAATCCATCAGATTCTCTGATACTACCGGGATATTTACTCCGTAAGCTACAATCACGTGAAATGCCAGATAAATCTCATTATCCTCGATCTCCACCTCAATACCGCGGGTGATGTTCTCCTTCTTCAGAAGTTTCATCAGACCGTCACGCATATCAAGGGATGCCATACCTACAATGCCCGTGCAGCCAAGTGCAACGGAACCTGCATATACTGCAATCACGTCCGCATCAATTGAAATATTTCCCAGTTTCGTATTAATCTGTCCCTGCATACGAATACCTCCCGATTAAAATACATAACTGAAATTATTATACCCGATCTCAGTAAAAAATGAAATAAGTTTTTGTTTTTTTCTATTTTAACGCATTCTGCATATACTGGAATAAGGAAATCAGCAGAGGATTGGTCGGCCGCCTATGAAAAGAAATATCGGTTTTGTCATGTTCTGGATCGGCATCGGAATCTTTCTGACGCTGTTCCTTCCGGAAGACAACCTGTTTCTGCGGATTCTTCTGTCCGCCGTCTTTATTATCTGCGGCTACCAGTGTTACTTTTCCTGCTAATAGTCAAAAATCGCAAAAAAGGGGTATCGCACTGCGACACCCCCTATGCATTCCTATCATATGACAGCCGATTAAGCTCTTTCAACTTTACCGGATTTTAAGCAAGAAGTGCATACATACATTTTCTTTGCTCCGCCGTTTACTTTCACTTTTACGGACTTCACATTGGATCTCCACATTTTGTTGGATCTTCTATGGGAATGACTCACATTGTTACCAAAGTGAACACTCTTCTCACAAACTGCACATTTAGCCATCATTGCACCTCCTTAGGGTTATTTGAGTCCCGGAGACTCACAACTTCTGTTATTCTATCAGAAATATTTCTTCTTGGCAAGCAAAATTTTACTTTTTTACAGACTTTTTTTCAACTCTGCAAAACATGCTTATTTTTCTCCATCCAGAATGTCATTTACCGCTTTATCCACTTCCGGATCGGACTTCTTACCGGATGTAAATTTGTTGACAAAATCCGGCACCATATCCAGTACCTTGGTCACCGCATCCTGATTCTTCACATTTACAAGACGGATACTTCCATCTTTGATGACCAGAACCGCGCTGGGAGAAATCTTGCCGCCCAGACCGCCTGCTCCGTTATTCTTAATGTCTGATGCGGATGCGCCCGCTCCTACGCCAAAGGACACGTCCACCAGCGGAAGAATAATGGTATCTCCTACGGTGATGGCATCTCCTACCACCGTCTTGCTGGAGATAAAATGATCCATTCCCTGAAACAGAGAGGATACGGTAGATTCAAAAGTATTATTATTTTTTTCGCTCATAAGAACCTCCTATTTGTGTTTCCAGTGTTTATACATCAGCCGGATATCCTTGTTCCGCCAGATCCGCCATACGGAAAGGCAGAAAGGATACAGCCTTATATGTCCTTTGATATGAAGCTCACCTTTTAAAATGAGCTGGTCAAAATCCGGATCAAGCGTAAAATCTTCCGGATACCATGCATAAAGCATGGACAGCATTCCCATGAGAATTCCCGTTGCCGCCGGATCCCACAATCCAAAATGCAGTGTTCCCTTTATTTTTCGTGGCCGGGACCGTTTCCAAAGGTAAGAAGCCTCTTTGATCAGCATTTCCCTTGCCCGGACATGTTCCTCCAGATTCCAGAACTCCACCAGAGTGTCTTTCTTCTCTCCGGTCTTTCGGATTGTGTCCCCCAGATGCCGGACAGATTTGCCAATGCCTTTGATCCGGTCAGCCAATTTCCGGAAGAAGCGGCAGATCCGCTCCCACAGAGAAGCTTTCGGTTTCTCCGGTTCCGGAATATGCTCTTTTTGGGAAACCGGCTCTGGTTCCGGAAAAATTTCCGGTTTCGGCTCCTTTTGTTCTGGTGGAACCGGATCTGATTCCAAAGGATTTTCCGGTTCTTCTTTTATATTCCGGGAGTTCTCTTCTATCTGCTTCGGCTCCGGCTTTGGTTCCTCTGCTTCCGGCTTTGTCCGCTTCTTCTTTTTCTCCCGGAACGGTCGGAACACGGGAATCCCCAGAATCCGAAAGCACAGATCCTGCCAGAGCGCTTCCTCCTCCGGCCAGCGCAGTTCATATTTTACAAACAGGAACCGGAACAGCCATCCTGCCTTTGCTGTTACCCGCACGTTCTCCTGCTTTTCCATATCCAGCCGGTATCTGACCGGCATAAACAATGCCGCGCACAGCACCAGAAGAAGCAGTCCCAGGATACTAAGAAGCAGGATTCCCAATATTTTCAGAATTAACAATACCACATGCAGCATCTATCTTTCCTGTATCCCTTCATCCGATTGAAAATCTTCTTCCCGGAAACAGGCTTCCATATTGAACCCTCCGGTCTTCCGGTATACGTCTTCCATAATCTGCGCGGTCAGACGAAGCGCTTCCTGTTTCCCTTCCGCTACGCCGATCACATCCTGTCTCTGATGCTCTGCGAACAGCTCCTGTGAGAGAAATCCGTTATGAAAAATATCCATCAGATTGCCAGGCGCCGTCGGAAGCGTCAGAAAATAAATCCCCGGCATCAGTTTCCCCTGTGCCGCTCTCCTGCGGATTTTTTCCACGTGAAGCGCAGCATTGGGTCCCGTATATAGATTTCTGTACCAGCGCATACGCCACCTCCTTTTGAAAAAGAGGCTGTCGTCTCCAACAACCTCTTTGCTTATCTGTGGTTCTTCCAGAGATTATTTCGCTTCATCTCTGTATACTCGTTGTATGCCTTTTCCAGAATCTGCTTTTCATTGGGAAATTTCAGAAGATGATAAGCCTCATGAAACTTATAATATCCCGAATCCATAAAGTATTCTTCACGCTGTGGCTTACTGTAGTAACTGTCCGACATCATCAGATACCAGTGGACGTCCTTCTCAATCACGTCCTCCGGAACAGTAAATGTATACTGGCTTTTTCCCACATACTTGATAATCTCCGCATCGACACCTGTCTCCTCACGCACCTCGCGGGTAGCTGTCTGGGGATATTCCTCTCCCGGCTCTACAGTTCCTTTTGGCAATACCCAGCCCTCATATTTATTTTTATAATTCTTATAGAGGAGCAGTATCTTGCCTCGAAAAATCACCACACCGCCACAGCTTGTTGCCTCGATCATTGCAATTCCTCCTGTCGCCTGGTGTGCCTCTTAGACTGGCTATAGCATACCATTTTTTCAGAAAAATGACAAGGCAAACCTGTAAAAGCCTGTTCTACTCTTTGTAATACGTATCAAATACTTTCTTCGCAATGGGCACCGCATACTCGCTGCCGGAGCCTGCGCCTTCCACGATGGCTACCACCACCAGGGCATCCTTGCTGCCGGATGCGTAACCGGCGAACCAGGCATGACTCTGCTTTTTATTACTGGAGTACTCTGCAGTTCCGGTCTTTCCTGCTGCCTCATAGGCATCACTCTGCAGTTTCGTGCCGGTTCCATCTTCCACAACCGCCCGCAGATAGAGCTGCAGGGTCTGGGCTTCCTCCCCGGTCATGAGCTGTCCATAGGTGGTAACCGGATAGGATTCCACCTGACTGCCCGTGTAGCTTTCTGTTCGCTTTAAAAATCTCGGTGTCATGAGCACGCCATCGTTTGCCACCACACACATAAGAAGCGCCATATGCATGGGTGTCATCAGCGTATCGCCCTGTCCGATGGCGGTCATCATTTTTAAGATTTCCGGATCAGACTCCTTCAGGGAGAAGGAACTCTGGCTGTATGGAAATGCGATTGGAAGCTCCTGATCAAACAACATCTGATCTGCCAGCGACTGGAAGGAAGAGACATCCAGTTCCCGTCCGATTTCCGCAAAGGCACCATTACAGGATTTGGCAAAGGCTTTTGTCAGATCCAGATCTCCGTGAGCCTTTCCTTTATAACAGCTGATGGACGTATCACCGGACGTTACCTTACCCGTACAATAGAATGAAAATCCGCTGCCGCTCATCTGATGTTCCCGCAGATATTCCAATAAGGTCAGCATCTTGAACGTAGAACCCGGCGGATACAGTCCCTGGGTCGCACGGTTTAACAAGATGCTGTCCTCGGAATTACTGAAAGAATCCCATTTCTGTGCAATTTCCGACGGATCATAGTCCGGCTTTGACACCATGGCCAGCACATCCCCGGTAGAAGGCTTCATGACAATAACCGCTCCCTGATTGGTGCCGAGGGCGTCGTGGGCCGCTGTCTGCAGATCCACATCCAGCGTGGTCACCAGACTGTCCCCGATATTTTTCTGTTCCTTCAATTCATTGAGGAATTGCTCCACAAAATAGGCGTTGGACGTGGTCAGCTGAAAATTGCCAATACTCTCAATGCCGGTTTTTCCATACTCTGAATAGCCCAGTACGTGGGAGAACGTACAGCCAAAGGGATAGACACGCTTCTCCGTACCGTCCGCATCCACCTTTGTGGTCGCCAGCACCTGTCCGTCGGAAGCCAGAATGCTTCCCCGGATCACCTGATTTTCCATGGCCTCAATCCGGGCATTGTAGGAATTGTTGATGACTTCCCTGCTATTAAAAGCCTGGAACCAGACCAGATAGCCCGTCATCAGAACGAACAGTGCCGTAAAAAGCAGCAGAATATTGGTATATTCTTTACTGTTTTGCTTTTTTTGTTTTTGCTTTTTCGTCTTTAACTTTGTCGTCTTTGTCTTCTTTTCTGTCATTTTCAGTCACCTCGTCGCCCCGCTTCAGATACATGCCCTGGATAATCGCCCAGATAATAAATGTGGTCAGAAGCGAACTTCCCCCATAACTGACAAAAGGAAGGGTCACTCCTGTGGAGGGAATGAATTTCATAGCACCGCCCACAGACAGGAACACCTGGAAAATCAGGAGCACGCCCAGTCCCAGCGCTACCAGCTTATAGTAAGCATCTTTTAAACATACCGCAATATTGATAATCATATAAAAACAGCAGATATATACGAAAATCAGAAAAATAGCGAACAGAACACCCATCTCCTCCGCAATGGCGGAGAAGATAAAATCCTGCTCCACCACTGGAATCTTATAGGGCATGCCCTGTCCAAGACCGAATCCGAACCAGCCGCCGGTTCCAATGGCAAACAACGACTGGGTAATCTGATAACCTTCTTTTTCAATCACGGAAAAAGGATCGCTCCATGCCAGCACACGGGTCTGCACATGAGAAAAGAGATGATAAGCAATCCATGACGCTCCGCTGCCCGCCAGCAGTCCGCCCAGCAGATAGAGAGGCTGGGCTGTCGCCACATAAAGGAGTATCAGATAGGTGACAAAATAGATGAGTGCGCCGCCCAGGTCCTTGGACAATACCAGAACCAGCACAAAAGCTGCCGCCGCCGCCGTTGTCACCGCCGCTCTCTGAAAATCATGCCGTTCCTGCAGCATTCCCGCCGTAAAGAATACAAACAGGATCTTCACAAACTCAGATGGCTGAAACGTAACGCCATGAATGGTAATAGCAAGCTTCGCACCAAAGCTCAAACTTCCCAGAATCAGCACGGCAGCCAGTAAAAGAAATCCCACCGCACCATATACCCAGTAGAGATCCCTTAATTTGCCCTCTTTCCGGATAATGAATGGAATCAGAAACGTCAGTCCCATGGCCAGAATGGCCACTTCCAGCTGCCGCTGCGCCTTGTCAAAGGACAGCCGGGCCAGCATCAAAAGCCCGATACTTAACAGCATTAAAAGGTTATGGTTCAGCAGCTTGTCTGCCTTTGGATAAATCAGATGCTGCAGCACCAGAAATACCACAAAGACAGCGACCTGCACGCCATAAAAATACAGGACTTTTTCATTTTGTGTATTCAGATACAGAATTCCATTTCCCAGAAGATGCAGGGCGAAGAAAAGAATATTCTGCTGCCAGAGGGCAGCCTCTCTTTCCTCTTCCTCAAGATTCACCAGCCGGAATCCCTGCAGGGTATACAGTGCCAGCATCAGAATCATGATATATCTGGAAAGTTCTGTGATTACATTTACCATACTCACTCCACGCCCCGTTTAAAGTGGCCTCTTGTAAATTCTCCGTTCCAGGGAGTTCCCGTGATCCACCGCTTCAGCAGTTCTCCCGTCTCTTTTCCCTTTTCCATCGTAAACATCATGCGGCAGGCGCCTGCTCCCAGAGCTTCCACCTCTGCTTTTCTGTCCAGCAGATACAGCGGCTGGCTGTTATAAATCATATTATAACAATCCAGGCAGTAATTTTTCACTGGAAATTCCTTCCGGTAACGGTCTCTTAAGAACCACTGTTCCGGTTTCTTTCTGCACTGGTTCAGCGTCCGGTGAATGCAGCCTGCGGTTACCATCATAGGATATCTTCCGTACACCACCTGGATGGAGCGTTCATCGGAAATACCCTTTAATTCCCTAGCGTTCAGCTCCAGTGGATTAGTCTGCCATAGGACGCCTCTCGCTCTCCACTGCTGACGGCTTCTGCTGTTAAAGGTATATACATTATGGTCAAGAAGCATCTCTTTCTTCCAGCCCAGTTCACTCAAAAATGCGTACTCTTCCGGATTCCGGATCACATAACCGTCCACCGGAAGTGTCTCCCACATCTGCCGGTCCTCCTCATACCGTTTCTTCGTGCGAAGCCGGAATACAGGTGGAAGCAGCACATAAAGTTTCCAGTTACCGGTCGCAGACGCCTTCTTCTGAAGTTCTGCTGTCAGTTCCGGAAGCTCGGATTCAAAGGTCTCCGCTTCCAGATAAAGGGCATGAAGCTGTCCCGGCTCCTGCGCTGCAAAATCCAGTACCGCCTGCAGCTGCTCTTTGGTCTCCACCGACACATGAAGTTTCCGGGTGCCCGGCTCTGCCTTCTGAAGTACCACCAATTCCTCCGGTTCTTTTTCAGCTGGCTGTTCCCGCCAGTAATGCTCCGTCAACGCTTTCTGAAGTGCTTCCAGTCCTGCCCGCCTTACATTATTGAGGGCGCCTACCGGCACGAACAGTTCTCCCTCCAGCTGAAAATCCAGCTGTTCCCACACAAAGGGCGTTCCTCCCAGCTTCTTCATCTGCTTTAAGAACTGTGCCTCTTCCATGGGACGGTTCTGGGCCTGCTGCGGCACGTCTCCCGTCACTTCCACCTGACAGGTCTCTCCTTCTGTCACGCCGGAAAGGGAAAGCTTCATAGGTTCTCCCGGAACCGCGCGGAATACACCGCGGATCGAAATTTTCCGTTCCGTCTCTGCATATTCTGCATGCAGTTTTTCAATCAGCGCCTCATATGCCCGCTTTTCCTGATCCGATGCTTTGGCATTTTCCAGCGCCATCATATTTCTTCCATTGTGCTGCTCATAGTAGCCTCTGGAAAATCCGTCCCTGTTAAATAATAACAGCAGTTCCTTCCGGTCCGCTTCCGCTACTTTGTAACCTTTCGCTCCATTTTGCAGATACTGATCTACGTATTTCCGGTAAATCCGCACCACACCCGCCGTATACTCCGGCCGTTTCATACGGCCCTCAATCTTCAGGGAATAAACTCCCGCCTCCGCAATCTGCGGAATCAGATCCAGAGCACAGATATCCTTGGAACTTAACAGCGTCTGTTCACCGGTCAATACTTTTTTCTGGCCATCGGCTGCCTGATAGGAAAGACGGCATGGCTGGGCACATCGTCCCCGGTTGCCGCTTCTTCCTCCTAAAATGCTGCTGAACAGACACTGACCGGAATAGCAGTAGCAAAGAGCTCCATGCACGAACGTCTCAAGCTCCATTCCCGTCTTTTTATGAATATCCGCAATTTCTTCCAGACTCAGTTCTCTGGACAATACCGCCCGCTCAATCCCCATCTCTTTTAACAGTTCTACGGAACCCGATCCGCAGATGGTCATCTGGGTGCTGGCATGAACCGGAAGCACCGGAAACCATTTCCGGATGGCACACAAAACGCCCCAGTCCTGTACCAGAACCGCATCCAGTCCGTGTTCGTAGCAGGGCTTCAGGTATTCATAGAGTTCCTGTTCCAGTTCCGGATCTTTTAACAGCGTGTTGACGGTCAGATACAGTCTGACTCCATGCAGATGTGCATAGTCAATGGCCTCCAGAAGGCTCTCCCCTTCCGGATTCTGTGCATAGGCACGGGCACCGAATTTACCGCCTCCCATATAAACTGCATCTGCTCCTGCACTGACTGCCGCTTTCAGGCTCTCAAAAGATCCTGCCGGAGCCAGCACTTCTAATTTTCGTTTTTCCATCATGTCTGCTCTCTTTCGCAAAACAAGGCCAGCTCTTCCGGGCTGACCTGTCGTTCTTCATTCCTTATAACTTCTGCTCCGGCTTGTGCAGTTTCCGCACGGATGCCGACTGCTTCAACTGTTTCTTCTCGTTCTGAAGTTCGCCTTCCAGTTCCTGAATCCGCTTCAGCAGGCTGTCCTTCTCCATCCTTGCATCAATCAGATCATGCTTCAGGCTGTAGATCTCCTTCTCGCGGTTCTCCAGTTCCTTCTCCAGCTGTTCCTTCGCATCATATGCCTTGAAATACTCATCCGCCAGATTCATATTTTTTAAAAGCTGCTTTTCTTCCGATCCCAGGCGCCGGTATCCTTCCACCTGTGAAACCTTGTCTTCCATCTCATTCAGATAGACTGCCACCTTCTGAAGATAAGCCGTGCTCTCATAACCACTGATGGTATATATTTTTCCATTAATCAGCACTTCTGCTGCGTTCTTTTTTGCCATAGGTTCTCTGCTCCTCCGGATCGGATTCTGTTACTGTTCACTCCTGGATCAGGTTCTTACGCAGCCTGACAGCAAGTGTCTGGCTGCTGTGTAAACAGTAATCAGATTCTTAATTATAAGTATACTGATTTATCCGGGAAAAGCAATCCCCAAATGTTCATAAGCCGCCTGGGTGGCCACACGGCCCCTGGACGTCCGGTTTAAAAATCCATTCTGAAGAAGATACGGCTCATACACATCTTCCAGTGTTCCGGCATCCTCTCCCAGCGCTGCTGCCAGCGTATCCAGTCCCACCGGACCGCCCGCAAACTTTTCAATGATAGTCCGTAAAATCAGACGGTCAGACTGATCCAGTCCATGCCGGTCCACTTCCAGAAGATCCAGCGCAAAGACCGCTACCTCTTCCGTAATCTTTCCATCGTATTTTACCTGGGCGAAATCCCGGACACGTTTTAACAGCCGGTTGGCCAGACGGGGTGTTCCTCTGGATCTTCTGGCCAGCTCCACCGCACCATTCCGGTCAATCTCCACGTGCAGCACATCCGCAGAACGGATAATAATCGTGGTCAGTTCGTCCACCGTATAGTATTCCAGATGATGCACCACGCCGAAACGGTCTCTCAAGGGTGCTGTCAGAAGTCCTGCCCTGGTAGTAGCTCCCACCAGTGTGAACTTCGGCAGATCCAGCCGGATACTCCGGGCGGAGGCACCTTTTCCAATCATAATATCAATGGCGTAATCCTCCATGGCCGGATACAGTACCTCTTCCACCTGACGGTTCAGTCGGTGGATCTCATCCACAAACAGGACATCCCCTTCCTGCAGGTTATTTAAAATGGCTGCCATCTCCCCCGGCTTTTCAATGGCCGGACCGCTGGTCACTTTCATGTGGGTTCCCATCTCATTGGCAATAATTCCTGCCAAAGTCGTCTTTCCAAGACCCGGAGGACCGTAAAACAACACATGATCCAGGGCTTCGCCTCTGGATTTGGCCGCTTCAATATAAATTTTCAGATTGCTCTTGGCCCGTTCCTGGCCAATGTACTCCGACAGATGCTGCGGACGCAGAGTTCCTTCGATCCGGATATCCTCTTCTGCCTCTTCCGTCGTGATAATTCTGCGGTTGTTCATGTTTCTATCTTTCCATTTCGTTTCATTTTACTGTACAGGATTTATCTGGTTAAAAGGACATATGTTTGAGTGCTTCTTTCAGAAGCTGTTCCACATCCATGTTCTCTCCACCTTTGACGGCACGGACTGCTTTCAAAGCCTCGGTGCTTCCATACCCAAGCGCCACCAGAGCTTCCACTGCATCCTGCACCATGCCTGAGACGGCTGCCACAGCCGCCTCAGGTGTAATCCGGTCTGCATTCAGCTTCTTCTCGAAAGCATCTTCCAGATCCAGTTTGTCCTTCAGTTCCAGAATAATCTTCTGAGCCGTCTTGGCTCCGATTCCCGGTGTCTTCGCAATCCGCTTCGCGTCATCCGCCAGCACTGCAAACCGGAGATCATCCGCCCCCAGCGCCGAGAGAATGGCCAGCCCCGCCTTGGGACCCACCCCATTCACCGCAATGAGCATCCGGAACATCTGAAGATCATCTTTCGTTAAAAATCCAAATAAAACGACCGCATCTTCCCGGACCTGCATATAGGTATACAGCTTGATTTCCTGTCCGGTTCCCCCCATCATGTCCAGAATCTGCCCCGGAACCAGGACTTCGTATCCTACTCCGTGAACATCCAGAACCAGACTGTTCTCTGTCATATCTTCTACCGTTCCTTTTAAAAATGCGATCATTGTATCGTCTCTCCCACTGCCTTCTGCTTTTCTACTCCGCTTATCATAGCACGAATCCGAGAGAACCGCAATCATATGTTCGATTTTATTCTGCTTTCACTGCCACAATTACTTTGTGGGGCATGCACACAATCAGCTCCTGCTCCTGGCTGATGGGCGCTGCATGGACACAGATCTGATCCGGACAGTCCGCCCAGGTCATATCTGCTGCTCCGTTGTGAATTTCCAGGCGGTTGCCATCTCCAATCTCAATGACCTGATCTTTGTCTAACGGATAGGTACCAAACTCCTGCCCATCTATGGTCACTACCACCTGTTTTCCTTCTGATCTGCCCAGCAGAAACCACGCCCCCAGCAGTCCCGCTATTAACAGGACTGCCGCCGCCAGGATCCAGTCACCTTTCTTCATTCTTTCTTCCTTTCTTTAACCGGCTCTTCTGTGCTGTGACGCACGATTCCGGCACGCTTCATATTCTCTTAATTTGCCTGCGGATTCCGGATCCAGATTCTTCGGAACCTCAATCCGGACAACCACATAAAAATCACCGCGCGCAGATGCATTGCCCAGCACCGGTGCACCTTTTCCTCTCAGGCGGATCTTGCTGCCCGACTGGGTGCCTGCCGGGATTTTGCACATCACGGCACCATTCAATGTCTGCACTCTTGCCTCGCCGCCGAAGACTGCCGTAGTGAACGGAATCTGCACATCTGCATAAATATCGGTTCCTTTCCGCTCATATCCCATTTTCTGTCCTACATGGACTTTCAGGAACAGGTCTCCCGGCTCACCGCCGTTTCTTCCCGGCATGCCTTTGCCTTTCAGGCGGACGCTCTTACCGTCGTCAATGCCCGCGGGGATGTGTACCTGCAGGGACTGTACTCTGCCGGAACCGTCCTGACTGCTTAGATGAATTACTTTATCGCAGCCGGATATGGCATCATCAAATTCCACCTGTACATCCGCATGGAGATCTTCTCCTTTCATGCGGTAGCTCTGCTGACGGAATCCGCTGCCTCCCCGTCCATGGAACATATCTCCGAACATGTCACCGAAAATATCTCCCATATCGCCGCCTTCAAAATGAAACTCCTGATAGTTGCCGCCATGACCGAAGCCACTCTGGCCAAAGCCTCCCTGACCGAAGCCTCCGTGAAATCCACCAGAAGAAGCACGTTTGTATGCTTCCGGGTCAAATCCTTCCTGGAAAGCAGCAAAGCCATACTGGTCATAAAGTTTCCGCTTTTTCTCATCTCCGAGGACATCATATGCTTCATTGATCTCTTTAAATTTTTCTGCTGCCTGTGCATTTCCCTGATTGGTGTCCGGGTGATACTGTTTTGCCAGTTTCCGGTACGCACGTTTTATTTCTTTTTCATCAGCGTCCTTCTGAATTCCGAGCACTTCATAATAATCTTTTTTCATATCTGCCACCTCCTGGTGCGGCCGTTTCCAGCCTTATAAAATCCCGACCATGCGGTCGGGAGATTCTAATTTTCTATGTTCTAGTTGAACTATAACACATATATTTTGCTTTTTCAAGCACCTGGAGATATTTTCATATACTTTTCACAGTTGCAGGTAATGTGGCGGTGGGAGGAACGTGACAGCATGTGAAAGGAACGTCCGCAGTCCCAGTACTTGATGAGAACAAGCCACAGGCGCAGTTCGAATCTTAGTACTGCTGGATCGAGGACTTAGCACGAGCGGTTCCGCTCACATCCTGTCACTTCCGGCCCACCTGACCGCCTGTGAACTGCAAGTGTTTACAGATAATGTTTCTTCCGCAGCTCAGCCTCTAACAAATCAAGATGTTCCTCCGCCGGCGCCACCACCGTGTGATAATGCCATCCGTCCGTCAGCATATTCAATGGATGTGCTCCGCAATCTTTCATTTTTGTCACAAACTGTCCTACTTCCAGCCGGTTATGTACCATCAGATCCGCGCGGATCTGGCCATACAGTGGATGTTCCACAAATACATCCAGAACGGTTCCTCCATAATCCACCATGGTCTGCAGCTCGTCCAGAGTCTCTTCCGTCGTATGATTCACCCGGAATACACGCATACAGCCGCTTTGTTTTTCCACTGACGGCAGCACATATCCTTTGTAAGTGGACATGATTTCTTTATTTTCCGCTCTCAAAAGCGCCACATCCTGCACAATCACCTGTCTGCTCACATGGAGTCTGCCTGCCAGATCCGTTCCGGATACCGGCTGCTCACTTTCTCTTAGAATCTCCAGGATCTGCGCCCGTCTTCTATCCCCTTCGCTCATATAAAACGCCTCTTTTCCTGTTAATCTTCCGGTTTCTGGTAAAATCTTCCGGACAGCTGGGATGTCTTAATGGCATTGATAAATGCGTGCTCATCCACTTCCCGCACTGCTTTGATCACATGCTTGCTCTCGGCACTGGAGACTACGGAATACACCATATTCCGTTCCTCCAGTTCATAGGAACCTTCGCCTGTCAGAATCGTGGCTCCGTGATGGCTCACCTGGGAAATCGCGTCACAGACTGCCCGCGGATGATCCGTTACAATGAAAAGGGTCTGCTGCTGGTATTTTTTATACAGCGTGTGCAGCACCTGGGTGGATGCATACTGATAAATAATGGAATACAGCGCCTTATCCCAGCCAAACAGAAGGCCCGCCACTGCAAGGATCAGCACATTGAGACCCAGCACCAGATTCCAGGCATCCATTCCTTTCCGCTCTGACAGGAAAATCGCAATAAAATCCGTTCCGCCGGTGGTGGCATTTCCAAAGAGGCAGAGACTCATAACAGAGCCGTTGATAATGCCTCCGAAAATACTAATGAGCAGGGTATCCGATGTGATGGAATACCCCGGAAGTAAGTCTGTCAGAATACCGGACAGTAAAATCATCAGACAGGAATAGCCCGTAAATTTCTTTCCGATAAAACGGAATCCGATATACACGGGAATGGCGTTCAAAATCACATTCACCAGTGTATAGGGTACTTCTATATGAAAAAACATTCTGGCGGAACGCTGGATCAGGATCGTAAGTCCTGTTGCACCGCCTGGGAAAAGACCGCCGGTTCTTACAAATGTCTTAATATTCAGTGCCATGATCACCGCTGCCAGACAGACAATCACAAATCTTCTGACATCCTCTTTCCAATTCATTTTCACGAATGTTTTCCCCAACCTTTCTTCTATTCTTTTTATTATCATGCCACACTCCGGCCTTTCCCGCAAGCCTTTCATTACTGTTCACAGACTTTCCTTTCACTCTGGCATCTGAATTCCACCTGTGCTAAAATAAAGAAAATACTTGTTTTAAGGAGGCCTGATCCTATGAAAACCATCGGTTTTGTCGGCGTTGGTATTATGGGAAAATCCATGGTACACAACCTTATGAAAGCCGGATTTGAACTTCACATCTATGCCCGAACCAGATCCAAAGTGGAGGATGTCATCAGCGAAGGCGCTATTTTCCATGATTCCATCAAAGAATGTGCGGCCGGACGGGATGCCGTCATCACAATCGTCGGTTTCCCGGCAGATGTGGAAGAAGTGTACTGGAAAGAAAGCAACATTCTGGACAGCGCAGATCCCGGATGCTACCTCATCGACATGACGACCACCAGTCCGACCCTTGCGGAAAAACTTTATAAAGACGGAACTTCACGCGGATTCCACGTACTGGATGCCCCGGTTACCGGCGGAGATGTGGGCGCAAAAAACGGAACGCTCTCCATTCTGGTGGGCGGCGATACTGCCGATTGTGAAGCCTGCATGCCGCTCTTCCAGGCTATGGGCACCAATATCAACTATCAGGGAAAAGCCGGATGCGGTCAGCATGCCAAACTTGCCAATCAGATCATGATTGCCGGAAATCTCTCCGGTGTCTGCGAAGCCCTTTCCTATGCCAAAGCAAAAGGTCTGAATCTGGAAACCCTGCTCAACTCCGTTGCTACCGGAGCAGCCGGAAGCCGTCAGCTGGATCTCTTTGGTGAGAAAATTATCTCCGGCGACTATGCACCGGGATTCTTCCTGAAACATTTCGTCAAGGATATGCGGCTTGCTACCGAAGAGGCCGAGACCAGTGGACTGAAACTGGATATTCTGAAAACAGCTCTTGGAAATTATCTGCAGCTTCAGGATGAAGGCTGCGGTGACCTGGGAACCCAGGCACTGATCAAATATTACGAAGAAACCAAAGAAAATTAAATTTTTGATTTTAGAAATCAGAGTACTAAAGAAGGGTATGTAGTGAAACTACATACCCTTCTTCTTATTCACTATTCAGCGAAGAGTCCGATTACTCTTCCTCAGCTGCCTCTTCAACCGGTGCTTCCAGAGCTTTCATGCTCAGGCTGATCTTGCGATCTTCACCATTGAAATCAACAACTTTTGCTTTGATAACCTGTCCAACTTTCAGTACATCAGACGGTTTCTCTACGTGCTCTCTGGAGATCTGAGATACGTGAAGCAGTGCATCAACACCCGGCTCCAGCTCAACAAATGCACCAAAATCAGTCATACGTGCAACCGTTCCCTCTACCTCATTGCCTACTGCATATTTCTCAGCAGCGTTCAGCCACGGGTTGGTATCGTCAAATTTCAGGCTCAGAGCAATCTTGGTATCTCTGATCTCTTTAATCAGGACATTGAGCTTCTGACCAACTTTGAACATCTTCTTCGGATGTTCAACACGTCCCCAAGACATCTCAGAAATATGAAGCAGACCGTCTGCTCCACCAAGATCTACGAATGCACCGAAATCGGTAATGTTCTTAACGGTTCCTTCTACAACGTCACCCTCATGGATGCGCTCGAACAGCTCTTTCTGCATCTCTGCTTTCTTAGCTACAAGAAGCTGTCTTCTGTCACCGATAATTCTTCTTCTCTTCGGATTGAACTCGGTAATTACGAATTCGATCTCCTGATCTGCATATTTAGCAAGATTCTTCTCATAAGTATCAGATACAAGGCTTGCCGGGATGAAGATTCTGGTCTCATCAACAACAACGCTTAAACCACCATCCAGTACCTGAGATACTTTTGCGGTCAGCACTTCTTTGTTCTCGAATGCTTCTTCCAGTCTCTTGCTGCCTTTCTCTGCTGCAACTCTTCTATAGGAAAGCTGAACCTGACCTTCACCGTCATTTACTTTCAGCACTTTCACTTCCATCTTGTCGCCAACATTTACCATAGTTCTCAGATCAGCGTTCGGTACGTTGGTATACTCGTTACGGGATACGATACCGTCGGATTTGTATCCAATGTTCAAAATGATCTCATCTTCTTTGACATCAATGACCGTGCCCTCTACGACTTCTCCTGTTCTGATAGTTTTTAATGAATCTTCCAGCATCTGTTCAAAACTTAATTCTGACATCGTTTTTGAACCTCCTCAATAATTTTCTTTGGGGTGGAAGCCCCTGCTGTAATACCTACAAGCCCAGTAGATCGTAATACTTCTAAATCCAGGTCATGAACCGTCTGTATATAGTAAGTATTCTCACACTCTTTTCTACAAATCTCAAATAGCTTCTGCGTATTTGAACTGTGGCTGCCGCCAATCACAATCATGGCATTTACTTTACCTGCAATCTGACGCGCTTCTGTCTGCCGCTCTTCCGTCGCATTGCAAATTGTATTTACAACAATCCTATCATACCTCTTTTTGTCAAGAATTTCAACTAAATCTTTAAATTTCTTGTAGTTAAATGTCGTCTGGGACACGATGCAGACTTTTGTCTCTTCCGGCAGCGTAAGCGCCTCTGCCTGCTCCGCCGATTCGATGACCAGGGCCGGGTGATGGCACCATCCCTTAATCCCCTCTACTTCCGGATGTTTGTCATTTCCAATAATGATAATCTGCCGTCCGGCTGCGCTCTCTTTTTCCACCGTACGATGAATTTTCTTCACAAAAGGACAGGTGGCATCCACGCAGTTCAGTCCCTTTGCACTGATCAGATCATAAATCTCTTTTCCCACGCCATGGGAACGGATAATGACGGTTCCTTCGGTCAGTTGTTCCAGATCTTCCTTGCCTTCCAGAACCCGGACTCCTTTTTCTTCCAGATCCTGTACGACGACCTCATTGTGAATGATAGGTCCATACGTATAGATGGGGCGCACTCCTTTTTCCACCTGCTCATAGACCGTGTCCACGGCACGCTGTACACCGAAACAGAATCCTGCACTCTTTGCCACTGTTACCTGCATAATGAAAGAATCCTTTCTACCACCTGCTCAATGGTCATCTCAGAAGAATCTACCAGAACTGCATCCTCCGCCTGACGAAGCGGGGAAGTTTCCCGGTGCATATCCCGGTAATCACGGTCTGCGATATCCGCTTCGATCTTTTCAAGATCTGCCGTCTGTCCCTTTTCCTGAAGTTCCAGAAACCGTCTCATGGCTCTGGTATGGGTGCTGGCAGTCAGATATACTTTCACTTCCGCCTTCGGAAGCACAACGGTTCCGATGTCGCGGCCATCCATGACCACATCCTCTTTTGCTGCCAGTTCCTGCTGTAATTCTACCAGTTTTTTCCGGACTTCCGGTACGGCAGAAGAGACAGAAGCCATATTTCCCACCTCTTCGGTTCTTAAATAGGCGTTTACATTCTCTCCATTTAAGAGAACTACCTGCTCCCCGTTCTGATAAGCGATGGAAATGTCCGCACTCTGACAGGCTTTCGCAATGGCAGCTGTATCAGACGTATCCACGCCGGTTCTTAAAAGATACAGTGCCATGGCACGGTACATGGCTCCCGTATCCACATAAATATATCCGCGTTTTTTTGCAACCAGTTTTGCTATGGTGCTTTTTCCGGCTCCGGCCGGTCCGTCAATTGCAACGTTATAACTCATCTTTTTTCCTTCCCCCAATGTTTATTCTGTGGCAGCGTTTGCTGCAGCTACGGCTGTGGACCAGGCAATCTGCAGATTAAATCCACCTGTTACCGCATCCAGATCCAGCACTTCCCCGATAAAATAAAGTCCCGGCACCTGTTTGGATTCCATGGTGGACGGATCAATCTCTTTTACCGACACGCCGCCTTTGGTAATGATAGCTTCATTATAGCCTCTCAAACCTGTCACGGTCAATTCCAGTTCTTTCATACAGGAGAGGAAACGCTCCCGCTCTTCTTTGGTGATATCATGAATCCGCTTCTCCGGCGCAATGCCGCACAGACCATACATGACACCCACCAGCTTGGACGGCAGGAAGGATGGCAGCACATTCCGGAACTGCTTGTTGGCGTTGGCTTCAAACTCTCTTAAAATTCTGGCGTCCAGCTGTTCCTTCGTAAGCGCCGGTTTCAGATCCAGATAGAGCTTTACTTCCTTCTCCCGGATCTTTCTGGCGCAGACACTGCTGGCGGTCAGAATCAATGGACCCGTTACGCCGAAATGAGTGAACATCATTTCTCCAAAGTCACTGAAAAGTTTCTTTTTACCATCTTTAATCAGGATGGAGACATTTTTCAGTGAAAGTCCCTGTAATTCCCTCACCCAGTCTTCCCGCACATTGAACGGCACCAGGGACGGGCAGCACTCCGTTACTTTCAGTCCAAACTCTTCTGCAAAACGATAACCGTCTCCGGTGGACCCGGTGCTTTCATAGGAAATACCTCCGGTAGCCACCATGACTTTATCTGCCGTATCTTTGGTGCCGTCTGCCAGCTGCAGTGTAAATCCCTTGTCATTTTTGATCACTTTTTTTACTTCCGTATTCAGATGCACCCGGACGCCCGCCTGCTTCATGGACCGTCTCAAGGTATCCAGTACATCTGCGGAACGATCGGACTGGGGAAATACCCGGTTCCCACGCTCTACTTTGAGACGCAGTCCTTCCGCCTCGAAGAAATCCATGGCATTTTCATTGGTAAATCCGTAAAATGCACTGTAAAGAAACTTCTTGTTACTCTTCACGCTCTCCAGAAGTTCTTCCATATCACAGGCATTGGTCAGGTTACAGCGTCCCTTTCCGGTGATATATAGTTTCTTTCCGGTCTTTTCATTTTTCTCATACACATGTACTTCCGCTCCCCGTCTCGCCGCGAAGACGGAAGCCATCATGCCGGCAGCTCCGCCGCCGATGATCACAATTTTTTCCATAAAAATAGAATCTCCTTAAAATACAAGGAGATTCTACTATTCACGAAGTGATTTGTCAATCTGCATTGAGAGCCTTTCTTTTCTGGCTTCTCCTGACATAAACTGCAAGAAGAATACCAACGGCTGTCACTGCCATATTCAAAAGCAGTACCATACGCGGACCTTCTGTCCCTGCCACATTCATAATATAACCAGCCAGACTGATAATGGTATAGTTAGCTGCCGCGGAAGCCAGCATGACAAGTGAAGTAGCTGTTCCTTTACTTTCCGGAAAATATTCAGCCGTTGTAGACACTGCCAACTGCAGAACACCACCGGCACCGGCATAGCCGATGACAAATCCGCCCAACAGACAGATCTGCGGGATTTGGATGAAATAACAAAGTGCCAACATCACCAGCGAAATCGTCGGGTACAGGATAAGAACCGTTTTTTCGCTTAATCCCTTCTTTATGAAAGAAGCTGTTGCCAGAACAGCCACAGCGGTTCCTGCCGCATAAAAGGACTGAATCATTGCCGGATTAGTGAGTCCATACGCTTCTCCCAGCTCCTGGTTGCAATTCAGCCAGAGCATAAATGTAGAAGAACTGGTAAATCCAATGCAGATAGCCGCCAGAGCCTCCGGTGCAAGACGGGTCTTCTTCTTTTTCTTTTCTTCATGCTTTGCTTTCTTTTCCGGTCTGATTGGAAAGGGAAGGAACAGAAGCAGAATTCCATCAACCAGAATAGCGATGCCGGCTGCAATAAAAATAGTCCGATAAGACAGATGGGATGCTGCCACAATTCCCGTCAGGAACGGCAGCAGAAACTGTCCGATACAGATAGCAAACTTCGTAAACAGATTTGCCACCGATGGATTATTTTCATAAATCTCCATGCAGGTCGGGCTGACACAGGTATCCAGGAACGAGTTCGCGATACCACCCAGTACAGCAAATGCATAAGCCATCTGAGATGTTGTACAGAAGGCAATTCCACAGAGATATCCTACATAACAGAGACAGCCGATTATACCACTGACTTTTCTGCCAAATTTATCAGATACCGGACCGGATACCGGTAGTGCAATGAGTCGCCCAAGTCCCAGCGCTGCAATAACAACGACTACCTGTCCAACATCTATGGCACCTGACTGCTGCACTTCTGCTCCCCAGGCCTGCGCCAGTTCCGTCTTATATTGTCCCATAATAGATGCACCGATTCCATGAATCAGGTACGTGAAATAAACCGCCAGTGATGTAATAATTAACCAAAATCTGTTATTTTTCCCCATAGATCTTACTTTCCTTTATTTTCTTCCTGAAATTTCTGATATTCCGCTGTCGGCATTTCAAGACCGGTATACAGTTTGTATGCTGCAGCCCCCTGCCACAGAAGCATACCTGTTCCTCCGATTGCCAGCTTGCATCCTGCTTCTTTTGCCTCCTTGACCATTTTGGTCTCTGCCGGATTGTAAACTACATCTGCCACCACCAGATCCGGACGGAACACAGACTTATCCACCAGAGAAATATCGTCATGCGGTTTCATACCGGCTTTTGTTCCATTTACCAGAATATCTGCTTTGGCAATTTCTTCTTTTAATTTGTCTTGATCATCTATGCAGTACACGGATACCTTACAGTCAGGAACTTCTTTTTCAATTTTTTTTGCAGTTTCTCTTGCACGCTCCAGGAAAGGATCGTCCGGATTAAAGATGGAGATGGATGCTGCTCCATCCAATGCAGACTGTACCTGGAGTGCAGTTGCTGCACCACCGGCGCCAAGGACAACCATTTTCTTACCTTTGACGTCGACTCCATGCTCTTTTAAATTTCTCACGAATCCGATACCATCCGTAATATGACCCACCAGTTTTCCGTCTTCATTCACGATGGTATTAACCGCGCCAATGATTCTTGCTGCAGGCGAAAGCTCATCCACACACTTTGCTGCTTTGTTCTTACAGGGCATGGTGACATTGCATCCTCTCATCTTAAAGAGACGCATTGCATCCAGTGCTTCCGGTACCTGTTCTTCCTGAATATCAAATGCCATATAAGCATAGTCCAGGTTGTGATACTGAAAACTAAAATTGTACATAGCCGGTGAACCGGAATGACCTACCGGACTTCCGATCAAAGCCATCAAGCCTGTTGTTCCTTTAATTCTCTGCTCCATCGTTTTTCTCTCCTCAGTTTACATTACAATGTCTCAACAGCTGCATATGCTTCTTTTGTTGCATCCAGTGCACGTCTTGCGCGGGTTGCGTCACCGATTACATAAGTATCCGGCACCAGATCCCTTACCTTTTCCTCCAGCGGATTGTAGTTTCTGAAGCCCATGGACAGGATGACAGAATCATATCCTCTGGTCTCATGACGGACTCCGTCCGCAGTCTCGTATTCCACACCATCTGCAAAGAAACGGCATACCTTTGCACCTGTGATCTGTTTGATACCGTAGTCTTCAAAATCCTTCATCAGATAAACTCTGTGCTCATGGATCACATCCGCACCAACCGTATCCCTAAATTCAATAACCGTCACATCATGCTCCTGCTCTCCAAGGAATGCTGCTGTCTCGCAGCCAACCATTCCTCCGCCGACTACCAGTACTTTTTTTCCTGCAGCCCGCTTGCCATCAAGAAGCTCAGAACCATGAATGATCTCCGGAAGATCAATTCCTTCAATAGGAAGAATCAAAGTCTTTGAACCGGTGGCAATGATCACGCTGTCCGGTTTTTCTGCCTTAATGAGTTCCGGTGTTACTTCACAGTTCATGACGATCTTCACGCCGTCTTTTTCGCAGCGATGGATATAGCTTCTGATCATGCCTGTAATATCACCTTTTCCCGGAGGATAAGCAGCCAGTCTCATATTTCCGCCAAGCTTGCCGCTTGCCTCATAAACAGTCACTTCATGGCCTTTTTCCTTTGCCAGGAATGCAGCACAAAGTCCTGCCACACCACCGCCGATTACCATGACCTTCTTCGGATTCTCCATATGGACAATCGGTGCAGCCTCATGTCCCAGTACCGGATTCACCAGACAGCAGATGGGGTTTCCTGCATACATATTGGCTACACAGCCCTGAAGACAGGCAATACACGGGATCATATCCTCCAACCGCTCTTCCTGAGCTTTCTTCGGCATAGCCGGATCTGCCAGACTCTGACGGCCAAACGCCACCAGGTCACATCTTCCTTCTTTTACCATCAGCTCCGCAAATTCCGGTTCTGTGTAACGACCTACAGTGATCACCGGAATTGATACCGCACGCTTGATTTCCTCTACCTGAGAAGCAGAAAATCCACCATGAACAACTGTCGGAGCCCACATAAATTCATCTTTAATATGAACAGCACGGGATACATGAAGGGCATCCAGTCCGCACTCCTCCAGGTAAGCCGCAATTGCTGCGCTATCATGAACATCCAGTCCTCCAGGAACCTCGTCAGAACTGTTAATACGTGCCAGAACCGCGATCTTTCCGCCGGTCACTTTTTTTACCTCTTCAATGATCAGTCTGGAAAAACGCATCCGGTTCTCAAAGCTTCCGCCAAATTCATCCACACGCTTATTGGTTCTTGGAGACATGAAACTGCTGACCAGATAACCATGTGCCATATGGATTTCTACTGCATCCACACCTGCTTCCATGGCTCTTCTTGCTGCCTCTCCATACCCTTTTACCAATTCATAAACTTCCTCTGTTGTCGGTTCCACCGGAATATCCCGACCACAGACAGAAGGAATACTGGAAGCTGCCATAATCGGTGCCCCTGCGTTCTTTGCGTTTCCTTCCGGTCCTGCATTCTGAAGCTGAACAGAAACCTTTGCTCCTTCTGCATGACAGGCATCCACTACTTTGCGGAAGCTCTCAATGGATGAATCATCATAAAGACAAGGTTTGCGGGGGCCACCTTTCGCCCCCTTATGTACGACCGTCGCCTCGATGGTCACCAGACCAAAACCGCCCTTTGCACGTTCTTTATAATAAGCCACAGACTGCTCACTCATGGTTCCGTCTGTATTGGCAAAGTTATTTCCCATGGGTGGTACCACAAAACGGTTCTTTACCGTCATCGGGCCGATCTGAATCGGCTGAAACATTGCTTTAAATTTCATAAATTCTGGTCCCCTTTCTATTTCTCCAACAGCTCCGGCCATGCCTCTTCCAGTACTTTCCTGGTATTATCGTAGGTATGCTTTGCTGCATATTCGATTCCTTTTTCCAAATTTGCATCACTGATGACTTCCACGCCGACAGCCTTCGGTTCAATGCCCTTTTCTTTAATCATCTTTACAAACGGAACGGTACATCCGATACCGGTTCCCGGAGCAAGACGGTCATGCATGGACTCATCACGGAGAATTGTCTTCGCATAAGGTCTTTCCCATACGTCATTGATCTGTACAGATACAATCTTGTCCGCCGGAATTCCTTCCAGAACAGAAATATCCACCGGCTGGTCTGCCCGCACCCAATGCCAAGTATCCAGAATCAATTTCGCATTATCACAACCGGAAGCCTTTACCACTGCCCAGCCTTTCTTCACATCCGGAATTCCACTGTACGGCATCGGTTCCACTCCAATTACGTATTTTCCGGCTCTCTGGCACAGTTCTTTCAACTTCTGCGCAGTATGTTCTACGGAATAATTTTCCATCAGACCACAGTTGATGTGTCCTACCTGGAACAGTTCACACATATGGAAGCACATCTGCTCTTTGTATTTCTGTTCGTAAGAACGGTTATCCTCTGCCCACTGTACGATGTACTCTACCTCTGTCACTTTCATGTCATACTTGTCAAGGATCGCCAGAATATCCTCATCATGAAGGCCTTCCGCCAATGCATCTACATAGGTCTCAGCTCTCAGACCGATGCCCTCATAGCCTGCATCTTTGGCTGCTTTTACACGATCTTCAAATTTGCACTGATCTCCCAGCGTCCAGGAACTGACAGTAATTGGAAATTTCTTTGACATTTTTTATTCCTCCGTCATTGCTCTTTTTTTTGATTATATAATTTTGTTAAAAATAAAACAAATTGATAAAAATGTGATATCCATAGATTTTTTCAATAGATTATGTTATATTATAAGAGTCATTTGACTATATTCTATGTAGGAGAGAAAGGCAAAAGCTTATGAATCTGAATCATCTACGTTATTTTGTAACGCTTGCACAGATTGAACATTACACGAAAGCAGCGGATATCCTTAACATCACCCAGCCGAGCCTCAGCCATGCCATCGCCTCTCTGGAAAGCGAACTGGGAGTGGCTCTTTTTGAAAAAACAGGGCGAAATGTGATATTGACAAAATATGGCAGAACCTTTCTGGAGGACATCACAGATGTCCTGAACCGGTTGGACAATTCTGTCAACGGACTGCAGCTGGCCGGACGCGGTGAGGGGCAGATCGATGTTGCATTCCTGAGAACCTTGGGAACTGATTTAGTTCCAAGAGCAATTCAGGGCTTTCTGGCTGCTAATCCTGACAAACAGATCCATTTCCAGCTTCATTGTGATAAAGTTTTAACAGGGGACATTTTGAACGGTCTGAAGGAGAAGAAATATGATATTGGATTCTGTTCCCGATTCGAGGAGGAACCTATGATCGAATTCTTCCCGGTAGCCAAACAGGATCTGGTGGTCATCGTTCCTGTCGGTCACCCTCTTGCCGATAAAAGAGAGGTTCACCTTGCAGAGACCATTCCTTATAAACAGATCATTTTCAAAAAGAGAAGCGGACTTCGGAAAATTATTGATGGTTTATTTGAAAGTATCGGCGAACACCCGGATATCGCCTATGAAATCGATGAAGACCAGGTAGTAGCGGCATTCGTGGCCAGTGGTTTCGGAATCGCTGTCGTTCCGGATATTCCGATCATCCATACGCTGGACGTGAAGATTCTCCCTCTGGTCTCCCCTTCCTGGCAGCGCTATTTCTATATGGCACTTTTAAAGGACGTATACCACCCGCCTGTCGTTGAAGCATTTAAGAAATTTTTAATAGAATCCTCTAAAAAAGAAGTCTTTTATAAGAAAATATAGCAACAGGGAATCCCACGTCAGGATTCCCTGTTGTTATATTTTCTGCTATGCATGAAGCCTGTGAATCATTTCCTCACAGATCTCAAGGGTCGTCTTTCCATCTGTCTCGATAACGATATCTGCAGCCGCTTCATATTTTTCCCGTCGTTTTTCCATCAGATCCGCAATAAAATCCACAGATTTGTTGTTTTCCAGAAGTGGACGATCATGATTATCTTTGACACGCTCCAGAATGGTCTCCGGCTTTGCGGTCAGAAGAACTACACGGCCGTTCTTCTTCATCTCCCTGACGTTGCATTCCCTCATCGGCGTACCACCGCCGCAGGAAACAACCACATTGGATCTGGACTGCATCTCCACAAGAAGATTTGTCTCAAGATCGCGAAAATACTGTTCCCCGTAGGTTTCGAAAATATCCGATATACTCATCCCCTGTCTCTGGGCAATGATCTGATCCATCTCTACCACATCCATGGCCAACTCTCCACTCAGATAATCAGATACCGTCGTCTTTCCAGCTCCCATAAATCCAATCAGGAAAATATTATATTCAAATAATTTTCTTGCCTGAATCCGTTTGCTGTTATAAGTAATGCAGGAAAATACATCTGTTACTTCCTTCTGATGACGTCTTTCCTCCAGTCTTTTTATGAGCCATTCTCTCTGTCTTGCTTCCTGCTCCGGCTGCAGGATTGGCAGATCATTGCTTTCTTTGTAAGCCATGATATCTTCTACAATTCTGTTTCTCATGAGAAGTGCATCTAATATGATCTCATCGCACTGTCCCAGACTCTCTCTCAATGTGTCTAACTGGTTCATATAATCTCCTTCGCAGTAATAATCTTTCACTGCCTTGCAGCAGTCCTTGTCTGCATTATACTTTCTGATGTCTGCAATGGCAATATGAAATCCATAGTTTTTTTTTATTATAATCGTGATATTACGAATTAGTCATAGATTCTTTTGTGGTATATAATTGACAAATAAATGACAAACTACAATCACCCAAAAGGAGGAATTACAGAATGAAAAATGATTATCCTCATATCTTTGCCCCTCTGACGGTAAAGAACATGACAATCAAAAACCGTACGGTCATGATGCCTATGGGAACTAACTATGGTGAGCAGAATGGCGAGATGAGCTTTTTACATATCAATTACTATGAAGAGCGTGCCAAAGGCGGAGTCGGCCTGATTATCGTAGAAAATGCAAGTGTGGACTCTCCGCAGGGTTCCAATGGTACTACCCAGCTTCGAATTGATCATGACAATTATCTCCCGCGTCTGTTCAAATTCTGTGAAAACATTCACCGTTACGGAACAAAGGTAGCGATCCAGATCAACCATGCCGGAGCATCTGCTGTCTCTTCCCGTACCCAGATGCAGCCGGTATCTGCGTCCGATGTACCGACCAAAGATGGCGGTGAGATTCCGCGTCCCCTTACCAAAGATGAGATTCTTCACATTGTAAAAAAATACGGTGAAGCCGCTAAACGTGCACAGACCGCAGGATTTGACGCAGTCGAAATCCATGCCGGACATTCTTATCTGATCAGCCAGTTCCTTTCCCCGCTGACCAACAAACGGACAGACGAATTCGGCGGTTCCATGGAGAACAGAACGCGCTTCTGCCGCATGGTCATTGAAGAGGTCAGAAATCAGGTAGGACCGATGTTCCCGATCATGCTCCGTCTGAGTGCGGACGAGATGCTCGAGGGTGGAAATACACTGGATGATACACTGAACTATCTGGAATACCTGCAGAAAGAAGTGGATATTTTCGATGTATCCTGCGCACTGAACGGTTCCATCCAGTATCAGATTGATGCAAACTATATGAAAGACGGATGGCGCTCCTATATGGCCAGGGCAGTCAAAGAGAAGTTTGGAAAACCCTGTATTACCATGGGAAATATCAGAGATCCAAAAGTTGCAGAAAAAATTCTCGCAGACGGGGATGCAGACCTGATCGGAATGGGCCGCGGCCTGATTGCCGATCCCGCATGGCCGGCTAAGGTCGCCGAAGGTCGCGAATGTGAAATCCGCAAATGTATCTCCTGTAACGTAGGATGTGCCGGAAACCGTATCGGTTACAACCGTCCGATCCGCTGTACCGTCAATCCGTCTGTACTGGAAGGTGATGTATATAAAACAGAACATATTAAGAAAAACTGCAATGTCGTAGTGATCGGTGGCGGAACCGCCGGTATGGAAGCAGCCTGTACCGCAGCGGAAGTCGGCTGTAATGTCTTCCTGCTGGAGAAATCCGGTGAACTTGGAGGTCTTGCATCCCTGATTTCCAAAATTCCTTCCAAAACCAGACTGGCTGATTTCCCGCATTACCTCACTCAGCGTGCGGAAAGTCTCCCGAATCTTTACATTTTCCGCAACACTGAGGGCACACCGGATAATATCCGGAAATTCCATCCGAATATTGTAGTAAGTGCAACCGGCTCCGGTCCGCTCCTTCCGCCAATTGCCGGACTCCATGACCATATTGACAAAGAGGAATATCCGGTTTACTCTATCCTTGGCATGATCAGCCATATCAAAGATTTTCCGGATGATCTGTCAGGTAAAAAAGTAGCGGTTGTCGGAGGAGGAGCTGTAGGACTCGACGTTGCTGAATTCTTTGCAGCAAGGAATGCAGATATCTCCATGATCGAAATGATGCCGCAGATCGGACGGGATCTCGATCCGGTCAGCAAAAATGACGCCAAAGATATGATGACAAAGCATCACGTTCACCAGCTGACCCAGACTGCCCTTCAGGAAGTCAAGGCAGATGCTTTTGTTGTAAAAAGCAATGAGAACACCTATGAGGTTCCTTTTGATTATGGATTTGTATGTCTTGGAATGAGAGGCAAGAATCAGGTTTATCAGGATCTTCTCTCCGCTTTTGCAGGAGAAGATGTCGAAATTCTGAATATCGGAGACAGCCAGCGTGCAAGAAGAATTATTGACGGTACTTTTGAGGGTCGCAACATCCTCACTACACTGAAACAGAAAAATTATTTATAAGGAGAATCTATCATGTCAGAAAGAATTACCGGCCATACCGAGCTGATCGGTCTGATGGCTTACCCCATCCGCCACTCCAGTTCCCCGGCCATGCAGAACGAGGCATTCGCTAAACTTGGTTACGATTATGCTTATCTTGCATTCGAAGTAGGCGCAGATGAGATCGAAGATGCTGTCAAAGCAATCCGCGTATTGAAAATGCGGGGTTCCAATGTATCCATGCCGAATAAGACCCTTGTAGGACAGTATCTGGACGAATTATCTCCGGCTGCTGAGCTCTGTGGGGCAGTTAATACCATCGTCAATGACCACGGACATCTGACCGGGCATAACACGGATGGAATTGGCTTTATGGCGGCATTAAAAGATAACCACATCGATGTCATCGGAAAAAAAATGACCATCGTAGGTGCCGGAGGAGCTGCAACTGCCATCGAAATCCAGGCTGCCTTGGATGGAGTAAAAGAAATCGTGATTTTCAACCGTAAAGACGAGTTCTGGGATCGTGCTGTCTCTACTGTAGAAAAGATCAACACCCGCACCTCCAGCCATGCAGTTCTTTACGATCTGGCAGACCTTAACCAGCTGAAGAAAGAGATGGATGACAGTTATCTGTTCGTAAATGCTACCGGCGTCGGCATGAAACCGCTGGAAGGTCAGTCTGTCGTTCCGGATATCTCCTATTTCCGGCCGGAATTAATCGTTGTAGACGTTCCCTATTCTCCGTTGGAAACAGCCATGCGTTCCATGGCAAAAAAGGCAGGATGCAAGACCATGAACGGTCTTGGCATGATGCTCTTCCAGGGTTCTGCCGCATTTGAACTCTGGACCGGAGAACCAATGCCGATTGAGCATATGAAAAAAATACTGAATATCAAATATGAGTAATTCACAAAAGAAAGGAAACCTTATGAAAATCGTACAGGTAAGAAGTCTTACTATTGGGGAAGGCAGACCAAAAATCTGCGTCCCCATCGTCAGCCAGACAAAGGATAAGATTCTCCAGCAGGCTGCTCTCTTATCAAATCACACTGCAGACATCGTGGAATGGCGTGCAGACTGGTATCAGGATGTTGAAGATATCTCATGCGTAGTAGAAACACTAAAGGAACTGCAGGCTGCCCTGGGAGATCTTCCCCTTCTTTTCACCTTCCGTACAGCAAAGGAAGGCGGCAAACGTGAGCTGGCTCCGGAGCTGTACGAAAAGCTGAATCTTGCCGTTATCGAAACCGGAAATGCAGATCTTGTAGATGTAGAACTTTTCACCGGTGATGATATTGTAACCAGAATCATTGAATCTGCACATCAGTATAATGTCAAGGTCATTGCTTCCAGCCATGACTTCCAGAAAACGCCGTCCCAGGAGGAAATCGTTGGACGTCTCTGCAAGATGCAGGAATTAGATGCTGACATTCCTAAAATAGCTGTTATGCCTAATAGTAAGCAGGATGTCCTGACACTTCTGTCAGCAACATTAGAGATGAGCGAACAGTATGCAAATCGTCCGATCATCACCATGTCCATGGCAGGTACCGGGGTCATCAGCCGCCTCGCAGGCGAGTGTTTCGGCTCTGCTCTCACTTTTGGTGCTGTAGGTCGTGTATCTGCTCCTGGTCAGATTCAGAGCAGTGATTTAAAACAGGTTCTCGACATCATACATTACAGCCTCTAAACCCATTATTTGAATATTACATACCTCTAAAAAGCGGAATGCAAATCATTGCATTCCGCTTTTCTACGTAAAAGAAGCACCGGAAAACCGATGCTTCTCTTCTATTATCCACAAGCAATTCAATTATACCGGATATGCTCCGTTCTCGGTATCTGCAACGTTTACATCAACCTTGGTCTGCTGTGCCTCTCTGTATTTGAAGAAGTCTGTAGCAACTTGTGGGAACAGTGCATAGGACAGAACGTCCTCGTCCTGCTGTTTGTATTTCTCCATCTCAGCTTCCAGCTTCGGCAGCTCATTGCCAATCAGGTCTGCCGGACGGCAGGTAATGATCTCGCTGTCTCCGATGCACTTCTTCTGTACTTCCGGATTGAACGGTTTAACAGTCTTTCCGTATTTTCCGGAAAGAACATCTTTTGTCTCTTTGGTTACCATCTTGTAACGCTCTCCCATGATAACATTGAATACCGCCTGAGTACCAACGATCTGAGAAGACGGAGTAACCAGCGGGCATTCACCAAGGTCTTTACGCACGCGCGGAACTTCTTCCAGTACGTCGTAGAACTTATCTTCTGCATGCTGCTCTTTCAGCTGGGATGTCAGGTTGGAAAGCATACCACCCGGTACCTGATACAGAAGGGTCTTGATGTTAACGCCCAGATTCTTCGGATTCAGCAGACCGCTTTCCAGTGCCTCGTCACGCATCGGTCTGAAGTAATCAGCAATCTCAGCCAGAAGCTTCTGATCATAACCGGTATCGTACGGAGTTCCCTTGAAGGTCTCAACCATAACCTCCGTTGCCGGCTGAGAAGTTCCCAGAGCAAACGGAGACATTGCACAGTCAATCACATCTACACCTGCCTCTACTGCTTTCAGATAGGTCATGGAAGCAACACCGGAGGTATAGTGAGTATGCAGCTGAATCGGAATATCGACAGTCTCTTTCAGTGCTTTTACAAGCTCAGTTGCCTTGTACGGCAGAAGCAGACCAGCCATATCCTTGATACAGATGGAATTCGCACCCATCTCCTCGATCTGTTTTGCCATGGAAGTCCAGTATTCCAGAGTGTAAGCATCTCCTAAAGTATAGGAAAGTGCGATCTGTGCATGTCCTCCTTCTTTGTTAGCTGCCTTAACAGCGGTCTGAAGGTTACGCAAATCGTTCAGGCAGTCGAAAATACGGATAATATCAATACCGTTTGCAATAGATTTTTGTACAAAATACTCTACTACATCATCACCATACGGACGATATCCCAGAATGTTCTGTCCACGGAACAGCATCTGCAGTTTGGTTTTCTTTGCTTTGTCGCGGATTTTACGAAGTCTGTCCCACGGATCCTCTTTCAGGAAACGTAAGGATGCATCGAAGGTTGCTCCACCCCAGCACTCCAGAGAATGATATCCGACATCATCCAGTTTCTCGATGATCGGAAGCATCTGCTCAGTACTCATACGGGTAGCGATCAGAGACTGATGAGCGTCACGCAGAATCGTCTCTGTTATTTTAATCGGCTTTTTAGCGATTTCTGTCATTTTATGATTCCTCCTACATAATATTCACTTCAGTCAGCAGCTTAGAATACCCCAAAGATAGCCATGAAG
The DNA here is from genome assembly GCA_963623675.1 of Firmicutes bacterium CAG:176. Lineage (GTDB taxonomy): Bacteria > Bacillota > Clostridia > Lachnospirales > Lachnospiraceae > Hominiventricola. The sequence goes on along the minus strand of CAVFMZ010000007.1, from coordinate 10,634 downwards.
GTACCAGCTGCAACTGCAGTACCAATAACACCCGCTACGTTCGGTCCCATTGCATGCATCAGAAGGAAGTTGGTCGGGTCTGCCTCAGCACCAACCTTCTGAGATACACGTGCTGCCATCGGCACTGCAGATACACCTGCGGAACCGATCAGGGGATTTACCTTTCCTCCGGTCAGTTTGCACATCAGCTTACCAAAGAGAACTCCTGCTGCAGTACCGAATGCAAAGGCAATCAGACCAAGAGCAACAATTTTCAGTGTGTCAGCATTCAGGAATGCCTCTGCGCTGGTAGTAGCTCCTACGGAAGTACCAAGCAAAATAACAACGATGTACATCAGAGCATTGGATGCAGTGTCCGTCAGCTGACGAACAACACCACTTTCACGGAACAGATTACCCAGCATCAGCATACCAACCAGAGGAGCTGTGGTAGGCAGAATCAGGGAAATGATAATCGTAACGACGATGGGGAACAGAATTTTTTCCAGTTTGGAAACAGGGCGAAGCTGTTCCATCTTGATCTTCCGCTCTTCTTCAGTGGTCAGAAACTTCATAATAGGCGGCTGAATAACCGGCACCAGAGACATATAAGAATATGCCGCTACTGCGATGGGACCCATAATCGCCGTCTGCTGCAGTTTACCTGCCAGGAAGATAGAGGTCGGGCCGTCAGCACCTCCGATGATGGAGATGGCGGCAGCTGCCTTATCAGAGAAGCCAAGAAGCATTGCTCCCAGATAAGCTGCGAAAATACCAAACTGTGCTGCTGCACCCAGAAGGAAACTCTTCGGGTTAGCAATCAGCGGACCAAAATCGGTCATGGCACCTACGCCCATGAAAATCAGGGACGGAAGGATTGCCCACTCATCCAGTTTGTAGAAATAGTAGAGAAGACCACCGACTCCGTTGGCGGAATCCTCGAAGGAAAGCATAATATCAGGATAAATATTTACCAGCAGCATACCAAAAGAAATCGGAACCAGCAGAAGCGGTTCGAATCCTTTGGCAACAGCCAGATAAAGGAACACACACGCAACCAGAATCATGACATAATTGCCCCATGTCAGGTTGAAAAATGCTGTCTGTTGCAGGAGATTCCCTAAAGTATCAGCAATGTAGCTCATGTTGTAACCTCCAATGATTTATTGTCTTAGTTCATAGTAGCCAATACGTCACCGGATTCTACAGCATCGCCAACTGCAACGTTGATGCTGGCAACAGTTCCATCTTCCGGAGCTACTACCGGGATCTCCATCTTCATAGCTTCCAGGATTACGATCGGATCACCAGCTTTTACAGATGCACCTGCATTTGCCTCAATCTTGAATACTTTACCCGGAACGGAAGCAGTCACTTCGATGGAACCAGCTGCTACAGCTGGTGCTGCCGGTGCTGCTGCCGGTACCGGAGCAGCTTTCGGTGCTGCCTTCGGAGCTGCTGCACGTACAGGAGCGCTTCCTGCGCCACCCTCTTCTACGCTTACTTCATATACAGTGCCATTTACGGTAATAGTATAATTCTTCATTTTTTAATTCCTCCTATATTCCACTTAAGCTCTTTTCCATTTTGCAGAATCCGCACGTCTGATAGAACGAACAACAAATCCATCGGAAGAGCTTCCTGTGTATGCACAGATTGCTGCGGTAATTGCTGCTACCAGCTCGCCTTCATCAACTATCTCTTCTTCAACAGCGGCAGACTGCACTGCTGTCTTTACAGGAGCTGCTGTTTTTACCGGAGCTGCCGCTTTTTCATCCTCTTTCTTTTTACTGAACTTCTCCTGAATTGCCGGGATGAAGCTGAAGCAGTAGATAACCAGACTGATAAAGATCAGTACGATAAACACGGTACCCATACCAAGGATCGTATTCATCACTGCTTTTTCAAGAATCTCCCCGATGCTGTAATGGGGATCCAGTGTCACAGTCTGTGCGACACTCTTTTTATTAAATACAATGCTCAGATCTGCCGTACGGTTTTCATAGACCAGATGGGTTACCAAGGTAATCTCATCTCCATCTACACTTACTTCGTATCCATCTGTGGACACATAAGCCCCCAGCTCTTCCTCACTGCCCTCATAGCCGGAAAAGGCTGTAGTGAACGCATCCGGTGTAAACGGAAGGCTGTAATTATCCAGGAGATCCTGCGCATCCTCTGCATCCATGGTTGCATAAGTATCGATCTGCTCATCTGACATGCCATCCCAGTTTGCCACCAGAAAATCAGCTACAGACTGCAGATAGGACTGATCGTATGTAATTTCGTCTGTTTCCGCTACACTGCTGCCGCAGGCAGTCAGTCCGAGAACAGATACGCCAAGAACCATTGCTGCAAGAGTCTTTTTATAATTCTGTCTCATTTGCCTTCACCTCGCTTAAACGGTTCCGTGTTTTTTGCCCGGTCTGTCTTCTCTCTTGGTAAACAGCATTTCAAATGCACCGATGACATATTTTCTGGTATCCTGAGCATCGATTACTGTATCAACATATCCTCTCTTAGCAGCAGATGCTACGCTGTTCTGAAGTTCTTCATACGCAGCTGCTTTCTCACGAAGCTCTTTTGCGTCTGCTTCCGGATACATAACTTTGACTGCCATCTTGGCATCCATCATACCGATCTGAGCATTCGGCCATGCGTAAACGATGTCTGCGCCAAGACCTTTGCTGTTCATGAGCACGTAAGCGCTTCCGAATGCTTTTCCGGTAACAACATTTACTTTCGGTACGTCTGCCTCAGCGAAAGCAGCGGTCAGGGCTGCTGCTGCCTTTGCAATCTTCTTCTCAGTACATTTGGTTGCCTTGAAGCCTGCTGCGTTGGTCAGGGTCAGAACCGGAATATTGAAGGAATCGCAGAATTTTACGAAAGCTGCTGCTTTCTCACATCCTCTTGCGGAAATCTCTGCGTTGAACTGCTCTACTGCGTTGCCTTCCTCATCATACAGAGTGGAACGGTTTGCAACTGCTCCAACGGTAGTTCCGTTCAGTTTGATGAATCCGGTAACCATATCTTTTCCGTACTCTGCCTTGGTCTCGAAGAAGATTCCGTCATCGGAGATCATCGGCAGTGCAATTGCCGGATCTGCTGCGGAAGCTTCCAGATCTGCACATACTCTGTTCAGATCATCCTCACAGTCCGTGTAGGAAAGGTCATCTTCATTATTAGCCGGAAGCAAGGATACAAGCTCACGAATCTGAGCGATCAGCTCTGCTTCCTCTGCTACTACGTCTACGATACCAACTTCCTCGCTCTGAAATTTTGCACATGCGGTATCACATTTGGATCCGTCATTGCCTGCCAGTGCGTTCGGAGCGGTTACAAATAATTTTGCTTTTTTTGCTTCCATGAAAGTGAAATCAGACATAGCAGATGCTACTGCCATTCCACCGCCACAGTTTCCAAATACAGCTGTAATCTGCGGTACTACGCCGGATGCCAGAGCCTGTTTCATATAAAGCTCTCCAAAAGCGTTCAGTGCATCAGATGCTTCCTGCAGTCTTAAACCTGCACAGTCAACAAGTCCGATGACCGGAGCGCCCATCTTCATAGCCATATCATAGATTCTGGTGATCTTCTTTGCATGCATTTCACCCATGGACCCCCCCAGAACGGAAGCATCCTGGCTGTATACATACACAAGACTGCCATTAATGACACCGTAGCCGGTAATAACGCCGTCAGAAGGGGTGTCTGTGTTGTTCATGTTAAAATCGGTAGCCCGTGCAGTCACTGCAGCGCCGATTTCAACAAAACTGTTCTCGTCAAGCAGTGCTGCTATTCTGCTGCTTGCCAAGTTCTGTGCTGTACTACTCATTTTTCGTCCTCCAGATATATTTATAGTTAAACCAATTTCTGCCGTGGATAATTGTAACAATTTGCCGGGAATTTTTCAAGACATTTTTGTAAATACGAACCACATTTGACAAGTTTTTCACATTTTTACCGAAAGTTGTATAAGACAAGCAGCTAAATTCATACATTACACCAAAACGAATTTTAAGGGCTGTTTATGAACGTGTTACGACGGCTTTTTCCACTTTTTTTCTGCCTTTTTCTATCCTGCTCACTTTCCTGTACTGCTGCGGAAGCACCGGAACAGCTTTATGCCCGCTCGGCCGTGCTCATGGATGCAGACAGCGGCCGGATTCTCTTTGAAAAGAATGGAACTGAGCAGCTTCCCATGGCCAGCACCACCAAAATCATGACACTTCTTATTACATTGGAAAATGCAGATCCTGAAAGCACCGTCACTGTCTCTTCCTACGCAGCCTCCATGCCGGAGGTAAAGCTTCATATAAGGGAAGGGGAACAGTACCGTTTAAAGGATCTCTGCTATTCCCTGATGCTGGAGTCCCATAACGATTCCGCCGTGGCTATCGCTGAGCATGTGGGCGGAAACGTGGAAGCCTTTGCCGCCATGATGAACCAGAAGGCCAGAGATCTCGGCTGTTATCATACTCATTTTGTAACTCCTAACGGGCTTGATGCCTCGGATGAAGGAGGCACTCATTCCACCACCGCCGAGGATCTGGCACGCATCATGCGCGTCTGCATGGAACGGGAAGATTTTCTCGCCATCACCAGGGAGCCTTTCTGGTCCTTTTCCGACCTTTCCGGCACCCGGCAGTTCACCGTCAATAACAAAAATGCATTTCTTCATATGATGGACGGAGCCCTGACCGGAAAAACCGGATTCACCAACGGGGCAGGCTACTGCTATGTAGGCGCCCTGGAGCGGGACGGACGACGGCTCATTGCCGTGGTACTGGCCTGCGGCTGGCCCAGCAACCGCACTTGGAAGTGGGCGGATACCCGGAAACTGATGACCTACGGACTGGAAGCTTTCCATCCGGAATTTGTCGGAACTGAGCTGCTCCTCCCGGATCCCATTCCCGTCACAAACGGGCAGTCTGACCAGACCTTTCTCTCTGTAAAGACACAAAAAAAGGAGATCCTCATGTCAGATCAGGACTCCTTTACCATGGATGTATTGCTTCCTTCTTCTCTGGAAGCGCCAGTGCAGGCCGGGCAGTTGGTAGGGACCGTGGTCTACTACGTCAACGGCTCCGTCATGGACCTTTTCCCTGTTGTAAGTACGGAGCAGATTCCCGCCATTGATTTCCGCTTCCGGCTACATCAGACCGTCAATCTATGGCTTGCCGGAACTGCCCTGGCAGCCGAAAATTAAAGATTCAGCTTCAGCTGTACCTCTTCCTCCGCCTCGCTCTTCATTTCTTCCACCAGATCAGGTTGAATGGACGGCAGTTCTTCGGTGGAACGCACTCCAAAATTCCGAAGGAACTCTTCCGTTGTTCCAAACAGAATGGGTCTTCCCGGTGCATCCAGACGGCCCGCCTCTCCTACCAGTCCGTATTCCACCAGACGGTTCAGGGCATGGTCAGAATTCACGCCGCGGATCTTCTCCACCTCCTGACGGGTCACCGGCTGCTTGTATGCCACAATGGACAGTACCTCCAGCTGCACATCCGTCAACACATATTTTTTCGGCTGCTTTGCCACCTTGATCAACGTATCATAGTATTCCTTCCGGGTGCAGAGCTGGAAAGAATCCTCCAGTTCGATGATTTCCAGTCCGCCTTCCCGGCTGTTATAGCGGTCCATCATCTGATGCACCAGTTTTCTTGTGGTCTCCACATCATGATCGATGGCAGATGCAATCTTGTCCACGCTTACCGCATCCCCCATGGCAAATAATACAGCCTCCACGGCCGCTTCGATCTTTTCCAGTTCCAAATCCATATCCTCCTGCCTCATCAGATCTGTGAGGTAATCAACATATCATCAAACAAATGCTCCTGCACCACCAGAAGCTCTCCCGTCTTCATCAGTTCCAGAATTGCAAGAAACGTGACAATCATCTGAATCTTTCCCTTCTGCTCCTCCATAAGAGAAGAAAAACGGAAGGTACTGTGCTCACTGGCATATTCCCGGACAGAAGCCATCTTCTCATCCAGGCTGACTTCTTCCTGCTCAATCCTTCCGAATTTGCTTCGGATGGGGTCAATTTTCTCCGTCTGGCGGCGCATAAGTCCCTGAAAAATGGCATTGAGCCGGGTCAGCGTCAGATCTCCCACCAGTTCCTCCAGATCCACCGGCTGCTCATATTTTGCCACCTCTTCCGGAATGGTCGGCCCTTTGTAGAGGGCATGTCCCGATACGGACATACGGTCCCGCAGCTCATAGGACATATATTTATACATCTTATATTCCAGGAGCTTCTGCACCAGATCCTCTCTGGGGTCAATCTCCTCGCCTTCCTCATCCACTTCAGCCGGAAGCAGCATCTTCGCCTTGATCTCCAGAAGGGTGGCTGCCATGACGAGAAATTCGCTCATGACATTTAAGTCTTCCGTCTCCATGGCTTTCAGATATTCCATGTACTGGGCCGTAATCTCCACAATAGGAATATCAAAAATATTAAATTTATTTACATCAATGAGATGGAGCAGGAGATCCAGCGGGCCTTCAAAGCTCTCAATCTTTACCGATAATGCCATCTTTCTATGCGTTTCCTTCCACGGTAATCAAAATCAGCTGCGGCGGATTGAAAATGCGGATGGGTACCGTATGTTCTCCAAGTCCCGCGCTGACTACCATATATTTCTTCTCTCTGGAAATCAGTCCCCGGTCATATTTCGGAAATAACTGTGCCTGAGGCGTAATCAGGCCGCCAATTCCCGGAATCCTTATAATTCCTCCATGCAGATGGCCGGAAAGCGTCAGATCTGCTCCCCACGCTGCATAGGTATCAAAATAGACCGGATTATGTGCCAGCAGAATATGAAAAGCTTCCGGGTCCGGCATTCCGAACTTCTCCCGAAGATCCTGTCCGTCAAAAGACGGCTGCCGGAACTTCTTATAATAAGAAAGCGGCAGTTCATATCCATAAATCCGGATCTTCTGGCCTTCCCAGGAAACATCCATCACTTCATCCGTCAGGATCCGCACACCACACTCCTGAATTCTGTGGCTGTATCTCTCGTACTGGTCTCCATATACTTCCGGACACTGCCGCATACGTGACTCGTGGTTCCCGTTTCCGCAGATCACCGGAATCTTCTGCTCCCTCAGTTCTTCAAAAAGCTCCACTGCATGCTCCATGGCCGCGTGCTTTTCCGCAATCAGCATATCTCCTGCACACAGCACCAGGTCTCCCTGCAGTTCTTCTATTTTCTCCGCCAGAAACTGCTGATGTTCCCCCCACAACCGGTCATGGAGATCTGCCAGCATGACCAGTTTCAGAGGTCGCATCTTCCGGGGCAGTTTTTCACTTTTTATGGTATATCGCACTGTTTCCAGTTTTCTTCTCTTTTCCATAAAGGTTATCATAGCATAAATTCCGGTAGTTTCGCAATTCCTTTACAATAAAAACATGCGGAACACTTTTCCCATATAGTCTCCGTATGCTGCTTTCTCCACATTTTCTGCAGCGAGAAGCTCTGTAGAGCCAATCTCCCGTCCATTTAACGTGTACACCATTCTTCCGATCTGCACTCCTTTTTCCACCGGTGCCGTCACTTCTTCCGGCAGTTCCAGCGCCCGCTCCACCTGGGAGAGGTTGCTTCCGTCCGTTGCCACATAAGAAAATTCTTCCGCATACTGAAGTTCCACCTGCTCCGCCACGCCATTTTTTACCGGAATTTCCGGTAAGGCAATCCTGTTTTCGTCGGTATAAAGACTGCAGCAGGCAAACCCGCTGTTCAGAAGTGTCACTGCATCCTGAAACCGGCTCTTACTGTCCGCGCCGCCCATGATGACTGCCACCAGCTCAATATTTTCCTTTTTCGCACTGGCGGAAACACAGAATCCAGCAATCTTCGTATATCCTGTTTTCAATCCGGTGGCGTACTGATACTGCCGGATCAGCTTGTTGGTATTTGTCAGTCCGAACTCAAAGCTGTCTCTGGCTGTGGTATGCACGATATTTTCCATCCAGATGGTGCAGTATTCATGAATTTCCGGATGATTCCGCAGCAATTCCCGGGACATGAGCGCCACATCCCTGGCCGTGGTCAGATGTTCATCCGCATCCAGTCCGCAGCAGTTGACAAAATGCGTGTTGGTCATGCCCAGTTCCTCTGCCCTGGCATTCATAAGCTTCACAAAATCACCCTCACTACCGCTGATATGTTCCGCCATAGCCACGCAGGCGTCGTTAGCGCTGGCTACCGCAATACACTTGATTAAAGTCTCCACGGTCTGCTGCTCAAAGGGTTCCAGATAGACCTGAGAGCCGCCCATGGACGCCGCATGCTCCGACACGGTTACCGTATCCGGCAGAGAGATTCTACCCTCCTTCACTGCCTCCAGAATTAAGAGCAGTGTCATAATCTTGGTCACACTGGCCGGGTGTACCTTCTCATCCGCTGCTTTCTCCATGAGCACCGTTCCGGTGGATACTTCCATCAGGATCGCATGAGGTGCCGATACCTCCGCCGCCACCTGATTTAATTCCCGGTCTTCCTGTGTCCGGCTTTCCTCCGGTATCTCCGTCTCTTCCGGCTGCTGATCTTCCGCCGCATGCACCGATACAGGCTGAAAAACCAGAAGTAAAATCATCAGACAGGCAATCAGCCGTTTCCACATTTTCAGACTATCACCTCAGAATTCTTTTACTCTATGTGTAGCAGAAAAGCAGAAAAATATGCATAAAATAAGCCGGAAAACCCTGACGGTCTTCCGGCCTTTATTTCCTTTTCCATTACAGAACCATGATGCAGCCTACCACAATTCCAAGAATGCAGCCTGCTGCCACCTGCATGGGTGTGTGGCCTACAAATTCTTTCAGACTTGCTTCCCAGAATTCGTACATCTTATCGTTTTTCTTAAACGCTTCCACGAACCCTTCCGTACGGAAGAAATCAATCATTTCATTTAAAACCTTGCCCTGTCTGCCGGTCTCCATCCGGACACCCATGGCATCGTGCATGACGATGATCGCCATCATGCAGGCAATGGCAAATTCAAAACTGCCAAACCCATAAAGAAGCCCTGCCGATACAGCCATGGCACTGACAGTTGCTGAATGGGCACTGGGCATTCCTCCATCCCCAATCATCCGCTCCCAGCGGATCTCTCTGTGGAGCAGTGCATAAATCACTGTCTTCAGCACCTGGGCAATGGCCCAGCCTGTGATTCCGCAGACCAATACTTTGTTATTGATCAGCGCTGTAAAAAAGTCCCCCATTCCTTCGCTCCTGTACTTTCATTTCTCCTGTCCGGAGATCACCGGTTCCTGTCAGAACCGCTCTAATCGAGTAGGAGGCTGATCATTAGTTGATTAGCCGTCCTCTCACACCACCTGGCATACGGTTCCGTACCAAGGCGGTTCTTTAGTTTTCACAAAACTGTCAGATAATAGTCAAGCATGGATGTATATCCTAGCTTGGCTATTATTTTGTTTGAAAAGATTTGGTTCAGCACTTTTGCCATTCTCCAATAACCTTTTCTACTATTGGCTAATTCCATTGCTTTCCAATGTTCCATCCCCAATGCTTTCAGCATTCGGTATTTCGTTTTGATTTTCTTCCATTGTTTCCAGTAAACAGCTCTGATACGTCGCCTTGCCCATTCATCCGTTGTTTTGAGTAGCCCTTTCATATCTGCAAGTTTGAAATAATCCACCCATCCCCGCACATAATCTTGGTACTGCTTTTCACGTTCTGTATTGCTGATTCCTCTATTTCTGTCTGTCAGTTCTCTGATTCTGTTCTTCATTTTGTTTACTGACTTTGGATGTACTCTGAATCTGCATTTTCCTTTATATCTATAAAAGGAATAGCCAAGGTACTTGACTTTGCTGATGTGTGCAACTTCTGTTTTCTTCCTGTTTACCTTCAAGAATAGTTTTCCTTCGATAAATGGAATGATGTTTTTCAAAGTTCTTTCCGCACTTCTCCTGCTTTTACAGAAAATCATGCTGTCATCTGCGAAGCGAACAAATCTGTGTCCTCTGCGCTCCAACTCCTTGTCCAACTCATTGAGCATGACATTACTGAGTAACGGGCTTAACGGACCTCCCTGTGGCATTCCCTTCTCTGTCCTCTCAAACATCCCGTTTACAAGTACTCCTGCATTAAGATATTTGTGTATCAGCGAGATTACCCTGCCATCCTTGATGGTTCGTGACAATACCTCTATCAGCTTACTCTGACACACTGTATCGAAGAACTTTTCCAAGTCCATATCTACTACATATGCGTAGCCTTCATTTACATTCTTTTGGCATTGTCTGAGAGCATCATGCTGCCCTCTTTTCGGTCTGAAACCAAAACTATTCTCTGAGAACTGCTCCTCATAGATTGGTGTAAGTTCCTGTGCGATTGCCTGTTGGATTACCCTGTCAACCACCGTTGGAACTCCAAGTTTACGAAACTCGCCTTTTGTTTCCTTGGGTATTTCTACCCTTCGAACTGGGTTAGGCTTATATTTGCCTCCCCTTATCTCTTGGATTAGGGTTTCCTGGTTTTCTTTAAGGAAGGGTAGAAGTCCATCCACCTGCATACCATCAATTCCACCTTTACCCTTGTTTTTCTTGACCTGCTTATAGGCTTTGTTTAGATTGTCCTTTCGCAAAATCAAATCCAAAAGATTGTTCGTCCAATAGTCTGTGA
>CAVFMZ010000006.1:0-47685 GCA_963623675.1 Firmicutes bacterium CAG:176 | reverse complement strand
ATTTGTCCTTATTTTACCGGGACAGCCAGGAATGATCCTTGCTTGTCTGGTCATAGTCATAGGATCCGCCGTCAGATTTGCCTGCGCCGCTCAGCGTGGAGTGGTCGTGGCTCACCTGCTCATCCTTGATTGTATTGTTCTGCTCCATCTGCTCCCAAAGCTGGTCGGAAATGGATTTTTCCAGCACGACGGTCACCGTATAGGTACGGCTTCCGCGGCTGTTGCTCACCGTATAGGTCACCGGAGCAGACAGGTTGACTGCTGCGCCGGATACCGGAGTGACAGTCGCACCACTGGATACACTGACAGAAGGAATCAGGGACGTAGTGTCCGTTCCCAGCGGCATCGTAACCTGAATGGTGCCTGCATCATCAATGACACCCTGGCATCCATCAATGGAAAATGCCGTAATCGTCGGTGCACTGGTTACTTCATTGTCCGGTGTAGACGGATTGACTGCGGCACCATTTCTCAGGACGGTCACCTGATAGGTTCTCGCTGTCAGACCTTCACCGGTCACGGTATAATTTACCGGACTGGTGAAATCCTGCGCCGTTCCGCTCAGCGGAATGCAGCCGGTCGTGCCCTCCGACAGGGTAATGTTCGGCACCAGAGACGTCACGTCCGCATTGGACGGCACACCCTGAATGAGAATCTGTCCCTTGTCGTGGTCAATGGTTCCGTTGTACCGCTCGTCTCCTATAGAAATGGAGAATGCCGCGATGGATGCATAGCTATTTTTCGTCGCTCTGATGCGGTAGGTCTTCGTGGTACCATCCTCCGCCGTCAGGGTAATCGTTACCCAGTTGGACAGATCGAGCACCTTCTTATAATTCAGATCCACATCCGAAGTTGCACGCTCCGAAGTCTCTGCGTAAAGCCGCAGCTGCGTCAGATCCGCCTCCGGTCCGAGAAGGAGCTCAATCTCCGTCACTCCATCAGCACCCGTTGAAGTGGTGATCTTCTGAATTTCCAGCCCGCGCTGGTTCACATCCTGAATCCCGATTGTATCCGTTTTCAGCGTCGTACCACTGGATGTTACATCCGCCTGCGTTACGGTTACATGGTAAATCTTCGTGGTCTCACCGTCTTCTGCCTGTATCTGGAAAGCCACCGGCTCATCCTTGATAAAGGAATAGGGCAAATCCGGAGACAGCAGCTTCGCGCCCTCAGAAAGCTCGATCTCAGGTGTCAGTCCGCTTAGGGAAATCCCCTCCGGAAGCGTCACCGTAATCGTCGCAGCATCCTCATCAATGACACCCACCTTTCCTTCCAGCTTAAAGGACGTGATCCTGGCATCTGTGCTGAAGCTCCTGTTAAAATCAAATCCGTCCGCATACAGGGAGTAGGGATGTCCGGAACCGCCGTTCTTCAGGAAGCCCAGATACCACTGCATCGCATAACATGCCTCGTAGGTGGCCATTGAGTCTTTCTCGCCACCCGTAACATGGTAGAAATATCCATCCGACTCACTGGCATATGTATCCATCCATTTCTTCATGACACTGTTGCCATTGCCATCACTGAACCGCGGGTCGGTTGCCGGGTCAATACCCATGGAGCAGAGCGCACAGATCACCTGTGACACTACCTCACTGTTGTAAGAGCCCGTGGAATAAAACGTATAGTCATCCTCCATGCCGCGTACTCCCTCTGCGGATTTCTCACCGAGAATGATCTGCAAACCTTCCTGCAGTTTCTCCTGCACCGCCGGTTCATTCCGGTACGGGTACAGGGACTGCATCATCATACATACCATATCAAGACCGAATCCATCGGTACCATAAGTATGGTTCAGTAACGTATCGAGCATGCTCTCACGGGTATATTTCGCATCCTTCGGTACGGTATAATTTCCCATATCCATGGCAATCAGCCAGAATATCGGACCGTTGATAGTATCGTCCTCCGGATAGTTGTAAAGCTGCGCCACCAGATCACTGATGTCTTCGCCGGAAGAATGCATGATCTTATTCCCATCATTATACTCGTCCAGCTTCGTACAATCCACACCCAATGCTGTGAGCATCATGATACCACGGTCATAATCCGTCATCTTATTGCGTGCCAGCTTCTTCACTGCCGTTTCCAGATCCAGATTCTTCGGAAGCGCATCACCCGGCTCCCGTTTCTGATGATCGTAGAAGCCCAGATTCATGAACTCCCAGTTGTCGTCGGCACTGGTACGGTATCTGGCAATAATCTTCTCCACCATGCTCTGGCATCTCGCCTGTATGTCGGTATCCACCGCCGCCTCCGTTTTCGTCAGCGTCACCGTATATTCCTTCGTATTTCCGGTAGTTCCCGTGACGGTATACTTCACAGGACCGGTGAAATCCACCAGTTCCTCCGAGGCCGGGCTTACCTTCGCCCCTTCCGGAAGTCCGATAACCGGCTTCACCATCGACAGGTTGGTATCTGTTGATACGGTCACCGTTACCGTGCCTGCGTCCTGGTCAATGACGCCGTAAGCATTTCCCACCTTGAAGGAAGTCATCTCACAGCTCTCAGACAAATCTGCTTCTAGCACGGTCACTGTGTAGGTCTGTTGTGTCGCACCGTCCTCCGCTGTAACTACATACGTCACCGGCTTATCAAATTTCCACGCTCCATCAGAACGGACATACTTCGCATGATCTGATACCGTTACCTCCGGTGTCAGCCCGCTGATATCCTTTCCATAAGGAACCTTTACCGTAATACTGTGGTTCGTCTCGTCAATTACGCCATCATAGGTTCCCAGACGGAAGCTTTCGATCCTGCATTCCTTCGATTTTATCCAGGAAACCTGAACGCTATAAGTCGATGGCTTATTGTAAATGCTATCCTCAATCTGAACCTTTGCCAGTGCATCCAGAGAAATCTGTTCCCCTGTCAGTTCCTGCTCCGAGGTATCCAGCAGCTTATATGCCGTACCCGTATGTCTTACCGACACAGTCCCCTTCACACCATCCATATGAAGACTTGCCGGAAGGTTCAAAGATACGGTTTTCTCTGTATCATCTACCGTCGCCGTATAGGTCTTTCCGTCAATCTCAATAGAAAAATCCCTGATCTGTGACTGGGGTGTCCCACTTACAATCGTAACCGTATAATCCCGCTGAACATCCGCCCAGAATTCATGATACGCAGACACTTGTCCCACATAGGTAATTGGAGTGGTCTCCTCATAGGCAGCCACATTATAGACAGCCGTATTATCTTTCCAGAGATCACCGGATTTCTTCGTACATACGGTCCATCCTCCTGTGGTAATCACCGGTTCCACACTCTCATCGACAGCGATCCCTTCCGGGATATAAACCGTAACAGTTCCTGCCTCTTCGTCGATCTGCCCCGGATAACCAGCCAACGTAAAGTTCTCCATCTTCGGCTCTGAGATCCGGTTCTCCTCCACGAAGTCCATGTACCACTCCGCTTTGGTAAGCAGTGCCTCACACTGTTCCGGCGTAAAAGCAGCATTCCCATCCTTTACCAGTTTCGTCATCCGCTGCTCCACCAGTGACTTGGTAAAGTTCATGCCCGTACCGTCCACATCTGCCAGCGGCGTCTGCATGGCTCCGGTTAGCGTGCTGTAAACCGTATCAAGCATAAAGTCGTAAACCGGATGGTAATCTCCTGCCTGAGCCGTCCCCGCATTCTTTCCTTCCATCTCTGCCATCATGTCATTCAGACGGTTCATGATACGCACAAACCTTGGAGCCTGATTAAGAAGCTTCGGCAGATCACTTTCCGACATCCGATAGCCTTCCTGCTGTCCTATAATCAGGAACGGAATCGCTCTCTCTGCTCCACCATACTCATAACGATAATAGATGATCGTTGGGTAGTAGAGGTCAAGACCCTTTCCCGCTTCCGCTGCAAAATGAGCACCCTTTATATTGTTCCGGCTCGGAACTGTCCTGTAAGAATCATATGTTGGGAATGACAGATCTGCCTGAAATCCATTCACTCCGCCTGCGGATGTATTATGTACCGCCGATGACGGTACCGGTACAGTATACAATACACCTGTACTCTTCGGCTGAAAATAGCAGTTTCCATCTGCATCCTTCATATGGCTATTACCATTATTACTATTAGCAAAACTGACTTTTGTGTAGTCATCGGCATGCCAGGTATCAGTCGTAATATACCACGCATCTTTATAATTCGGGATTAATACCTCTTCATCAAGACTGGTAATCAATTCCGGCCACCGATCTGTATTACCGGAAAAGGGTTTTGCAAGTGCTGTCGCCATCAGGCAGAGAGCCAGCATGGTTCCCACCACAGCGATCAGCGAACGTCTCTTTTTTCTTTTTTTCATATCCGTATCATCCCTTTACCAATACTTCGGATATTTATTCTTCTTATGGCTCTTGATACTATCCGCTTTGTTCCACCAGGAACGGTCTCCCTCCTGACTGGTAATCTTATCCCACAAGGTATCGGATACCGATGCCTCCTGTACCTTCACTGTTACCACATAAGATTTCTGTTCGCCGGAAGCACTCTTCACCATATAAGTCACTGCATTAGTGAAATTCACTGCCGCTCCGCCGGCAGGTGTCACACTGTCTGCATCAGATGTAGCAATAGCCGGACACAGAGAAGTCACATCTGTTCCATTTGGAACCACTATGGTGATTGTTCCACTGTTCTGGTCGATGGTTCCGCTGACATTTGCCACGGAAAACGCAGTGATCTTCGGTTCAGAAGTCACTACTGTGTCGCTGGATGTCTTATCAAAGGTCGCACCGACTGTTACTGTATCTGTCCCGGATGCTGCCGGCATCACGAAGCTGACACTGGTATCGGATGACGATCCGGAACTCAGGGCAACATCCTTCATGCCCTGGGTAATCTTCCATACAGACAATTTATATCCATCCTTCGGCACCGCTGTTACCGTCACCTTATCTCCTTCCACCGCTTTCACTGTACCGGTGCCGCTGATCAGTTCTTCAGAACCGCCTGCCACTTTGACCTGAATACTTCCCTGACCGGAATTACTGGTCACCGTAATCTTCTGAGTCTCTTTCTCCGGCTGATCGGGCTGGTCAGGCTGATCGGGTTTATCAGGAGTCTCTGCTTTCTCGCGGTCAACGGTCAACTTCGCCACCGCACTTTGCTCATTATCTGCCTTTACGATAAAGTAATACTCTCCCTTTGCTACGGTCTTCGATACATACGCTGTCAGGCTAAATGAGTCATTATTCAGCACTGCCTTGTCAAAGGTCAGTCCCTCTGTCTTGCCGCTATACTTGATCTGTCCATCCTGATCGGTCTCAAAGGCTTCCACTGAAGCACCCACCGACAGATTCATACCAGAACCTTTGATCTTCACCTCACCAGATTCATCTTCCTTCAATGTAAGGGAGGCATTTTCCACTTTCAACAGCTTTGTATCCGCAGAAAGAACCGTAATTGTTCCAATAACTGTCTTTTTCCCTTCCGATGGTGTTATACAGAAACAATACTCATCAGCTGCTACCTCCGATCCCACTGTTACAGTAACCGTTCCTTTTCCATCAGTCACTTTGCCTAATGCAATTGTAAGTCCCTCTGTCACCGGTTCCTTTGCAATACCGGTACTATAGCTTTCCACTGCTGTAAATGTAGTATCCTCACTGTATCCATCTGCTGTCAGTTCATAAGTGGCAGTACCACCTTTTCCTGCAATTAAAGTGCCTGATGGTTCTCCTAATGTCAGTTTCCGTTCATTATCTTTATCCTTTTCGAATGTAACTGTTACCTTTACATCATCGGAAGGCATGGTAAAACGGATATAATTTGTACCGCTTTTACTGCTCAGTGTACTTTCTACCGGTGTTCCGGCATTTGTGTTGACATGCACTGCCTTTACCAAATACCCTTTCGGAACGGCCATGTCATAGTAGTATAACTCTACCTCACTGTTTTCCGGATTCCATCCTTTTAACGCTGATCCTGTTGCCGATAACCCAAAGTCCTCTTTATCAAGCCCAACATTTTCCGTTGTTATCTTATATGCCGGTTTATACACAGCGGTTATTGTCAACGGATTCGACGGCATAACAAAACTCTGCCATCTGTCTGTATTATTATGAACCTTTCTTGTGACATTATCGGAATATCTTATGGCTGATTCCAGTTCCCGATTTGCTTCGTCAAGTTCCCAATGAGAAAATGCGTAGTGCTGTCCCTGCTGATCCGTCACTTCCTCTGTCTGGCTTGTCGCTGTCACATCATAGGTTGTTTTCTCTGTATTAGGATCTGTATAAGATGTCAGATCTACTTTTGCACCCGTTAAATTTTCCGGAGAAATTTTTGTTTCCGGTGTATAAGTTTGGTCTCCGGCATCAAATTTCACCGTATAATCCTGTCCCAGATCTTTATACGTATCTTTTCCTGTATCTCCCAGATTTTCATTATATGGCCAGACATGATAAGCCAAACCTGTGTCTGAAAACTTAATACTGTCTCCCCAACTGCCGGTCACTCCATCCGGAAGTTTGATTTCCAGTTCGCTTAATGATTTGTCTGCAAAATCTTCTGCTTTTCCTGAAATAATAATTTCATGAGTCTCATTATTTACACTTGTCTCCACGCCATTGATTTTTACAGACTCAATAACAGGTGTAGCTATTTTATGCGTATTCACATAATCGACATACCCATCTACAATTTTCTTCATACCGGAAAAAAATGTAATTCCATAGGATTTATTTTGCCACTTAAAAGGCCATTGTGCTGTATCCTCTGACCAGTTAAATTTTTCTCCATAAGTATATGTCGCATTTTTTTTATATGATATAATATTTCGAACTTCGCAGGACACGCGTTTCAGCATCTGCTCCTGTTCTGGATAATATTTTCCAATTTCCGCTGTCTCCTGACTTTCTATACTCGCTATTAATGAATACAACTGATCCATTGAACTGTTTAAATCAGCAACTGCCTCTTGCGTTACCTGTGTATCTCGACGGCCTCCATTCGTCTGAAAATTAGCACCTATTATATAAACTGGTATTCTTTCTTTATTTGTATCAGTAATTATGTATAAACGATCTGATGCCGCTTTTTCACTGAAATTCCACTTTAAACGGCTGCTTTCAAAACTAAACCCTGAAAACTTTCGTAACCAATTGCTATAGTCATTCTCCGTTTCCTGCAACGGAATATCAATACCTCCTAAGAATCCTGCATCAGTATTTACTTTTGTATTATCCCCATACAACATAATATACTTTGCTGTTCCAGTTGCTATATCACTCGAAAACTGTATTTTCCCACTTGTTGTTGCCGCTCCAAGTCTCTGTTGATACGCCACCGTACGCGTACCTGAATAGTTTAATGAATAGCTCTCATCTTCCCAGTATGCTTTTACCTGATATGTAAAGGATGGCAGACACAATCCTAATACCAAGCTCAGTATAAGCAATTTTGTAATCATCCGAACAGATCGTTTCCTTTTCATAGCACCCTTTACCTTTCATTTCCGGATAATAAACTTAAAAACAGACGGCGGCATACACCGCCGTCTGCTTCAATGTCATAATGCTTAAAGTCTGTAAGAAAAATTACTCGTTCAGATATTTGTACTGACCTTCATCCCAACCATTAGCAAAGCACCATACGAACTGCTCGCCACCATTTAGGCTGTAGGAAGCTGCACCATAGTTTGCCATATTGAAGGTTTTACCACTTGCTGTTTTATCAAGATACAGCCATCCTGAATAAGAAGTAGTTGCTCTCTCACTTAACAGATTGCCAGATACGCCAATACCGGATACATAATAGTCAGAACCTGCTGTTTCCAGTCCAAGAGTTCCGCAAGCTGCTTTCAGTGCGTCCATTGCAGTAGAACCAGTTGCAAGTCCATTTACCGGAACAAATGCAGTCATCTCGCCATCATCATTCATCTTATACTTAGTAGTATTTACCTTATCTTTCAGAGCGTTTACTGCACTAGTAGTATTTGCATTTGTATTATCTTTAAGCCAAGTTAATGCATTAACTACATCGACACGAACATAAACAGTCGGTACTACTTTTCCTGCAATACCTGCTGCTACTTGGAAAGTTCTTACCTCTTCATCAAACTCGTCTGTTAAAACAAAAGTTTTGCTAGAACTTAAATCAACTTTGCCCTCATAAACACCACTTTCAGCATCTACTACTTCTCCCCCAATAGAAAGCGTTTCGCCATCTGTAAATGTTGCCTTAATATCTACAGCAGATGTATCACTGTTTTCTGGCAAAGATATATAATAATTATAGACTGTAGAATCCTCGTATTCACTTCCACCTTCTACTGTAATGGCCTGATATGAGACTGTCGCTCCAGAAGCAGTCGCCTCCAATTTAAATACATCCGTATCCTCTGCTGTAGTCTGAATTGTTGCTGCATTCGACGTAATTGCCATTCCAAAAACCATGGTAAATGATAATGCAGCCGCTAATACTTTCTTAATCTTGGTCATCTTCATAACCTAATCTCCTTTTTGATTTTAATTTTTTGCTTTAAAGCCTCCATATTCAGTTGTCCTTTTTTGCTTAGCCTCCCTTCCAAAGCATCGCTGTTTCCTCCTTCTTTTGTATTTGTCAGAATGTATGGGGTTCTGACAGTCCCTATGTAAACCAACCTTTGAAACACACTTGGTTGATTCATACCATTCATTACTCCGCCCGGATTGCTTCATTCGGACTGATCCTCATAGCATTCAGTGCTGGTGCCAGTGCGGAGAGCAATGCCACCACGCCTGCGAACAGGACGCCGCCTGCCGCCAGCCACAGCGGGATGATACTCTTCACCTGCATGGTCTGGAAGAGTACAGGGATCAGTCTCGCCATCACAAAACTCAAGAGCAGTCCGCCGATACCGCCCAGAATGCCGACCAACAGTGCTTCTGTCAGGAACATCATGGCAATGTCCTTCAAGTCCGTTCCAAGGACTTTCAGCACGCCCACCTCTCTGGTCCGTTCATTAATGGACATCATCATGGTGTTGGCGATACCGATGCCGGATACAATCATGGCGATGAGGCCGATGGCACCCAGCATTCCCTGAATCTGACGGGACTGGGTACGTACCGTCTCCAACATGTCATTCAAGGAATAGGTGGAAAATCCTGCATCCCGGATGGTCTGCGCGATCTCCTGTACCTTTCCTACGTCATGTACTTTGACCCACACCGTATCATAGGTCTTCCCTTTGGCTTTCTCCGCTGCCTTCTCCCGGTCGCTCTCAGCGCTGGAACCGGAGCTGCTGCCTGTGGAAGAGGATGCTCTCTGCTGCTGTGCCGCTGCAGAGGGATTTGCCTCGATCCATTCCTCCAGACGCTCCCGGTCAAGGAAACCGGAGGTGGAGAATGTATAGTTCAATGTGGAACATAAGCCCGTCACGTTCAGCCGGTAGAGACTGCCGCTCTGGACTGCCCTGCCATCGTCCCCCGCTTCCTGCTCATTGGAGAGGGCAGAGTAATCGAAGGTCAGGCGGATATTTCCGCCCATGGGATCCACATAAGGATTTCCGTCCTCGTCCACGGCATCTGCCCAGTTCTGGTTCGGATCTGCGAAGGATGCTGCGATATCATCCGTCAGCATAACTTCCGGTTTGAATCGAAGCCCCTCTCCCGGCATTGTTCCTTCCTCAGGAGTGAGAAGGAACTGGTCTGCCGTGGTCAGGTCAAGGCCATAGAGCTTCACCATGGAGATGTATTTTCCGCTTTTCAAATATGCCGTCGCCTGCACTACCGGAGTCACCGCATCTACGCCGTCCAGCTTCTTCATGGAGTCTACGGCTTTATCATTCAGCAGTGCCTGCGCCCCCCGCTCGTCAGTGGATGAGGTCACATCGATCTTCGTCAGGCTTCCCATGGACTGGATGGTCTCTTCATAGGATTTTTCATATCCGATACCGACCGAGATCAGAACGATAATGCACATGACACCGATGGCCATGGACAGTGCAGTAAGTACCGTCCTGGCTTTTCTCCGGGACAGGTTAATGACCCCGAACCGGAAGAAGTCCTGAAACCTCATAGTCACTCTTCTCCTTCACTGCTGTCAGTCTGTGTTGCCCCGCTGTCTGCTTCCTCTGCCTCGTCTGTCTCGTTCCAGTCCGAATCCTCATCTGCATGTTCGGAATCCGTTTCCGCATCTTCTGCTTTCTTTTTCTTATACAGGAAGTAGCCTGCCACACCTGCTGCGATGAGGAGAATCAGGATAAGAATCAGAATCCAGAACGGAAAACTGCTCTTCTTCTCGGTCTCCACTTCCTCGGATACAGTCTCTACGGCCTGTACCACATCCACCGGAAGGTCTACATACTGGGTATAGAGTTCCCCATCACTGTCTTCATAGCTGACAAGCAGAGTGCCGTTAAAGCTTCCGCTCTTTGCTGTCTGCACTTCGATATCTGCGGCCAGGCTTCCTGCCGGGAGAACATCTCCGCCGTAATAGGTCTCTGCCATGCTGATACCATCCATGGCTGTGATAGACAGGTTATAGGCTTTGGTACGGCCCTTGTTGATGATATTCAGGCTCACTGAGAACGGTTCGTCGGTCTTCGGAGTGCCGTAGATCACCGGTGTATCTGCCATCACATTCATGGGCTGCTTGATGGGGATCATAATGTTCTGGCTCACGGCTCTTGTAGCCATGGCAGTATTTGCGTAGTTATTGGTCACCGTAATGGTAGTGGAGCCTACCGGAGCCCCTGCGGGTACCGTCACACGGAAAGTCGCCTCACCGGTCTGTCCAGGCTTCAGGACACCCAGGTATGCGGTATCGCTGCTGCCGGTGGTCAGGTTCAGTGCCGTCGGATCTGCGATGGCAATGCTGGCTGCCGTATCCACGATGGTTCTCTCCGTGGAATTATTGATGAAGGTCATGCGGATAACGCCCTCATCACCTGCAGACAGGTAATCGGTCTTCTCCAGATGTTCCAGTTCTCCGGTGCCGGAGCTTACCAGATATTTGGAGGAAATATAGTAAGCGGTGGTATCTTCGTCGCTCAGCTGTACTTTACTCCAGGTCTGGTCATCGTTCTGTTCCAGACGGACCATCTGGGTATTGGCCGGAACGGTCTTGTAGATCTCTGCCTTGGTGCTCATGCCCTTGCGGACATTGACCTTGGCTGTGGTGGTCACAATCTCCTGCGGATCTTTCTGTTCCTCTTCGTCTTCTTTCTTCACTTTCCAGAGGGTCCAGTTCTTCATGGTGGCAACCGGTGCCATCTGGCTTAAGTCTTCGTAGCCATCCTGCACATAGATGTAGGCAGTGAAGGTACATTCTCCGGTGATGCCATTTTCTTCGTAGCTTGCGCGGAAGGTGACCGGTTTGTTGCCGGTGGTGGCATAGGGAGAGGTCACAAAGGTGTAGGTAAAGTTCTGGGTGTCCCCGGTCTCCATGTCATTTAATGCGATTCCATAAGCCAGCTTGTCCACTACGAAGGGAAATTCATCCAGTGATCCGGAGATGACCGGAGATACCGTGATGTTGGACAGGTGGCCGCCTTTATTTACCAGCGGTACGGTAAGGGTAATGCTCTGTCCCGGAGAAGTGACCGGGGAAGAATTGACCGCACCGTCTGTATAGCCGCCAATCTCCAGCACGCCGATGTTGCTGACCACACCGGAGAGTTCTCCATCACCGACGACTGTTACATACTCGGTCAGGGTGAAGGTCACGTCCTCGGTAATGTCGGTTCCGTTGGCTGCGTCTTTTCTCCATACGGTGGCATTGACCGTGAAGTTCATTGGGTAGACGCCTTTTTTGGCAAATTCGGAAATCCGGAATTTGTACCACACTTCTGCGGTGCTGTTGTAGGACATATCATCGAGATGTCTGGTGTAGCTGGCATCAATGATGTCAAATGGCCAGGAAGTGGTTGCCGTACTCTGGCTGGTACCGCTTCCGGTGCCTGATCCGGAACTGGTATTGGATGATCCGCCGCTGCCGGAAATATTGGGTTTGATGGTGATATTTCGGAGGGTGTAGTTTTCACTTGGGAGATACTCCCTGTTCACTGCAATGGGAAGTACCACTTCCACTACGTCTCCCGGAACACCCTTGGGGGACTGTGCGCCCACATCCATCAGCACCAGTGCATTAGCATTGCTGGGGGTGATGGTCACGCTGGTGTTGGGCTTCTCATTGACGGTATTATTACTGCTGTTGTCATCACTGGAGGTACTTTTATCTGTCGATGTATCTGCCTGCAGTGCGGTACCGTCAGATGCCTGCGCTGCCACTGGTGTTTCCGCCAGAATAGTGTCCGTCTGCACGGACGCAGATGCTGCTTCTTCTGCAGTTGTTGCTTCTTCTACGGTCGCTGCCTCTTCTGTCTGTACGGCAGGAGTGCTTTCCGCTGCCGGCTGTGCTTCCTGAGTCTCTGCTACCGGGGCAGCTTCTGCTGCGTCTGCCGGGAGTGAGACTGAAGCGGTCAGGACCATGGCTGCAAGCGCCAGCGTCAGTCCTTTTTTCCAGATGCTATTCTTCATATCACTTTTCCTCCTGATATCACCGATTCTTCGGTACGGATGATGCCATCCTGTATATGAATCTCCCTTCCGGCATAACGTCTCATGTCGGGGTCGTGAGATACTAAGATAAATGTGGTGTTCCGTTCTTTGAATATTTTCTTCAGAAGCTCCATGACTTCTTCCCCGGTCTTCGTATCCAGGTTGCCGGTCGGCTCGTCGGCAAAGACGATCTCCGGTGCTGTAATAATGGCTCTTGCGATACCTACCCGCTGCTGCTGTCCACCGGACAACTCGGTGGGCTTATGTTCCGCATGTTCAGCAAGACCTACCTGCGTGAGCACCTTCATGGCTTCCTCTTCCCGTTCCTTCTTCGGCATGCCCCGGAGTGCCAGCGGCATGGCCACATTTTCCAGCGCGGAGTACTGCGGCAGAAGGTTATAGGACTGGAAGACAAATCCGATATGCTCCCTCCGGAAGCGGATGCGCTGTCCTTCGCTCATCTTCTCGATATGCTTGCCGCGGATCATGATCTCGCCTGACGTGGGAGGTTCCAGACCTGCCAGCAGGTTCAGGAGCGTGGATTTGCCGGAACCGCTTCGCCCGTAGATGAGCACCCAGTCTCCTTTGTTGACGGAGAAGCTGACCCCGTCCACGGCATGGACGGTGCTGTCACCCACCTGATATTCTTTTTTTGCATTTCTGACTTTCATGATCACTGGCATTCCTGTGCTCTCCTGCTCTGTCTTCCGGGCGGCATGGTGTAACGCCTGTCCTCCCCGGTAAGTCCGAATTTTATTTTTACTCTGTTCAGTTTTCTCGTCCATGCTTCTCCCACGGCCCACAGCACCAGAAAGGTACAGACACCATGGCTTAAGTCAAAGAAGAAACTTGACATGTAGACGGCCCCGATGGTCTTCCAGTTGATGGGGCTGATATAACCGATCAGGTAGAAGAGGTTCATGAACCATCCGTACCCGAAGCCGGTCGCCAATCCGAAGAGGCAGAGCCGTAAAGGCGCCCGTCCGGTAATGCTTCTGGCGTAGGCGAGAAGGTCGCCGCGTCTGGTATTTTCCGGAAAAAGCCGGTCCCACATGGGGGCTTTGAAGACATTTTTCCGAACCGGTCCTGCCGCCTGTATCTTCCCAAATGCCCCCGCATTCTGCAGGAGTCCTGCGATGAATCCAATCATGCCCCAGGAAAACATCTGCCATGGGGTCCAGGGACCCTGCCCAAAGATGAAGTTGCTGACAAATCCGGTCAGTGCCCCGGTCAGGAATCCGCTCTCCGGTCCGAAGACCACGCCTGTCATGATGACGATGGCACTGACCGGTTTGAAATTCGGGAGCGGTACGATAGCAAATACTGTCCTGCCAACCACGCCAAGGGCTGCCATCA
Source organism: Firmicutes bacterium CAG:176 (assembly GCA_963623675.1). Classification (GTDB taxonomy): domain Bacteria; phylum Bacillota; class Clostridia; order Lachnospirales; family Lachnospiraceae; genus Hominiventricola. The sequence goes on along the minus strand of CAVFMZ010000006.1, from coordinate 33,838 downwards.
CTGCGATAGGCACCATATCCCTTGCCTGTGGCTTTCTTCCGAAGATCAGGAAGAAGGGGACAAAGGACACAATGAGAAAAAACAGTGCCAATACCACATCGGAGTTCATGATCACGATGTCCACCCATGTCCGCTCATCACCGAATTTCAGAGGTGGGCGGTAATGCTGGAATACCATGTAGGCTGCCAGAAGAAGCGGCATAGCCGTGATCAGGAACCAGGCTGCATGTTTGGTTCTTTCATTTGCAAAGAGTCCCTGCATGCACTGACCACCTCCTCACAGGTAATGGCATCCGGAAAATAATTCCCGGCGATACGGTTGGCATCCGTCGTATAAAACTGATTTCCTGCAAAAAACCGGTGCGGCTCATCCTCGGAATGCACCGTGCCGTCAAATAACATGGCACACCGGTCTGCATATGCTGCTGTAAAATCAAGGTCGTGGGTCACCAGAAGAATGGAGATTCCCTGACTGCACAGATTTTTCAGATAACGTCCCAGCTGTTCTTTCGTCCAGGCATCCATGCCCTTAGTGGGTTCATCCATTAGAAGTACTTTCTTCTGTCCGAGTAACAATTTGGCCGCCGCCAGTCTCTGGGTCTCCCCTCCGGACAGGTCGTAGGGATGTCTCTTTAAGAATTCTGTGAGTTCCATCTGTTCTGCCATGGCAAATGCCCGTGCTTCGTCGCCGTCAGCACCATCCATGAGTTCTTCCATCACCGTATCCCTGACAAACATGGACTGTGTATTCTGCGGAAGATAGCCTGTCTGTTCTTTTTTCGCATACTTTACATTTCCTCTCCACGGCTTCTTGATGCCGCTTAAGATTTTTAAAAGAGTTGTCTTGCCTGCTCCGTTCCCTCCCAGAAGACAGAGCAGTTCGCCTTTATAGAGGGTCAGGGACAAGCCTCTGAGTACCTCTCCTGCGGTTCCATTCTCCTGCTGATAGGAGAACCAGATTTCTTTTGCGGAAAGAACTGCGTCCCTTTTTTCTTTATGTATATCTGCAGCTTTCACTGCTGACATTTCCTGTACTCCCAGAAGCTGATGCATAAGGTTCCTGCCTTCACCGGCCCGCAGAGGAAGGGGAACACTCGAGAGCTGCGCCGCCCTCGTGGGAACGTTCGTCCGTTCTCCATCTTCCGCCTTCCTCAGTTTCCCGAAAATCCGGGCTGCAGATGGCAGTCCCGAATACATCCGGTTCTTTTCTCCGGTGCCGGTCAGGTACTCCACGATCTCTCCCGGAGAACCTTCCCTTGTAATGATGCCGTCTTCCATGACCACCACCTGAGTAGCTTCCGGAAGAACCTTCTCCAGACGGTGTTCTGTCAGTAGGATTCCGATCCCCAGCTCGCTGTGTACCCGCTGAATTATGGAGAGGAAATTGTCCGCTGCCAGCGGATCCAACATGGAGGTGGGTTCGTCTAAGATTAGAAGACCCGGATTCATGGCCAGCGTAGATGCCAGGTTCAAAAGCTGCTTCTGTCCGCCGGACAGTTCGCTGGTCTTCTTCCGATACCAAGTGGTAATTCCGAAGAACGATGCCATCTCCGCTACCCTTCTTCTAATCACCTGTACAGGCAATCCCAGATTTTCCAGTCCAAATGCCAGCTCATGCCACACGTAATCAGTGACGATCTGGTTATCCGGATTCTGCTGGACGAATCCGATGGAGGATGCGCTTTCCTCCGCAGTCAGTTCTTGAACAGGCTTTCCGCGATAGTACACGGTTCCTTCTCTGGCTCCCGCAGGGGTAAGCTCCCGCTTTGCCTGACGGAGAAGTGTAGTCTTGCCGCAGCCCGATGGACCGCAGAGCACCGTGTAGGCACCTTCCTCTATGGTAAGGGAGACTTCATCTATTGCCCGCCGGTCAGCTTCCGGCCATGCAAAGCTTATGCTGTCATACTGTAAGAGCGCCATCTGAGTGCCTCCTTTTTCTCAAGTATTACCGGCAGGAAATAAAGTAAGATCAGGATGGCTCCCTGCCAGAGATTTCCCGCGCCCTCCGCCAGTGTGCGGATGCGGGGATAGAATTCAACGTATCCAAATCCAAACATCCGGAACAGAATGGCTGCCGCTGCAAGTGCCGCGATCAGTCCTGAACATCTGGCATCCCGGCTGTCAAACCGGAACAGGTGATAGGTGGTTCTCTTTTTTTGTCCAAAGCCCCTCGCTTTCATGGAATCCGCTGTCTGTACTGCATTTTCCATGCTCCAGGTCAGGAGCACCGATAAGTTCCGGACTGCGGCCGCCATACGCTGGGTCAGACGGTTTTCTTCCCCGTGCAGGGTACCCTGCACCTGCCGGATCTCTTCTGCCATGGTCTTCAGCTGCGGGATCAGCCGCAGAGTCAGCGTAATGAGAAGCGCTGCCGCCGGGGCGATCTGCCCGAAGAGAAAGAGGAACTTGTCACTGGTAATGACTTCCTGATAACAGGCAAACCACAGAACCACCGCTGCCAGCTGGCAGGCGGATACTGCACCGTAGCTTATCGCCTCCAGCGTAATCCATTGATCAAACAACATGAACAGCATGGTCACGCCCCGATGGTTAAAAAGCGGGTTCGCAATGATGATCACCGCCATCATGGGAAACAGGAATTTCAGCGTTCCAAGGAGGCTTTTCCATCCTTTCAGGCAGACCAGAAAGGCTGCCGCCCCAAGTAATGACAGGGGTGATAACACCGGATGCATGCAGGCCAGCGTCATGCCGACTGCCGCTGCAAAATACGTAAAGGAGACTGCAGGGTGCAGTCCCTGAAAATAAACCTTTCTCATTCGTGCGTCTCCGTCCAGTCATCACCCATCCAGTCCTGACCCAGGTCTTTTCCCAGGTCGCAGGTGTAATTCCACTCGATGACATCGCCATTTTTCACTACGTACTGTCCGCTTCCATAGTTCGGATACCAGCCGTTTACGCAGTACATCCAGCCGGACCACCGGCCGCCGTCGAATTCGTAGAGATTATTAATTCCCTGTACATACTGGGAACCGCTGCTTCCCTTGTACTGCATCTGTAATTTGTAGGTATCCCTGACATCACAAAGGACATCGAATACGGTGTCACCGTCTTCAAATGCGACTTTCGTGGTATCCAGAATGCATCCACTCTCCGGCACAATGCCTGCCCATTTGGCTTCCTTTGCCATTCCGATGTTCACAGCTGTATCACATCGGATGCTGATGGTAACGGTATTTTTACTGATCTGACTCTCCTTATCATCCTTCTTGTCAGAAGAATCTTTGGAATTACTTCCACTGTTCTTCCCGCTGTCCTTCTGATCAGTGCTGTCATTGCTGTCCGACTTCTGGTCGGCTTTATCAGAACTTTTGCTGTTCTTCTTTGTATTTTTTTTGCTGTCACTCTCCTGACCGCCCGTGTCATCAGAGGTGTCCGCTACGTTATTGACCATCTGAAGGGCATTGGCCTGCTCATCGGAATCTTCCGTGTCATCCTTGCTCTCTGTGTCAGCAGCTTCTGCATCCTGCTTTTTCTTTGCTTTCTTCGCTTCATCCGCCTGCTGCTGCGCTGCCTTCAGCTGCGCTTTTGCTTCGTCACGGTCCAGCAGTTCCCCGTCAGCATAATAGTCGATATCCATCCCCGCCGCTGCCGCCGCTGCTTTATCGGTTCCGCAGCCTCCGGTACTAATCAGCGCTGCTGTCAGCATGATCGCCATAACTGTCTTTTTCAGCCATTTTCTTTTCATCCTGCATTCCTCCCTTTGATAACAAAAAAGGCAGCAAAAAACTCCCTTTTACGGGCATCTTCTGCTACCTGATAGTGTTCTTCATGCGCAAACTGAACGCTGACCGCGTCTTCTATCTTCTTTCTGACGAACCAGTGCACTCCGACTTTTACGGTACCACATTTCATGTGTCAGAATTTCACTGACTTGTGCTCTTTGATTCCTTTACTGGTATCTGTCCTCGATTTTCCGTTATCAGCTATCTGCTGTCACGCATTGTCTGTATATGGTTGTAAAAAAAACAGACCTCCGTTTATGCCTACGGATAGCTCTTCTTATGGTTTCTTCCGATATCGTATCCTGACTCGATCTTCATGCCTACTCACCGCCCTTCTCAGCCTCCTTCATGGCCAATGGTTCACTGCAGCTTTCGTAGATCATTACAGTAGGGATAAACTGTGCCGGAATCTCACCGGACTTCCTGAAGCAGGACCTGCTTCTTATATATCTTCTGAAATGTCTTTGTGATATTTCTAACAAGAACTATAGACGTATTGATTCTTTTTGTCAACTGTTTTATGCAAACTCTACAAATTTTACTGAGATATTCCATTTTGGAAGTTGTTTTTCACAAATATTTCGACTACACTGATAACAAAATTTTATACGAACCAACAATTACCGGTTTCAGGTTCTGCTCACCACGGCACATGGGATGTCGGGTCTGCAGCCAAGATGGAATCCAGTGAAAATCTGGGGCTGTCGTGCAACTGTATACGTGCAGTTCTGTTTCATATCCATTGCGAACATATTCGTGAGAAGGGAAACAGAACGTTACTGCGTAAGCCAGGATACATGCCTGAAGCTGCTGCCACTTACAACACGCAATTGGAAATGGCGAGGTGATCTATTTCTCATGCAGAAATATCATCTCCTTTATTCGTTTCCTCTGTACAGGTGACAAGCAGTACGGTATGTTGCAGGTATGATTTATCCCAATCAGAACCCAGACTCCTTTGCAGACGGAACGAAAATCCAATTGCAAAGGAGTTTTTGTTATGTTGTACACCTCAAAATCCATTTCCGGCCTGCCTGTCACCCCATCCTCTTCCCTGGGAAGACATGACGCGAAAAACATGATTACCGCTCATGTCACGATTCCGGGCGGTATCCGGCGTATCCTGCCGGACGCATTTTCCCGCCAGGTGAAGATCCGCTCCGTCGGTTTTCCGGAATCTCTTCAGGTGATTATGCCAAGGGCATTTTCCGCCTGCACGAAGCTTCAGGAGCTTACCCTCCCTTCCCGGATCCGCCGTGTGGAGAACGAGGCTTTTTCCGAATGTGCGGCACTTCATACCGTCCGGATACCGGAGTCTTTAAATGAGCTCGGCTATGGTGTGTTTCAGGATAACCGCAGACTTCAAAGAGTCGCGTTTGCAGAAGGAAGCGGTCTTCAGAAGATTCCGGAAAAGGCATTTTATAATGCGCAGTCCCTGCAGCAGATTTCCCTTCCGGAGGGAATTCAGTCTGTGGATGAGCAGGCTTTTGCACGATGCAAATCACTGAGCAGCATCCACCTTCCGGAAGGAGTCACCGTCATCCGACGGAAAGCCTTTCATTTTGCAGGGCTTACGGAGCTGATTCTTCCGGAATCCCTGGAAACGCTGGAGACGTCGGCCTTTCAGCGCTGTTCTTCTCTGACTTACGTGAAGATTCCCTCCGGCGTCCGTTATATCGGTGAGCAGGCTTTCAGCGGCTGCGACCGGATGAAGGTGTTGGAGATCGACCACGATCCGGACTATCTGGGCGAGCATATCACAAACCGCTCCACCATCATCCGCTGCCGGAAGGGCTCTGCTGTGGACGCCTGGTGCCGGGAACATGGCTATCAGACTGAGTACCTATAAGGAGAATGGGAAAATCATGAAGATTACGATGAATTTTTCTTTATCTTATGATGATATGATCCGTTTTTCTTCTGCAGAGGATCTGCGGAATTTTTACAGAAATGCCGGGTGTGACGGTCTGGAAGTCATGCCCATGGAACCTGATACCAAACATCTGGTTCTGCCGGACATGACCGTCGGCGTCCATCTGTGCTGTCCCAGCGACTGGATGAGCATGAACCGTGAGCAGCTTCTTGCACACTATCAGCAGAATCTTACTACCGCCCGTGCCCTTGGTGCAGAGTATGTGGTTTTCCATGTGACGCAGGTCTCGCCCCGGGAAAGCTTTACTTATGTGCCGGAGCATAACGATGAGGAGGTCATCCTCGCCACTGCTGACCTGGTCAATGAACTGCTCAGTGATCAGGAACCTTCGTTCTGGTTCCTGATGGAAAATCTGTGGTGGCCGGGTCTTAATTTCCAACGTCCGGAGATGACCCGGCTTCTGCTGGAACAGGTTCATTATCAGAAGAAAGGCCTGATGCTGGATACCGGGCATTTTCTTCACACTAACCATAAGCTGCGGACACAGGAGGAAGCGCTCCTCTTTCTTCATCGGATGCTGGATGAGCATGAGGCGTATTTTCACAGTGCCACAGCAGGAACAGGCGGCGGAGATTTCCTGACGCAGATCCATGGTCTCCATCTGCAGCAGTCCCTGACCGGTGCCTATGTGGAGGACTGGCTCACCCGCCCCCATATACTGTCCGACGATCCTATGGAACAGATGAACCAGCTGTTCACTCATATTTTTGCCATCGACAAGCACCAGCCCTTCACCGCCCCCGGCGTCCGGGAACTGGTGGCACGGATCCGTCCGGAGTACGTGACGCTGGAATATATCACCGAGAACCGGGAACAGCTGGCGGAATATCTAAGGCAGGGCATGGTGGCGTTACAAAGGAAATTTTACTGGCGATAATGCCGAACATATAACCCGATTATGCTTTCTTAACAATTCTTAATTATCTGACTATTTATTGTTATTTCTATCTTATATGATACAATGATGACATAGAAACATCAGGTAGTCGGTGCGACTCCGACGCGATTGCGACACTGTGAACGATCACTTTGATCAAAGCCAGAACCTGACCTATACGCATTTAGCTTGCTTGCGCTCATGAGTACAGAATGCATTACAGAACATACTGATTGTTTTGAATGCACTCTGTGCTTTTTTTAACGAGGAGGTGAATCCGATGAACTGCGTATGAAATAATTTTTTAACACAAATCAAATGCAAACTTGTATATGGAAAGGAGACCTGTATGAGAAAAAAACACGTTTCACACAATATATGTTCCCTGTTGTTATGTTTCATTTTACTATTTCTCCCTATTCAAGCCTCTGCCAGTGCAAATTCATCGAAAACTATTTTACCAGCAATAGACGGCTATCGTTCAAAGATGATTATTACTGAAAATGAATTTAATAGAATTGTTGAAACAACCGATGTTGATGGAAACCACGTCCGTACTATATTTAATAAAATAACTTCCGAGTATGAGATGTATTGGAACAATTCTCCAGTTAATTTAAAGTCCTCTCCTCAGATTCAAAGAGCTCCTATAGATATCACGACAACCGTCCTCGGAAATTATGCCAGAGATAGTAAACCTCTGTATTCCTATGCCACCGTAGATTTACGAGAAGATATTACTTGGCAAGGAAGCAGGCGCACCAACTTTGTATGGCGTTTTATCGGAAACCAGAATAATCATATTAAAGAATTATATAGTAGTGGCTATGACATGCCAAAAGATTTTGGTGATATGATGCAGGCAGTTAATGCATTGAATGATAAATGTAGGGAATTGATCGCACTGGCAGCCACAGTTGCAATTACCGCGACAGCCCTTGCAGGTGCAGCAGCGGCAGGTCTTGTTGCAATCGAAACGCTTACAGCCGGAACAGCCGTTGCAGGATCAGTAGTCACCTTGTTATACGCAAATTCTGGATTAGGCGATCGACTGGACGATTGTGAAATCGCATATCAGACATATGGGAATTCTTAATATGATAAGATCTTTAGAATGGTGTCTTTTTCCAATCAGCATCCTAGTACTCCATATCAGTTATGGAATCTACCAGTACATTGTCATCAAAAAAACAGAAGTTGAAAAATCGTTGATTCCACGGTATATGTTTTTTTATATTTTGGTGGCTGCAATAACCATATACTATACCTCATGGATGCTTGGAAAGACTCTAACAACTATTTATGATAACCTTTTAAACTACTATCACATCCCTGCAATTCAGGGATATGAAATCACCTATACTTTGAGATTCCTGTTTATTTTAGAAGCATTATTTTACATCTTCTATTTTAAAAACAAGAATCCATATTCCGGCTTTCGAATTATAAGACTTTTGTATCTTCTATGTTACATTATTATATTTTTTCTGCCACTATAAAACTGTAAGAGGAAAATCCGAAGCCACTCCCCAGTCTTCGGATTTTCTTTTACAACTTTGGTTCGGGTGTCTTGACACCCGAACCAACTTTTCTAAGTCAAAAATCTTTGTTAAACCCTTGACGAAATAGCTATAGCTGTTATAATGGAAGGCAAGTAAATAATAGCGAAGTAGAATCTTACGCGTTAAGTGCCCGTGGATGGGGAGTTGTCACGGGACGAAAAGCTTCCAAAGCTTACGGTGTCTGATTCGCACCCGTTGCTACATATGAGTATACATCTCAGATGTGGTGCCTGAAAGATATTATTTATGAGTCACTTATCATTCAGCGAAGGAGTACTTCCTTCCCTCTGCATTCCATCTATGGAGGTGTATTTTTTATGCAGATTTCAAAAGAAGCACTGGATCTGAAATTCCAGCTGCAGGAGCTGTGCAAGGTACAGAATCTATGTATCTGTGGATTCTTCATTGCACTGTATGTGGTACTGTCACTTTTTAACATCCCGATCTCTTCTGTCGTTGAGATCCGTATCGGATTTCTGGCATTTATTGCTGCAGGTATGATGGGCGGCCCGGTGATGGGCTTTACCGTAGGGTTTCTGGGCGACATGCTGAACTGTTTCGTGAGAGGATTCGCATATTTTCCAGGATTTTCTTTCAGCTACGCCCTGATCGGTGCACTTTGTGGACTGATCCTGTATCGTTCAAAATTTAACAAAGTGCGGGCTGCTGCCTGTGCACTGGTGGAATATATCACGAGCATCACTTTGATGTCCACCTGGCTGTATCTCATGTACGGCACACCGCTGCAGGTGCTCCTGACCACCAGACTCATTAAATGTACCATGAACTTCTTTGTAAATATCGTCATCATCTATGTATTTCTGGAAGCATTCCAGAAAGTGGTACGCGTGGCATTACCCGCCCGCAGATAATTTACTTTGAACTCCCAAAAAGCCGCCATCCATCTGGCATCTACTGCCAGCGGATGACGGCTCTTTTGATTGATTGGATTATTCTTCTCTTCGTTCCATCCGGTCACGGAGGGCATCCATATCGTCAAGGATTCCCTGTCGGCCTTCCCGGAACAAAAGCCCTTTGTTGTATTTATAATAGCGGTCACAGCCATTTTCACTGATGAACCAGGAGCTGTAAGGATTGATGGTAAGCTCTGTGACGAAAACAACAAGCTCCTGTCCTTCCCCGAAGGCAGTCTCGCAGAAATCGAAGGCACACTCCAGATGTTCCGCAGCTTCCTCCACCATCTGCTCTCTTCTGCTCACCTGCGTCTCAAAGTCTGCTCGAATGGCTTCATCAAGTTCTCCCTCCAGTGCCTTCTTCGCTTTCAGCTGCTCATAGACTTCCGTCACCTGCTCATCCACGGTCTGTACCTGGGAGAAAATCTCACCCAGGCGGCTGATGAGCAGACCAACCACGCTGAGCCGCTCGTCGAAAGCGGCGAATTTCAGCTTCTCGATAGCAGACGGTTTCCAGATGCCTTTTAAGATACCGTCAATCTGGTAATCGGTCTTATATTTTGCATAGAGATCCAGATATGCTGCAAAATCCTTGGCAATCCGGCCATGCTGGAGATACTGTCCTACCACTTCCTGATCCACCGGTATATCCAGCGCCTCATAGACCTGCAGGATTTCAGAGAGATCCTGCCATCCTCTGGCAGTCACAAACCGTTTGCCGTCTACCGTCGTCTCGATCTGATAGAAATTGTCCGGCTTGATGTCCAGATAGGAAATGATGGCTCCGTGAATCTTCTGCTCATAGGCAAATTCTTTCCATACCTGATAATCCGCCTCAATCTCTATCTTCTTCACGCGATCCAGTGTCACAATATCGAACTCCCGGACGGATTTGTTATACTCCGGCGGATTACCCGCTGCCACGATGATCCAGCCCTCCGGCACCTGCTGATTACCGAAGGTCTTGCACTGCAGAAACTGGAGCATGGTAGGCGCCAGCGTCTCGGACACGCAGTTGATCTCATCAATAAAGAGAATACCCTCCTGCTGTCCGGTCTCCTCCATTTTCTCATAGACCGCGGAAATAATCTCACTCATGGTATATTCCGTTACGGAATGCTTCTTTCCCTGATATTCTTTTTCCTTAATAAAAGGCAGTCCGATGGCGCTCTGGCGGGTATGATGGGTGATGGTATAGGAAAGTAATGGCAGTCCGCACTCTTCGGCTACCTGCTCCATAATCTGGGTCTTGCCGATACCGGGCGGTCCCATGAGCAGCACCGGACGCTGACGGATCACCGGAATCCGGTATTTTCCGTCCGCGCCCCGCAGATGGTACGCCTCTATGGTATGCTTGATTTCTTCTTTTGCTCGCTTGATATTCATAAGTCTTCTTCGTCCAGCATCAGGCGGATGGCCCAAGGTGGAACACTTACCTCCTTATAATCTTCCCGGAACAGAATGAACGCCACATCATAGGGCGGCCGTTTCCGCGGGAAGGTTCCGTTTCCATCTGTAAAATACAGTAACCCTTTGAGATTCTGGAATTCTCCCTGTTCCATCAGCTCGTGCACATAGGAAAATGCAGGCCGGAAATCCGTGCCCCCATCGCCGTACAGCTGGAGATGTTCCATGTAGTCTTTTAATTCATCTCCGGTGGTGATAAGCTGATCGGCCCGCACCGCATCATCGCACTGGAGAATCCGGATATGGACTTTCTTAAAAAAGCTCTCCGTCTCCGCCAGAATGTGATAAGTTTCCTCCAGAAACTTTTTCACCAGCTCTCCGCTGCAGGACATGGACGTGTCAATGACAATGACAAATTCCTCAATTTTATGGGTTTCTTTCCACTCCTGTGGTTCGATGAGCGGCATGTTGCCGTACATCCGGAGCCCATAGCTGTAAAAGACATAATCAAAGGAATCCGGGTCAATCTGCATTTCTTCTTTTAAGACTGCAAATTTTTTCAGGAAGGTCCGGTAATCATACCGTTCCCGGTTCTCCACCGCCAGCTCATCGGACAGGTCTCCATCCTCCGAACCTGCCTCTCTTCCAATGGAAAGTTCCGTCTGCATCCGGTCGCTGACATCCTTCCAGTGCTTTTTCAGCCGCGCCATCATAGGTGACGGCGGCTTCGGCCCTTCCTCCTCCGGCGGGTTCGGCCAGTAGGTATGGTCGTCGATACAGAATTCCTGTACCATCCTTGCTCTCTGCTCCGGACGGTAATCCGCTTTCTTCAGTTCCCGGTAAATGCCTTCCGCTGTCAGCACTTTCAGATTTTTCCGAAGTTCGTCATAGACGGCCCGCCGGAACGGGTGCACGCCCATGCGGATGCTCCGGTGATGCATGCCGTCAACCAGCGCCTCCACCGCAATGTCGCAGGACAGATTCCACAGTTCCCGGTCTTCCGGACAGGGACGGAACAGATGCCGGAAAATACAGTGGAACACCATATGGAGATACACCCGGTTCACCAGCATGGGATTTTTCCGATACAAATCCGCCAGATAATGAGGTTCATATGCAATTTTCAGTCCGTCCGTGCCGATGCGCGGAATCTCCGTGGTCATCTCCCAGGCCAGGCTTGATAATGCCACATCCAGATACCGCATGTTGATATAGAGGGCATTTCTGGAACTCTCCAGGATTTTCCTGCAGATATTTTCAAACCCGGCCTCGATTTCGTATGCCATGGCTTTCGCCTTTCTGTCTACAGTTCAAATGTTTTCTTTCGTCTGCCGCTGTGCCGCCTGCGGTAATCCATAAGGAAGCTTCCCACTTCCGCAGCCCCCCGCTCCGCCGCATATTTGGTGGCGAATGCGGTCAGCTCTTCATTCAGAAGTCCCTGTTCTTCCATCAGTGCGAGAAGATCCGGATCTTCCTTCGCAGCGGCACGCTTCACCAGTTCTTTTCCATGTTCTGCCAGGAATTCCCGGTACTGTGCCGCCGCCTCTTCCGTAAGACTCAAAGGATATCTAAGCCGGTTCAGTGCCAGCTGCACGCAGGTATCCGGCAGCTCATTGGCCACCGCATAGGGAAATAATTTATCATATCCGCCCAGATCCAGCTTCCGTTCCGGGAAACACTGGCGGTATTTATATCCGGAACCATGCCAGTGGGTGTCGATAATCCGGGCCGGGGTATTTTCCACCGACTCTTCATAATATTCCGGAAAGGTCAGGGTCAATGTCGTACCATCCGTAAAATAAAGGGATGCTTCCAGTTCCTGTGTAAACTCAGAAAGGACGTTGTAAACGACTTTATTTTCCCAGGGCACATTCCGAAAAGTCAGACGGTTGAGCCCTTTACACCACATAAAAGCGCCTCCCTCGATATCTTCCAGCTCGCCCTGCACATGGAGGGTCGTCAGTTTCCGGCAGAAATAAAAGGCATAAGCGCCGATCTTTTTCAGATGTTTTGGAAGATAAACTTCCGTTAATCTTTCTCCCCGCAGCTCCTGTTCTTCTCCCGGCAGCTGTTCTTCCTCATGAAGCACCGTCTCCTGGATCTCATATTTGTCCCACCGGTCTCCCGGATCAGACGACGAGCAGGCATAGGGCGCCAGCTCCGTTACCGGACGTCCGTTTAATTCATCCGGGATCACCAACGTCTGCTCATATCCATAACAGCGGAGAATACAGATTCCGGTTTTCGTCTGTGCATATTTCACTCTCAGATACATTTCTTACTCCTCATCCAGCAGTCCCCGGATTTCCCTGTAAAAATCAATGGCAATCAAAAACAGGGCGGAATACCGGAGGGACCGGGGATCATAACCGGTCCGCTCATAAATGCGTTTTAATTTGTATTGCAGTGTGTTTTTATGCATATGAAGCTCCTCGGACGCCGTTGTGATGGAACCTTCTGTCTCATAGAGCACTTCCAGCACGCCGATGGCCTCCGCCAGTTCCTCATGACGATAGTTGGGAAATAATTTCTGCACGTATTCCTTTTTGGACAGATCGGAAATCTCATCCGTGAAAATCTCCAGATTAATTTCATTATAAAAGAGCATATCATTTCCATGGGAACGCATACAGGCCTGCAGTGCCTTGTATGCCTTTGTATAGGAAATGTGCGTCATGGTGTACAGCCGGCAGCGGTCGTCGATGCCGATGGCAAGGCTGACACCGGGCTGCTTTTCCGCGGCTTCTTTGAGATTTTCCGCCAGATGTTCCAGCTCCCGGTCTGCGCGGTTGGCCACCCCGCAGATCAGGCAGGAAGAAGATTTTAAATACACGCTGTCCCGGTCCAGCCGCTTCAGAAGATTTTTAATCCGGTTCTCCGCAGATTCCACGATCCGCATTTCATCCAGGGAATCGCTGTGACAGTCCGATACCTGGACGGCGATGACCATGATCCGTCTGGGCAGCGTAATGTCAATATGCATCCGCTTTCCACGATCCACAAAATTTTTGTTAATCATGACCGTATCGCTTAACAGCCATTCACTTAAGAAACGGTTCCGCAGATTTTCGTCCATATCCTTCTGCTCTTTGATAGACAGCTCCTGCATGAGAATCTCCGTCATTTTCCGGGTGATCTGGCCATACTTTGCCACTTCCTGCACCGGACCCGTGATTCCCACCACGCCGATGACCTCTCCGCCGATGGTAATGGGGTAATTGACGCCTTCCAGACTGCCCTCGTAAACGTCCTCCGGGCGGATGACCAGTTCCTCCAGATTCTGCTCAATGATTTTCCGGGCACCCTCATGAATCTGCCCCACACGTTCCTGATCCGTGCTGGCGATGATGATGCCGTGCTCGTTCATCATATTGACACTCTGGTCAATGACCGTATTTAATTCTTTGACAATGTTCTCGGCATTTTTCCTTGACAGCCGCATATGTTTTTCTCACTTCCTGTATTTTCCCGCTCTGGCGGTTACGGTTCCAGAACCTCCGCCTGCGCTGCATGCTCTGCGTAAAGCTTCTGAATTCCTTTGTATTCTCCCAGTCCTTTGAGGACGCAGGATACTTCATATCCTTCTGCTTCCAGAAGACTCTTCCAGGAATCTTCCTCCTCGCCTGCCATATCGTTCATGGCATGGTCGCCCGCTACGACCATGAAAGGAGCCAGACGCACTTTTTTCGCATCGGACGCCTTCAAAAGACGCAGCATGGAATCAAAGGACGGATAAGCTTCCACCGTTCCCACATGGACATTTCCATAGCCCAGATCCTTGAACATATAGTCAAGCGCTGCATAGACCGGGTTCACATGATGCTCCGTTCCATGGCCCATCAGTACCAGTGCTTCCTGCTCCCCAAGATCCTGATGCTCCTCCATCACGGCTGCAATGGCCTGACGGAAATCCTCCTCACTGGACAGCAGAGCTGTTCCCACGCGGATGCTTTCAAAGCGGTCTGCGAATGAACGGATTTCCTCCATCATCTGATCATTCTCGATTCCTTTGATTACATGGGTGGGCTGTACGGTTACTTCCGTGATGCCGTCTGCCAGCATCCGCGCAAGAGCCTCTTTCACGGTATCAATCTGTACCTGATCCCGCTCTTTCAGCTTCCGGATAATCATCCGGCTGGTCCATGCCCGGTAAAGCTGATGATCCGGACATGCTTTTGCAAGTTCCTGCTCAATGACATCTATGGTTTTCTCTCTTGTCTCATTTACACTGGTGCCAAAGCTGACCACCAGCAATCCTTTTTTCATATGGTTCATGAATTTCCTTTCCTGCAGTTACCCGATTTTCATACATGTCTGTTCCTATTTTATATGGAGAGGCAAAAAGATGCAACACCCGTTTTTCATGCACAAAAAAATGAGAAGAAACCGGGTTTCCGATTTCTTCCCATCTTTCACATTCTTGTAACTATTCAGAACCCCATTCGCAAAATCGCTTCTTCGAAGCTTTCCTTTTGCTCATGTGGTTACTTCGCCATATAAAACTGCTTATCTGCCTGAATGCAAGCATTCGCAGAACACAGTTTTGCATGGCTCTGAATAGTTACAGAGTCTTCAGATCTACTTTGTAGCTCTCACCGCCCTGTCCGTCTACGGTATAGTAAGCAGCCTGCTCATTTGCATTTACATAAATCTTCAGCTCGGAAGCTTCCAGACCCTGTGCTTTGACTGCAGCCTTTACTGCGGACTGGATATCAGCAACTGCAACGCTTAATCCGTTCATCTCTACGCATACGCTGGTCTTGCAGGTTTTTCTTGTGGTAGTCTTTGCAGCAGTTTTAGCAGCTTCCTTTACAGCAGCAGTCTCTTTCTTTACTTCTGCTACTACTTTCTCCTGTGCCTTTACTGCAGTCGCCTTTGCCTCAGCAGCTGCTTCTTTTACTGCTTTCACTGCAGCAGTCTTGGTGTGTTTCGCCGGTCTTGCCATATTTCATTTCCTCCTCATAACTCTTTATGCAAAATATCTCTTATGTAAGTCCTTAAATTTGTGTCAAATGTAATTATAGGAAGAAAAAGACATTTTGTCAACTTTCCCTCCGGTTTTTTCTGTACTGGAGCGGCGTGCATCCCATCTTTCGACGAAAAATCCGGGCGTAATAGCCGGGATTGGCGAACCCGCATCTTCCCGCGATGTCGGTGACGTCAAGATCCGTATACCGCAATAATTCCAGACTTCGTTCCACCCGGTAGTCTAAGAGATAGTCAAATAAGGACTCTTTCATGTAACGCTTGAACAGGCGGCAGCTCTCGCTTTTACAGAGATGAATCTGATCCGCCAGTTCTTCCAGTGTCACTTTCTCCGAAAAATGCTGCTGCATATATTCCATCAGCGTCCGGATGCGTTCAATATCCCTGCCATTTTCCGCAGGCTCTTCCGGGCAGTCCGCGTGCTCATAAATCCGAAGCCAGATCTCCATCAGTGCAATCTGCATCCTAAGCTCCCTGCTGTCCGGTCCTTCATCCCGCAGATAATGAATCTCTTCCATCCGTTCCAGAATCTCCTGCTGCCACGGAATTCCCGGTGTGAAATGAATGGAGGACAGAGTCGGACTTTGCAGAATCCTTTCCATATATTTACTCTGCATGAGACTGGAACCATATCCGTAGAGCAGACGCGGATGAAAGGTGATGGATAGATAGCTGCAATCCACCGCCTCATAGTGTTTCCCGGAATGGAGCACATTGGTGTTGCAGAAGAGTCCCTCTCCCGCACGTAATACATATTCATTGTCATTGACCAGATAGGTCATATTTCCATCCAGTACAATGGTCAGTTCGATCTCCGGATGCCAGTGCCAGGGGAACTCTCCCGTGTCAAACCAGGACAGCCGCTCGTCACTGACCAGCACCGGAAATGCATAACTTCCATGGGCTTTCAGTTCTTTTTGGGCTTCGTCAATCTTCAGTCGCATATATCTCAATATCCTTCACTTTTATGCAAATATACTTGTTGAATTGTCTCTTATTTCTCATTATATTGATAATATAATCTAAGTCAAGATGTTCTAAAAAGCATAGAACATCCGTAACTATTTAGAACCCCATTCGCAAAATCGCATTTTTACATGGCTCTTGATAGTTACATTTTTGCAGGCAGAGCAGATAGAGCGTGACAGCTTGTGAAAGGAACGTCCGCAGTCCCGGTACTTCATGAGAACAAGCCTTTGGCGTAGTTCGAATGTTAGTACCGCTGGATCGAGGACTTAGCGCGAGCGGTTCCGCTCACAACCTGTCACGGTCGGGCTGCTGACTGCCTGTGGACGATAACAATAAAGGGGGCTTTTTTATGGAATACACCATGCAGCAGTTACAGGACAAATTTACAGAACTTTATGGCACAGACAGCGAGCCGAAAGCTTACTTCGCACCGGGCCGCGTCAATCTCATCGGAGAACATACCGACTATAATGGCGGACATGTATTTCCCTGTGCGCTGACCATCGGAACCTACGGACTGATCCGTGCACGTGAAGACCGCACCATCCGCTTTTACTCCATGAATTTTAACAGCATGGGCGTTGTCACTACTTCACTTGACGATCTGGTACCGAGCGACGCAGCCGGATGGACCAACTATCCGAAGGGAGTCATGTGGACATTCGAAAAGAGAGGCTACAAGCTTCCGGCAGGCGCTGACATTCTGATCTACGGCGACATCCCGGCAGGCAGCGGACTTTCTTCTTCCGCATCCCTGGAGGTGCTGACCGGACTCATGTTAAGAGACACCTTTGGATTCGATATTTCCATGGTGGATCTGGCGCTCATCGGACAGTATTCCGAAAATAATTTTAACGGCATGAACTGCGGTATCATGGATCAGTTCGCATCCGCTATGGGTAAAAAGGACTGCGCCATTTTCCTGGATACCAACACGCTGCACTATGAGTATGCACCGGTGAAACTGCCGGATGCCCGCATCGTTATCACCAACAGCAAAGTAAAACACAGTCTGGTATCTTCTGCTTACAATGACCGCAGACGGGAAAGTGAAACTGCACTGAAAGACCTGCAGACCGTTGTGGACATTCAGACTCTGGGTGATCTGACCGAAGAACAGTTTGAAAAATACAAAGACGCCATCAAAGATCCCATCTGCCAGAAACGTGCAAAACATGCGGTTTATGAGAACCAGAGAACCATCCATGCAGTGGAAGCACTGAAAGCCAACGACATTGAGAAATTCGGCAAACTTATCAATGAATCCCACGTTTCCCTGCGCGACGACTATGAGACCTCCTGTGAGGAAACCGACATTCTCGCAGAGCTGGCATGGCAGATTCCGGGTGTGTACGGTTCCCGTATCACCGGAGGCGGATTTGGCGGCTGCACTGTCAGCATTGTGAAGACGGATGCGGTCGATACATTTATCGAAAAAGTGGGCAGCGCCTACAAGGAAAAGACCGGATATACGGCAGAATTTTATGTAGTAGATATCGGAGACGGTGCACACGCACTGAACTGACGGAGGCGAATCCAACATGACATTCAACGAACTCATTGCAGCACTGGTACAGTATGGCATTGACACCGGACTGACCCCTGCCTGCGAGAAAATCTATACCACCAACCTGCTCCTGGACGTGTTCCGGGAGGAGGATTATGAAGAACCGGCATCCATTCCGGAGCTTTCCCTGGAAGAGATTCTGGAAGGACTTCTTGACGAAGCCTGCAGACGGGAACTGATTCCGGACAGCATCACTTACCGGGATCTTTTTGACACCCGGCTTATGAACTGCCTCATGCCCCGCCCGTCCCAGGTGCAGGAAACATTCCGTGAGAAATACGCCGTTTCTCCGAAGGAAGCAACGGATTATTTCTATAAACTGTCCCAGGACAGCAACTACATCCGCCATTACCGGGTCTGCAAGGATCAGAAATGGAAAGTGCCCAGTGTCTACGGGGACATCGACATTACCATCAACCTGTCCAAGCCGGAGAAAGACCCGAAAGCCATCGCTGCTGCCGGAAAAGCCAAGGCAAGCGCTTATCCGAAATGCCAGCTCTGTATGGAAAATGAAGGCTATGCAGGCCGCGTCAACCATCCGGCCAGAGAGAACCACCGGATCATTCCGCTGACCATCAACGACAGCCAGTGGGGATTCCAGTATTCTCCGTATGTATATTATAATGAACATTGTATCGTCTTTAACGGACAGCATACCCCTATGAAGATCGACCGGGCAGCCTTCCGGAAATTGTTTGATTTTGTCAAACAGTTCCCTCACTACTTCCTCGGTTCCAATGCGGATCTGCCGATTGTGGGCGGCTCCATCTTAAGCCATGACCATTTCCAGGGCGGAAATTATACTTTCGCCATGGCGAAAGCCCCCATTGAACTTCCGGTCACCATTCCGGGTTATGAAGATGTGGAAGCAGGCATTGTGAAATGGCCATTGTCTGTACTTCGAATCCGTCACAAAGATGAGAACCGGCTCATTGACCTGGCTACCCATGTGTTGGACTGCTGGCATGGCTACACGGATGAAGATGCCTTTATCTTCGCCTGCACCGACGGGGAACCGCACAACACGATTACCCCTATTGCAAGAAAAGTGGGCGATACGTATGAACTGGACCTGACCCTCCGGAACAATATCACCACCGAGGAGCATCCGCTGGGCGTCTACCATCCCCATGCAAAGCTTCATCATATTAAAAAGGAAAATATCGGCCTTATTGAAGTAATGGGACTGGCCGTTCTTCCCTCCCGTCTGAATCAGGAGATGGCGCTTTTAAAAGAAGCGATCCTCGCCGGAAAAGATCTGAATGCCGACGAAACCCTTCAGAAGCATGCCGAATGGGTGGCAGAATTCCTGCCCTCCTATCCGGAGATCAATGCGGAAAATATCGACGAGATTCTCCGTCAGGAAATCGGAAAAGTCTTCGTGCAGGTGCTGGAAGACGCCGGCGTTTATAAATGTACGCCAGAAGGCCGGGAAGCATTTTTGAAGTTTGTACAGACGTTGTAATAAAAAAGACTTGTCAAAATCAGAAAGATCAGATAATATGAAAAAAGGAACTGCACGACTGGCGGAAAGCAGACACAGTCTGTGGTAGGGTGACCTACAGGGAGTGCGGTAGATTTTAGAAAAGCCGACCGCCTGGGCGCATTGCGGAACCGCTGTGCACTCAGGCGGTCTTCTGTGTTTATACACTCATTTATCAGAAAGAGAGGAACAAGAATGAAAGCTTTATCCCTGGAACAGGAACTGAAATCCAACGCATATCCCGGACGTGGAATCGTCATCGGACGTACCCCGGACGGCACGCATGCGGTCACTGCTTACTTTATCATGGGCCGCAGTACCAACAGCCGCAACCGTGTCTTCGTGGAGGACGGTGAAGGCATCCGCACCCAGGCATTTGATCCTTCCAAACTGACCGATCCGAGCCTGATTATCTATGCTCCGGTCCGCGTGCTTGGCAACAAGACCATCGTTACCAACGGCGATCAGACCGATACCATCTACGAGGGCATGGATCATCAGCTGACCTTTGAGCAGTCCTTACGTTCCCGCAAATTCGAGCCGGACGGACCGAACTACACTCCGAGAATTTCCGGTATTTTACATCTGGAAAATGGCTCTTACAACTACGCTATGTCCATTTTAAAGAGCAACGACGGCGATCCGGATTCCTGCCACCGTTACACCTTCGCTTATGAGAATCCAAAGGCAGGCCAGGGCCATTTCATCCATACCTATATGCATGACGGTGATCCCCTTCCCAGCTTTGAAGGCGAGCCGAAACTGGTAGAAATGTCTGATGACATGGACGCATTCACCGAGATGCTCTGGAACAGCCTGAACGAGGACAACAAAGTATCCCTGTTCGTCCGCTACATCGACATTCAGACCGGCGCTTACGAAACCAGAATCATCAATAAAAATAATTAATTCAGGAGGATACCAAGATGAAAGAACTTCAGTTAAAATACGGCTGTAACCCGAACCAGAAACCGTCCCGCATCTTTATGGAAAATGGTGCCGACCTTCCGGTCACTGTTCTGAACGGACGCCCCGGCTACATTAACTTTCTGGACGCATTCAATGGCTGGCAGCTGGTCAGTGAATTAAAGAAAGCCACCGGACTTCCGGCAGCTACTTCCTTCAAACACGTATCCCCTGCAGGCGCTGCCGTTGGTCTTCCGCTGACAGACACTCTGGCTAAGATTTACTGGGTAGACGACCTGGGCGAACTTTCCCCGCTGGCCTGCGCTTATGCAAGAGCAAGGGGCGCTGACCGTATGTCTTCCTTCGGTGATTTTATCGCCCTGTCTGATGTCTGCGACGCAGATACTGCAAAGCTCATCAAACGTGAGGTTTCCGACGGCGTGATCGCTCCGGGATTTACCGACGAGGCACTGGAAATCCTGAAACAGAAGAAAAAAGGCAATTACAATGTGATCCAGATTGATCCGTCCTACGTGCCGGATCCGCTGGAGAAAAAACAGGTCTTCGGCATTACCTTTGAGCAGGGCCGCAATGAGCTCGATGTCAACGGCGATCTTCTTTCCAACATCGTAACCAAGAATAAAGAGATCCCGGAAGAGGCGCTGATCGATATGAAGATCTCCCTCATCACACTGAAATACACCCAGTCCAACTCCGTATGCTATGTCAAAGGCGGACAGGCCATCGGTATCGGTGCAGGACAGCAGTCCCGCGTACACTGTACCAGACTGGCAGGCAGCAAGGCAGACAACTGGTTCCTCCGTCAGTCCCCGCAGGTACTTGGCCTTCAGTTCGTAGACACCCTTGGCCGTGCCGAGCGCGATAATGCCATCGATGTTTACATGGGCGACGAGTACATGGATGTGCTGGCAGACGGCGCATGGGAGAAGATCTTCAAAGTAAAACCGGAAGTCTTCACCCGCGAAGCCAAACGTGCATGGCTTGATCAGATGACTGATGTTACTCTTGGTTCCGATGCATTCTTCCCGTTTGCAGACAATATTGAGCGTGCTCACAAGAGCGGTGTCAAATATATTGCCCAGCCGGGTGGAAGCGTTCGCGATGACCTGGTCATCGAGTGCTGCGACAAATATGATATGGTAATGGCATTTACCGGAATCAGATTATTCCATCACTAAAAAGATGGCAGGCTGCGTTTTTACAGCCTGCCATCTTATTTTCTCCGATATTCTTTAAGCTTTCCACACCATATCTCTGGTGATTTCTTTCAGGTTTGCTGCGCCGCACATGGTCATGGTATCTTCCAGTTCTGCACCGATCTTATCGATGTAAGCCTGTACGCCTTCTGCTGCCCCACCGTAAACTGCGGTTACGAACGGACGGGCAATGAGGACTGCGTCAGCACCCATAGCCAGTGCTTTAAATACATCCACACCGGAACGGATACCACCGTCTACGATAATCTTCGCTTTTCCATCCACTGCTTCTACAATACCTTCCAGTACTTCTGCGGTTGCCGGGCACTGATCCAGCACGCGGCCGCCGTGATTGGATACAATAATGGCGGATGCACCTGCTTCCACTGCTTTCAGTGCACCTTTTCTGGTCATGATTCCTTTTACGATAAACGGAACGCCTGCCATCTCAGCCACTTCATGAAGTTCTTCTACGGTCTTGCTTCCTGCAGGCGGCATAAGATTTTTCAGGAACGGAAGTCCTGCGCCGTCAATGTCCATGGCAACGGCAAATGCGCCGGACTCTTTGACCATCTTCATTTTCTCCTTGATGGTCTCCAGGTTCCACGGTTTTACGGTCGGGATACCGGCTCCGCCTGCTGCCTTGATGGCTGCGGTTGCGCCGATCATAACCTTTTCATTGGTTCCGTCACCGGTAAATGCGGCGATTCCGCCTTTTGCACAGGCGTCTACCAGAATGTTATTGTAGGTCAGATCATCATATTTATCACCGTAATGCAGGGTCATGGCTCCTACCGGGCCTGCAAAGAACGGATATTTGAAGGTCTTTCCAAAGAGCTCCAGAGAGGTATCCACCGGACCGTTCTCATGAATGGTATCCATGTTCACACGGATTTCCTGCCATTTCTGATAATTGCGGACTGCATTGTCACCCACACCTTTGGCTCCCGGTCCCGGCATCTGGTTCTTGCAGGCACGTCCATCACACACCGGACAGACCTTGCAGTACGGCCCCATATTTCCTCTTGCTGCATCCATTACTTCTTTAAAATTCATTTGTATGTTCTCCTTTTTCTCCAAATATTTCTGCACCCCAGCTTTCCGTCAACCGGTCCAGGGTGAAAATTGCGTTTGCCGGACTGCTAGAGGGCAGCTTCTCCGCCTCTTTACCAGTCTCTTTTTCACAGTATTTCTTATATAAACGGTACGCTTTGTCACCGTTGGCATAGATTTTCTGAACGGAACTCTCACGCAGGATTCTGGCGATGTCCGCCGGAACCACATTTTTGATACTGCTGTCACTGGAACCGATGATGTCGCAGCTCTGCACCACGTCCCACAGGGCAATGTGATGTTTTAAAAGCAGCGCTTTCTTCTCTTCCACGGTCTCCGGCACCGGCTCTTCGGTAAGCCTTGCCAGCAATTTCCAGAAACGGTTCTGTGGATGACCGTAATAAAAATGATTTTCCCGGGATTTCACCGATGGGAAGGTTCCCAGAATCAGAATCTCGGAATGCTCATCATATACAGGCTCAAAACTGTGTTCCACATGCTGGTAACTGTTTCTTTCCTTCATCAGCTCTCCTTACATCTGTTTTCGTACAATCAGGTATTCATTATCCAGCTGATAATAGGGGCAGCTCTGCACAGAGCTGGTCAGAAAACGATACATCTCATCCTCGTCCAGATCCATCTCACATACATAATATTCATAATCCTCATCGTACACATAATTTCTGCAGGTATCGCAGCTTGTAGCTGTACTCAACTCTTCCACCCCTCTCGTTTACATTCTTTCTGACATTCTTTTCATAGTATAGCACTATTTCCCCGGTGAGGTAAAGACCAGAAAACACAGATCCCCTTTTGTGAATCATATCTTATGTATTCGCTCATGAAAATGTATGATTCCTCATATATTCGCTCATAAAAATGTATTTTTTTGAATTTATTCGCTCATAAAAGTGTATAATAGTGTATAATATTATTACATATCATGACAGGAGGTATCTTCTATGAGTTATTTACTTCGCAAAGCGGATACTTTTTTGAAGGACTGGATCAAAAATCCCGATCGATATCCTTTAATTATAAAGGGTGCACGACAAGTCGGCAAAACAGAAACCATAAGGGAATTTGCAAAAACGCATTACAAAAATCTAATTGAAATCAATTTCATTACAGAACCTTCCTATAAATCAATCATTGCCGATGGTTTTTCGGCCGACAGCATTACCCGGCTAATCAGCAGGATTGATCCCTCAAAACATTTTGAGCCAAACGAAACCTTGATTTTTTTTGATGAAATACAGGATTTTCCAGAAATCGCAACTTCTCTTAAATTCTTCAAAGAAGATGGGAAATACGATGTAATCTGTTCCGGCTCCTTGCTCGGAGTCCAGTATCACTGGATTGCAAGTATCAGTGTTGGTTACAAAACAGACTATCAGATGTATTCTATGGACTTTGAAGAATTTTTATGGGCCAAAGGTTATACAGCAGAAGTTATTGATGACATGCTTGCACATATGTTATCCGGAAATGCTTTCTCTGATGCAGAACACCGCATCTATTCTAATTTATTTCTGGAATATTGTATCTTAGGCGGAATGCCTGCAATCGTGTCAAACTATATCAAAAAGGGAACGTTTGAAGGATCTTTGGCATTACAGCGTCAGTTACTTACGGATTATGAGAATGACATTATCAAGTATGCAGACGGTTTGGATAAAGCCAAAATATTAAATGTATACAGATCCATTCCTGCACAGCTTGCAAAAGAAAACAAAAAATTCCAATATTCCAAAGTTGCAAAAGGCGGAAGATCGAAGGACTATATGGGATGCGTAGACTGGTTAAAAGATGCAGGGCTAATAAATGTCTGTGATTGTCTTCAATTTCCCGAACTGCCTTTAAAGGGTAACATCTGTGAAAATAAATTTAAAATATATATGTCAGATACCGGATTACTCGTATCGAGTCTTGATGATGAATCACAGGTTGATCTACGTGCAAATAAGAATCTGGGCGTTTATAAAGGGGCACTTTATGAAAATTTTGCTGCAGAAGCTTTCATAAAACAGGGATATGGACTGTTTTATTATTCCAGGGAAAACTCTACACTGGAAGAAGATTTCTTTATCCGCAGTGCAAACGAGCTCATTCCGGTAGAAGTCAAGTCCAATACAAACAGAGCAAAATCTATGAATCAGTTGATTAAGAGTGATACTTATCCGGATATCCGGCATGGAATTAAGTTTACGATTGGAAATATTGGTATAAGCGAAAATATTATCACATTTCCATATTTTTGCGCGTTTCTCCTGAAGAAATATATGGGGCAGCAAAAGATCTTTGTTTAAAGACCGGACTTGCAAGCGCCTGTAAAACCTTCTATACTGTTATCAGAATAACCACCAAGGGGGATTTTTATCATGAACATTACCATTCAGAATGCAGAAGCCACCGTTACCTGCCGCACGCATGGTGCGGAGCTTCTGTCCTATAAAACCGCTACCGGCAAAGAATATATGTGGCAGAAAGACCCGGCTTACTGGGCAAAGACCTCACCGGTCCTGTTCCCATACATCGGCGCTGTGCCGGAGACCGTCACCATCCACGGTACGGATTATGCCATTCCGCGCCATGGCTTTGTCAAAGATGTGGAATTTGATGTAGCGGAGCAGGGTGATGACTATGTGGTACTCTCCACCGGAACCAGTGATTTTACCAAACCCATCTACCCTTATGATTTCCAGTTCACCGTCACCTTCCGCCTGAACGGTCCGGCGCTGGAAGTGACCTACGGCGTCTCCAACCTGGGTGCCGAAGAAATGCCTTTCCTCATCGGCGGACATCCGGCGTTCTTCTGCCCTATGGAAGAAGGAGAACAGTTCACAGACTATATGCTCCGCTTTAAGGATGAAAATGTCCCGGATCTGCACTTACAGTACCCTATGTTTGACAACGACGCCATTCTCTATGAGAATCTTACACACCGCACGGTAAAACTTATCAGTTTCAAAACAGAGAAAGGCATCCAGTTTGATTTCCCGGGATATGAAAGCGTGGCTTTCTGGACCCCCATCAAAAAAGACGCCCCGTTCCTCTGCATCGAGCCCTGGTGCGGCGGAACCATGGATCAGGTTCCCTGTACGGACATGCTGAAGAAGAAATATGTACAGTTCCTGGATGGTGGAAAAGCAAGAGATTATGTCTTCCGCTTCCAGCCCTGCTAAATAAACTTATAATAACTATCCAGAGCCGCATTCGCAAAACCGCCTCTACGAGGCTTTACTTTTGCTCATTTATGGCTGCTCGCCATATACATGCTCCGGAATATGTGTCTCCATGCAAGCATGCATCACATATTCACGGGCATGTGCATGGCTCTGAATAGTTAAATCGCATGAATAAACAGTCCGCTCCGAAGCTTTGGCTCGAACCAGGTGGATTTGGGCGGCATCAGAAGGCCTGTGTCCGCCACTTCAAAGAGTTCCTGAATGGAAGTGGGATACATGGCAAATGCCACCTCACAGTCGCTGTCCGCTCTTCGCTCCAGTTCGGAAAGTCCGCGGATTCCTCCGATGAAATCAATCCGGCCGTCAGTTCGCGGATCACCGATGCCAAGCACCGGTCCCAGCAGTTCTCGCTGGAGGAAGGATACATCCAGCGCCTCCACCGGATCTGCTTTTTTATATTCATCTCTTGCTTTCAGCAGATACCAGCTTCCATGAAGATACATGGTAACCTGTCCTTTTTCTGCCGGTTTTGTCTGCTGCGTGAGTTTCTGCGTTTCAAACTTCTCTGAAACTTTCGCAAGGAATTCTGCTTCTGACAGGCCATTCAGATCTTTCACCACACGGTTATAATCCATAATCAGCAGTTCCTCGTCCGGGAACAGAACAGAAAGGAAATAGTTAAACTCCTCGGTTCCTTCATAATCCGGATGCTCTGCCCGGCGTTTTAAGCCCACTTTCACTGCGGAGGCCGCTCTGTGGTGACCGTCGGCGATATAGATGCTGTCGATCTGTGTAAAGGCCTGCTCAATCTGCTCGACCTTTTTCTGCTCACTGATCTTCCACCCTCTGTGTCCGATGCCGTCTTCCGATACAAATGCAAATTCCGGTGCTGTCGCTTTTACCTCTGCAGTCAATTTCCGGAGCACTTCATTGGAACGGTATGCCAGGAAAATCGGTCCGGTCTGGGCACTGCAGACATCCACATGGCGGATGCGGTCCTGTTCCTTCTCTTCCCTGGTATTTTCATGCTTTTTAATCACTTTATTAAGATAGTCGTCCACGGAGGCACAGGCTACAATTCCCGTCTGGGAGCGGCCATCCATGGTCAGCTCATAGAGATAATAGACTGACTTCTCCTCCTGTACAAAGCTGCCCTCTGTTCGCATCTGCTGCAGACGGTCTGCTGCTGCCTTATAGACCTCCGGTGCGTACATATCCTGCTCCGGTGCAAACATGGTCTCCGGGCGGTCAATGTTCAGAAAAGATAACGGCTTTCCTTCCACCGCTTTCCGTGCTTCTTCCCGGTTATAAACATCGTAGGGAAGAGCAGCAATCTGCTCTTCCCTGCCTTTTGCCGGATGAATGCACCGAAACGGTTTTACAGCCGCCATTATTTCATGGTCCGGACTTTTAATACGCCTTCAATTGCCCGGATCTTTTCGATTTCTTCGTCGTCAGCCACATTTCCCAGATCGATCATAACGTATCCATACTCGCCTCTGGTTACATTGGTCAGACGCTCAATGTTGATGCCCAGATCACCGAATGCTGCGGTAAATTTGGTCAGCATGTTCGGGATGTTGCGATGGATGATGGTAACACGCATAGCGTCCTTGCATACACCCATGTCGCAGTTCGGATAGTTGACGGAATTGTGAATGTTTCCGTTCTCCAGATAATCCTGAATCTCTTTGACTGCCATCACCGCACAGTTATCCTCGGACTCTTTGGTGGAAGCTCCCAGATGCGGAATGACAATGGCATTTTTCAGGTTTGCCAGATCCGTGGTCGGGAAATCCGTTACATATTTATGAATCCGGTTGGTTTTCAGTGCCTCTGCAATGGCCTTCTGATCTACCAGAGGACCTCTTGCGAAGTTCAATACAACAGCACTCGGTTTCATCAGTGCGATCGCATCTGCTCCGATCATGCCTTTGGTGCTGTCCATCAGCGGTACATGAATGGTGATATAATCACACTCACGGTAAATCTCGTTGACGTCAGTGGTATGATGTACATCTCTGGAAAGCTTCCATGCTGCCTCTACAGAGATGAACGGGTCATAGCCGTATACTTCCATGCCAAGGGCAACCGCTGCATTTGCCACCAGAATACCAATGGCTCCCAGACCGATAATCCCCAGTTTCTTTCCTTTGATCTCGCCGCCTGCGAACTGTTTCTTCTGCTTTTCAGCAAGCTTCTCAATCTCTTCGTTCTGACGCTCAGACTGTACCCAGTGAATACCGCCTACGATATCTCTGGAGGCCAGCAGAAGACCTGCAATTACCAGCTCTTTTACACCATTTGCATTGGCGCCCGGTGTATTGAAGACTGCGATACCCTGCTCAGAGCATTTTCCCAGAGGAATGTTATTCACTCCTGCTCCTGCTCTTCCGATAACGCAAAGCTTCTCCGGAAGCTCCATGTCATGCATCACTGCACTTCTTACCAGTACAGCATCTGCATCCTCCATCTTATCTGTCTGTGCATAATTTCCATTAAAATGATCGAGTCCGACCTGTGCAATCGGATTCAGGCAATGATACTGATACATCTTACGCGTTCTCCTCTTCAAATTTCTTCATAAATGCCACCAGCGCTTCCACGCCTTCCTTCGGCATTGCATTATAAATGCTTGCTCTCATACCGCCTACGGTTCTGTGTCCTTTCAGGTTCACAAGACCTGCTGCCGTTGCTTCTTTTACAAATTTGGCATCCAGATCCTTGTCTCCGGTCACAAACGGTACGTTCATGAGGGAACGGTCTTCCTTGCGGACAGTTCCGTGGAACATCTTGCTGTTGTCCAGATAATCATACAGGATGGCAGCTTTCTCTTCATTCTTCTGCTTCATGACTTCCAGACCGCCCATGTTCTTCAGCCATTTGAAGACTTTTCCGCATACATAGATGCAATAGCAGTTTGGTGTATTATAAAGAGAATTGGCATCTGCCTGCGTCTTATATTTCATAATGGTCGGTGTGCACGGCATCACGTCGTCGCGGATCAGATCCTCACGGATGACTGCAATGACCATACCTGCCGGTCCGATATTCTTCTGAACGCCGCCGTAGAACATGCCGTATTTGGTCACATCCATAGGCTCAGACAGGAAGCAGGAAGATACGTCTGCTACCAGCTCTTTTCCTTTGGTGTTCGGAAGGGTCTTGAATTTGGTTCCATAAATGGTATTATTCTCGCAAATATACACGTAATCTGCATTCTCACTGATCGGAAGATCGGAGCAGTCCGGAATATAAGAGAAGGTCTGATCCTCACTGGAAGCAATCTTGTTGGCTGTTCCATATTTCTGAGCCTCTGCGAATGCTTTCTTTGCCCACTGTCCGGTGATGATGTAGTCTGCAACTCCATTTTTCATCAGGTTCATGGGAACTGCTGCAAACTGGTGATGAGCACCGCCTGACAGGAACAGCACCTTATAATTGTCCGGAATATGTAAGAGATCACGGAAATCCTGTTCTGCCGTATTCAGAATCTCTTCAAACACTTTGGATCTGTGGCTCATTTCCATCACAGACATGCCGCTTCCATTGTAATCCAGCATCTCCGCTGCCACTTCCTTTAATACTTCCTCCGGTAATACTGCCGGTCCTGCAGAAAAATTGTAAACTCTGCTCATTTTTTCACACACTCCTCTTTCCTTTGAAGTCAACTATACACAACGAGGGAAAGATATCTTTTTTGTATTGATACCCTCCCCCATAGTATGCATTTCTTTACTTTTTATTCAAATCGTCTTCATCAAAGACTTCATCGATTGCTGCTCCTGCAGGTACCATCGGGAATACTTTGTCGTCCTGATCAATCTGGCAGTCAAGCACTACCGGACCGCCGTAAGCGATGGCCTCTTCCAGTGCCGGACCTACCTCTTCTTTTTTCGTGATACGGACAGCCTTACAGCCAAGTCCTTCCGCTACTTTTACGAAATCAACGTTATCGTTGAGTACGGTTGCAGAATATCTTCCACCGTAGAACAGGGTCTGCCACTGACGTACCATTCCCAGTACATGGTTGTTGATGACTACTTCCACAATCGGGATATTATAACGGGATGCGGTTGCCAGCTCGTTCATATTCATACGGAAGCAGCCATCTCCTGCTACGTTAATGACGGTCTTCTCCGGTCTTGCAGTCTTGGCTCCCATGGAGGCTCCCAGTCCATAGCCCATGGTTCCCAGACCGCCGGAGGTCAGCAAGGTACGCGGTTTGCTGTATTTATAATACTGTGCAGCCCACATCTGATGCTGTCCTACCTCGGTACAGATAATCGCATCACCTTTTGTCACACGATAAATTTCTTCGATGATATATGGTCCTGTCAGACCTTCCTGATTGTATTTCAGCGGGAATCTTTCTTTCAGATCCTCAATATGTGCCACCCACTCCTCATGGTTCTGCTGGTCAAGCAGCGGATTCAGACGCTTCAGCACTTCCTTCACATCACCGATGATGCTGGCACTGGTAATGATATTCTTATTGATCTCAGCCGGATCCACATCAATCTGCAGTACTTTGGCATGCTGTGCGAATTTTGCTGCATTTCCGAATACACGGTCGCTGAAACGGGAGCCTATGGTGATCAGAAGGTCACAGCCTGCTACGCCCAGGTTCGCGTATTTGGTACCGTGCATACCCAGCATTCCTGCATACAGGGCATGGGTTCCCGGGAATGCGCCTTTTCCCATCAGAGAATCGCATACCGGAGCATGTACTTTTTCCACGAACTCCAGAAGTTCCTCGCTGGCGTCTGCTGCAATCGCACCACCACCTACAAAGATCATGGGCTTCTCTGCTTCCCGGATCAGGGCTGCTGCCTGCTCCAGGTCAGCATCCGTAATACATGCAGTATCCGGAAGGATCACATCCGGAACTTCCTCAATATACTCTGCCTGATTGGCAGTCGCGTCCTTGGTAATATCCACCAGAACCGGACCCGGACGGCCACACTGTGCAATACGGAATGCACGGCGCATCACTTTTGCCAGATCTCTTGCGTCTTTGACGATAAAGTTATGCTTGGTGATCGGCATGGTAATACCGGTAATGTCTACCTCCTGGAAGCTGTCTTTTCCAAGCAGTGAGGTTCCTACGTTACAGGTAATGGCCACCAGCGGAACGGAATCCATGTAAGCGGTCGCAATACCGGTAACCAGGTTGGTAGCACCAGGGCCGGAGGTGGCGATACATACGCCCACCTTTCCGGTTGCTCTTGCATAGCCGTCTGCCGCATGGGACGCACCCTGCTCATGGGAGGTCAGCACGTGTCTGATCTCATCGCTGTGTTTATATAATGCATCATAAATATTTAAGATTGCTCCACCCGGATATCCAAATACAGTATCTACTCCCTGTTCTTTCAGGCAGGCAACAACGATCTCTGCTCCTGTCATCATCATAAGCCAGTCTCCCCCTTTTTAGTCCTGAATCTCCAGAATTGCTCCGCGGTTTCCGGAAGTAACCAGATGCGCGTAGCGAGCCAGATAACCGGTGGTTACCTTCGGCTCTCTCGGCTGCCATTTTGCACGTCTTGCAGCCATCTCTTCATCAGAAATATCCACATTCAGCGTATTTGCCGGAATATCAATCTTAATGATATCTCCCTCTTCTACCAGGGCAATCGGTCCGCCTACTGCTGCTTCCGGTGATACGTGTCCGATGGAAGCGCCACGGCTTGCCCCGCTGAAACGTCCGTCTGTGATCAGTGCTACGGAAGACCCCAGTCCCATACCTGCGATAGCGGAAGTCGGGTTCAGCATCTCTCTCATACCCGGACCGCCTTTCGGTCCCTCGTAACGGATGACAACCACATCACCTGCCACGATCTTGCCGCCTTTGATAGCTGCAATAGCATCCTCTTCACAGTCGAAGACCCGAGCCGGTCCTTCATGTACCAGCATCTCCGGTGCCACGGCAGAACGCTTTACAACACCGCTGTCCGGTGCCAGATTTCCCCTCAGGATGGCGATACCGCCGGTCTGGCTGTACGGATTGTCGATGGTACGGATGACTTCCGGATTCTTGTTGATGCAGTTCTTAATGTTCTCTCCAACGGTCTTACCGGTTACGGTCTGGCAGTCCAGATTCAGAAGGTTCTTTTTGGACAGCTCATTCATCACTGCGTATACACCGCCTGCTTCGTTCAGGTCTTCCATGTAGGTCGGGCCTGCCGGTGCCAGATGGCACAGGTTCGGTGTTCTTGCACTTACTTCATTGGCAATGTCCACGTTCAGCTCCACGCCTGCCTCATGGGCGATGGCCGGAAGGTGAAGCATACTGTTGGTAGAGCATCCCAGTGCCATATCTACCGTCAGGGCATTCATAAATGCCTCCTTGGTCATAATGTCTCTCGGACGGATATTTTTCTCCAGCATCTCCATAACCTTCATACCGGCTCTCTTCGCCAGCTTGATACGCTCGGAGTAGACAGCCGGAATGGTTCCGTTGCCCTGAAGTCCCATACCAAGTGCCTCTGTCAGGCAGTTCATGCTGTTAGCGGTATACATACCGGAGCAGGAACCGCAGGTCGGACATACCTTATTTTCAAATTCTTTCACGTCATCTTCTGTCATGGTACCTGCCGCATAGGAACCAACTGCCTCGAACATGCTGGAAAGACTTCTCTTCTGTCCTTTTACATGTCCTGCCAGCATCGGTCCTCCGCTGACAAATACGGTCGGAACATTGACTCTGGCTGCTGCCATCAGAAGACCCGGTACGTTCTTATCACAGTTCGGAACCATCACCAGGGCATCAAACTGATGAGCCATAGCCATAGCCTCCGTGGAATCTGCGATCAGGTCACGGGTTACCAGGGAATATTTCATTCCGGTATGTCCCATGGCAATACCATCACATACTGCGATAGCCGGGAACATAATCGGGGTTCCGCCTGCCATGGCAACTCCCAGCTTCACTGCCTGGACAATCTTGTCCAGATTCATATGTCCCGGTACAATCTCGTTGTAGGAGCTTACGATACCTACCAGCGGACGGTTCATCTCTTCTTCTGTTAATCCAAGGGCATTGAATAATGATCTGTGCGGCGCCTGCTGCATGCCCTTCCTTACTGCATCACTTCTCATGACGTGATTTCCTCCTGTTGCGTGTAAATTTTAAATGTGTTTGCTTATATTATTTATAACCGCTCTGCGATGAGGGTTCCCATCTCTTTGGTACCTACCTGGGTGCATCCGTCTGACATAATATCGCCGGTGCGGTAACCGTCTTTCAATACCTGACGGACTGCTGCTTCCACTGCATCTGCCTCTTTGTCAAGATCCAGAGAGTAGCGGAGCATCATGGCTGCGGAAAGGATCGTGGCAATGGGGTTTGCCTTATCCTGTCCTGCAATATCCGGTGCGGAACCGTGGCTCGGTTCATAGAGGCCGAATTTTGTCTCATTCAGGCTCGCACTGGAAAGCATTCCGATGGAGCCGGTCACCATGGACGCCTCATCGGATAAAATATCGCCGAACATGTTCTCTGTGAGAATCACATCGAACTGTGCCGGATTCATAACCAGCTGCATTGCACAGTTGTCTACGTACATATGGGAAAGGGTAACTTCCGGATAATCCTTAGCCACTTCTTCCACTACCTGTCTCCACAGACGGGAAGAATCCAGGACATTTGCCTTATCCACGCTGCAGACCTTCTTGCGGCGCTTCATGGCGATGTCAAATGCACGTTTTGCAATACGGCGGATCTCGTTTTCATTGTAAGAGAGAGTGTCAGTAGCGGTTCTCACGCCATCCACCTCTTCTGTCTTTCTGGCTCCGAAGTACAGGCCTCCGGTCAGCTCTCTCATGATCAGCATGTCAAATCCTTCTGCACTGATGTCATCACGGAGCGGGCATGCTGCGCGAAGCTCATCATAAAGATATGCCGGTCTTAAATTTGCGAACAGATTCAGTGCTTTGCGGATGCCGAGAAGTCCTGCTTCCGGGCGTTTGGACGGCTCCAGCTTATACCACGGGGAAGTCTTTGCATCTCCGCCGATGGAACCCATCAGCAC